>NZ_SAUF01000001.1:792500-1122523 GCF_004023665.1 Afifella aestuarii
ATTACCGGTGGAGGCCCTTATGTCATGCAATCCTCGCCGGAGACGCTGGGCGTCGACGAAATGCCTCTGGAGGACTTCATAGAGGCAGGAGTCGATCAGAAATTCGCGATCTATGTGACGAAGAAGGATTACCGTCCGGCCGGGCAGCTGAACAGTCCCGCCTCGCTCGCAGCCTATGACTATTACTACTTCCCCTACGATCATTTCTATCGGGCGGATTCGGAAGCGATTTACAGCGCGGAGCTGATTTTCAAGATCTTCAGGGATATCGGTCATCCGATCGGACATATGCGCAAGATCGCGGATCTGAACTTCGACACGGAGGCGGGTCGCCGATTTCTCCTGAACGACTGGCGTGCGCGCCCCGAGTGCCAATCGGGAGGCATGTCTCGGCAAGCGTGCTGGGAACGTATCCAAGCGGAGGCGATCGTCACGCCGAAGGATCTGGCCGAAGACGGGAAGCTGAAACTCTATCTGACGACTTTCTAGACGCCCGAGGAACGGGGGGAGAACCCGGGGGCGAGAAACGGGGCGCGGTCTCCGATCCGAACGCGGGGAGACACGCGACGGGCATGAGAGGTTTCTGCGGCGGCGCGACCGGTGGCGTTTCATGGGCCGGAGGAGCTTTCCGGCTGTGCGATGTGGCCGTCGGCAGACGCAAAACGCCCGGGCGTCCATTCCGATTGCGCCCAATGACGGGTCGTCGAGGGCCGACATGGGATCGGAGTTTCGCTTTCAAGCGTCAGTGGCGAAGGCCCCCGGAGGCGATTCTGAGAGCCTGCGACCTCAGCTGGTTCCATGCTCTTGAGTAAGCGCGGCCTTTAAAGCCTCGATCGTGACGCGGATCGTTTCCGCGGCCTTCATGTCGGAGTGAACCACCAGCCAGATGTCGCGCTGGAAGACGGGTCCATCGTCGCTCACGGCGACAAGCATCCCGTCCTCGTCAGCCATGAAATCCGGCAAGATCGCGATGCCGGCGCCGGACTTTGCTGCCGCAAGCTGGATTTCCGCGGTGCTGGCGGTGAAGGCGATGGGTCTGCCTGCGGCGATTTCGCGAAGTCTCACCTCTTGCGGCGCGGTCGCCATGGACCCGTCATAGCCAATGAACGTCCAGTCTGGCTCCGGCGTCTCCTCCAGATAGGCCGGGCTCGCATAGAGACGAAATGCCATCACGCCGAGTTTCGTGATCGTAAAATCCCCCGTCTCAGGGCGGCTCAGGCGGACGGCGATATCGGCCTCGCGTCTTTCCAGGGCGGAACTGCGGAATTCGCCGAGGAGACGGATCTCCAGTTTGGGATGGCGTTGTCGCAAAGCTGCGAGCGGCGCGGCAAGTCGGGCGGCCGCGTATGCCGGCGGGGCGCTGATGGCGACGTCTCCGCTCAATTCGGCGCGCGCTCCGGCCGCCGCGCGTGCGACCGCTTCGGCGCCCGATTCCATGGTCCGGGCGAGGGCCGCGATCCGCTCTCCGTCCGGCGTCAGTGTCAGACGCCGACCGCGCCGGTCGACCAGCTTGACGTGAAGATGCGCCTCGAGCGCGGCGATCCGGCGGGCGACCGTTGCATGCTCCACCCCGAGGATGCGCGCAGCGCCTGCGAGACTGCCATGGGTGGCAAAAACCGAATAATGGCGGAGGTTCTCCCAATCCATATGTCAATATATTCACAAGGCGAGTGCGGAAAAAGGGAATTTTCTCACGTCCTGTGAACCGCCATCATCGTGCCGAACAGATGGAGGCCCAGATGGTGGAGTTTGAGGTTCGGATTGCAGCGCCCGGCGGGCCGGAGGTGCTCGAGGTCGTAAAGGCGGAGCCCAGGGAGCCGGGTCCCGGCGGGATTTGCCTGCGCCAGCACGCCATTGGCGTCAGTTTCATCGACATCTATCACCGACGGGGGCTTTATCCGTTGCCGGCGCCAGGGATTCCCGGTGTCGAGGGCGCGGGGATCGTCGAGGCCATCGGGCCGGATGTCGAGGGACTTCGGGTCGGGGATCGTGTCGTCTATGCCGGCGCCCCCGGCGGCTACGCTTCAATGCGGCTCGTGCCCGCCTGGCGGGCCGTCCGGCTGCCGCCGGAGATCCCTTTCGAGGTTGCCGCGGCGTCGATGCTGCGGGGTCTGACCGCGCATATGTTGGTCACGGTCAGCCATCCCGTGCGGGACGGATCCGTCCTTCTCGTTCATGCCGCCGCCGGCGGCCTCGGCGTGATGCTGACCCGCTGGGCCAAAACGCTCGGGGCCGTGGTGATCGGAACCGTCAGTACGCCGGAGAAGGCGGCTTTCGCCACGGCCAATGGTGTCGATCACGTCATCGTCGGGCGCACCGCCGATGTGGTGCGCGAGGTTTCGGATCTGACGGGCGGACGGGGCGCCGATTTTGCAATCGATGGCATCGGCGGGGACATGCTGCGACAATCGCTGCGGAGCGTCCGCCCTTTTGGCGCCGTCGCCAGCATCGGTTGGGTCGCGGGCCCGGTCTCGCCGATCGGGGTCGATGAACTGGGAACGGCGACATTGGCGAAACCCAGCGTCATGGCCTATGCGGCCGATCAGGCGCGCTATCCGGAAGCCGCGAATGCGGTCATCGCGGCGTTCGGATCTGGGATCACCGCAGAGATCGGCGGGCGTTACCGACTGAACGAGGCGGCGAAAGCGCAGGCCGAGCTCGAGGCCGGGCACACGACCGGCAGCCTGGTTCTTCTGCCGTGAGGTGCGCTCCATCGGGCATGACGCGACGGCGCGACGTTGCCGGGCGCAGCGCCGGATATCATCCCTCCGAGGAAAGGAGGGCAAAACCGACGGATGCCACCAGCATGACCGCACAGACCACATTCACGGCGCGTCCGATCGCGGGGTCCGTCAAAATTCGTGAAAAGACCGCGCCAAAGGCGAGCCATGCCGTGTTGACGATGACGATGACGAGCGCGAGTGCGGCGAGCTTGTAGACGGCATCGGCCGTGAGATCGTCCGCGACGACGGTGTGGCCGGCATAGACCGCCCCGATCGCGGCAAAGGCCTTCGGATTTGCAATCGCCAGACTGAAGCCCGGCACGAAGGCCGGCGCCTCTTGCGCGCGCGGAGCGAGGGGCCCGGCGGGCGCGGTGGCGATTTTCCAGGCGAGATAGAGGATGTAGATCCCGGCGAGGATCGTCAGCGCCGTGAGCAAGACCGGCTGGGCCAGGATCAGCGTGGTCACGCCGGTTGCGATCATCAAGAGGACGCCGGCTGTACCCGTGATGATGCCGACGAGGTAGCCGAGGCTGGAGCGAAAGCCGAAGGCCATGCCGAGACCGGCAAGGCTCATCGTGGCGGGGCCGGGACTTCCCATGAGCGGAAGCGCCGCGAGCCAGAGCAGAAGAATTTCATTCGCCATAGGCGAGGCCCATGCGGGGAGCCGCGCGCTCCTGAACGAGAAGATGCGCGACGGCCGAGAGGATGCCAAGGCCGATCGCGAGATACCAGATCTGATCGTAACTTCCGTAGCGATCGAAGAACACGCCGCCGAGCCAGACCCCGGCGAAGCCGCCGAGCTGGTGGCTCAGGAACACGAAGCCGAACAGGGTTCCCATCGCGCGGGGGCCGAACATCGTTAAAACCAGCGCGCTCGTCAGCGGCACGGTCGACAGCCAGAGGCCGCCCATGACGAGTGCGAAGACCATGACCGAAGCGGGCGTCACCGGAAGCGAGATGAAGATGAGGATCGCGAGCGCCCGCAGCGCATAAATCGCGGCAAGCACATAGGGCTTCGGAAATCGCGTCCCGAGATGCGAGGCAAAGAGCGTGCCGAAGATGTTGGCGAAGCCGGCCAGGGCGAGCGCCTGGAGGCCGAGCGCCCGCAGCTCCGCCGCAGAGGCCGTCGAGACGCAGAAATTCTGCACGTAGTTCGGAAGGTGCGCGGTGATGAAGGCGAGATGGAAGCCGCAGACGAAGAACCCGGCACTGAGCAACGTATAGCTCGAATGTCCGAAGGCCTTTCGGACGGTTTGAGCGATCGACGCGCTGTCGGCATCGCCGATCCTCGGGCTGCCGTCGGTGACGTGTGCATGCAGAAACGGAATGCACAGGGCCATGGGGGCAAGCGCGAAGGTGACGACGACCAGCGTCATCCGCCAGTCGAGCCATTCGATCAACCAGGAGACGAGAAGCGGCAGGACGACCTGTCCCGTCGACCCCATGGCGGAGGTGATGCCGAGATAACGAGCGCGTTTCTCCACGGGCGCCGCCCGTCCGACCACCGCCAGGACGACGCCGAACGCCGTGCCGGAAATCCCCATACCGACGAGGAGGCCGGCGCCCAGATGCTGCGCCAGCGGCGTGGTGCCGACGACGGTCACCAGCATGCCGGCGACATAGCAGAGAAAGCCGAGCCACAGGGCGCGCCGGTCCCCGAACTTGTCGGCGATGATCCCGAAGCCCGGCTGCGCCAGGCCCCAGACGAGGTTCTGGATTGCGATCGACAGCGAGAAGACTTCGATACTGCCGCCAAAAAGGTCGCGCGACAGGGGCTCGATGATGCCGCCGAAGACCGATCGGACGCCGAAGGCCAAGGCGAGCACGACGCTGCCGGCGAGCACGATGATCAGGCTGCCGTGATCCTCAAGCCCGCGATTGTCGGTGCCGCGATTGTCATTGCCGATGGTCGGTCTGTTCGCGGTCATCTCGCGTCCGCCTTCTCACATCACCTGTCTGAACCGTGCGCGGGCAGATTGATCCCAATATCGGGATTGACCGGGAGGCTAGCAGCGCTCTAGACTTTTTAATAACGAATATTGATGAAGTGTGAATTTTGATTTCGTGAAGTATGTTCGGTCTTCCAGGTCGGCGCCAGGCGGTTGGGAAAAGCGACGTCCTGAGGGGGAGCTCCTTCACCGGAAAGCGATGCGGCAGAGGCTTCACCCGATACTAAAGACCCAGTCATGATGATCGCCCACTACTCCCACCGTTTGCCCGCCAGCTACGACATGGGCCTTATCCGCTCGCGGGTGAATGACCGCAGCGGCCAGTGGTCGGCGGTGCCGGATTTGTATTTCAAGGCTTTTCTCGTGCGGGAAATCGGCCGTCTCGGCGCCGTCGCAAACGACTATTCTTCCCTCTATCTCTGGCGCCAGGAGGACGCCTTTCGGACGTTTCTGAGCGATGGTGGGTTCGACGTCGTGACCCGTTCGTTCGGTCGTCCGTCCATAGCGACCTATGTCTCCTTGGAGGCCCGGCGCGGCGCCGGTGGGGACGCCAAGTTCCTTGCGATGAGCGAGAGCGACATTCCGGTCGATGCCGATTTGACGGCGGCTCTGGCGGGCGAAGGGGCGTGGTGCCGCGAGGCCGCTTCGGCCAGCGGCACCGTGGTGGCGACGGTGGGCGTGGACACGCGTTCGTGGCGGACCGTGCGGGTTTTGATCACGGAGGGGGAGAGTGCAGACCCGAAGGCGACGCGCTACGAGATCTGTCACCTGGCCCGCCCCCAGTTCGACACGCTGCCGCTCAGCGAAGCCGTCGGCGGGTGAGCGCCCGGTCTCGTCCGGAGCCGTGAGGATTGGTGCATGTTCAGCCACGTCACGCTCGGAACGAACGACATGGAACGGGCGGCAGCTTTTTACGACGCCTTGCTTGCGCCGCTCGGGCTGCGGCAGCGCGTTGTCGAGCCGGATGGGGGGCCTGAGGCACGTTGCTGGATTGCCGAAGGTCAGCAATTGCCGCGCTTTTATGTCTATGCCCCGTTCGACGGAGCGCCGGCGAGCGTGGGCAATGGCACGATGGTGGCTTTTGAAGCGCCATCCCACGCGGCGGTCGACAGTGCCTATGACGCGGGACTGGCTTCGGGGGGAGCGGATGCCGGGCGCCCCGGCCCGCGGCTGCATTATGGTGATGGATATTACGGCGCCTATCTCCGCGATCCGGACGGCAACAAAGTCCACGTCGTTCACAGGGGTGATCTGCGATGAGAGACATCTCCGGACGCCCTGGCGATGACCGAGGCGGCAGAGCATGGCGCCGGGCGGGCGCCTACCAGCTCGGCCGGTAGGTGAGGATCTTGACCGCGGCCGCGCCGAACAGAACGCCGAGCAGGGCATCGATCGGGCGCCGGATCGAGAGGTAGAACCGCGAGGCGGTTTGCGTGGAGAACAGATAGGCGTAGCCGACGAAGACCGTCATCGCGACGAACGCGCAAATGAGGATGACGGTCATCAGGAAGGCGGCGGGCGCCGTTTCGCCGACGCCCACCGACAAGGTCGCGAGCCAGACCAGAGGCGCCTTGGGATTTGTCAGGTGGAGCAGGAGCCCCTGCGCGAAGCAGCGCTTCAGGCTGCCTGTTCCTGCCGATTTGGGCGTGGCTGCGGGCCCCGCCGTGAAGGCCGAGCGCGCGGATCTCGCCGCGAGGAAGATCAGGTAGAGCCCCCCGGCCATTTTCAGCGCCAGGAAGAGCGTTGCCGAGGCTTTGAGCGCGGCGACAAATCCCAGTGCCGCGATCGAGGCCCAGACCATGGAGCCGAGAACCACGCCGCAGGACAGTGCGACGGCCGGGGCGCGGCCTCTCCCCATGGCCGTTCCCATGATCATCAACGTCGCCGGACCTGGGCTTGCGACGCCCACCGTGAAGATCGACAGGATGACGAGGAGGTTCGGCAGGTGCTGCCAGAGCGTATCCGTCGTCATGGGGTGGAATTCCGGTGCGGCGCCACGCGATCGATCGTTTCCCGGCGCAGCGCCTCGCAGAGATCATGCGCGGCGGGCGTCGCGTTTTGCGACCTGAGAAGCCTCAGCTCGATCGCAGGCAGCGTCGGCAATCCGAGACCGTCGTCGGCGCAAACGATGTCGTCGGGCAGACCATGCCCGGTTCTGACCGCGATCCCGAGCTTTGAGCGCAACGCACCCCAGATCCCGGGCAGGCTCGGTGTCGTCACCGACACGCGCCAGCGCCTGTCCGCCTTATCGAGTGCGGCAAGCGTCGCCTGCCGGAAGAGGCAGGGGTGATCGAACATCACCAGCGGAACCCTGTCCTGCATGCTCTGGCCGGCAACGGCTTTGTGCATGAGCCATCGCATCGGCAGACGGCCGAGAGGCTCTCCGTCGCCGCCGGCGCCTTCCGGGTAAAAGACGATCGCCCCATCGAGACGCCCGGCCCGGATTTCATCACTCAGAGTGTGGTTCGGACCGGCGCGGACTTCCACATGCGCCTCGGAATGGTCCGCCGCGAACGCGGTGAGCGTGGCCGGCATCACATCGTCGAAGAAATCCTGCGGCAAACCCAGACGCACGGTCTCCGAGGCGACCGCTGCACCCAATGTGCGCGCGGCTTCGTCATTGAGGGTGACGATCTGGCGGGCGTAGGCGGCCAGAGCCTCTCCGGCTTCGGTCGGAACCAGGCCTCTGCCCTTTCGGACGAAGAGCTGGGTGCCCGCCTGTTGCTCGAGCTTTTTGAGCTGCATGCTGATCGCCGACTGCGACCGCCCGAGCTCGACCGCCGCCCGCGCGAAACTGCGCAACTCGATGCCGGCCACCACGGCCCGCAAAGCCTCGATATCGAAGGCTGGATTCACTTACCGATTCCTGAAGTGGAAGTTCAAAGATATTCGCTATTCAAAAGCGTAGGGTGCTATCAGCCTCGGCGTCAATCCCGATGTGTGCGGATTGCGCCCGGCCAGCAGATCCCCCCTCAGCGCTTCCAAGAGATCAGGGCGGCGATGAAGAGCGCGGCGCTGGCGATCAGGAGCGACGTGTCGAAGGACTGGCTCTGGCGATAGAGCGCATTGGTGACGAGGGGGCCGACGATCTGGCCGACCCCGTAGGAGGCCGTCATCACCGCCAGGATGTTGACGCGGGCCTTGGCTGCGATCTTGCGGGCGGCGGGCATGGCGATGGTCACCGTCCCCATAAAAGTGCCGCCGACGAGAAGCGCGCTCGTGAGCGAGGCCGCCGGCATATGGATGACCGGCAGGCCGACGCCGACGGCCTGGACCAGCAGATTGGCGACGAGGCTCTTTGCGGTTCCGAGCTGCCGATGAAGGGCGTGCCAGAAAAAGCAGGACGGCACGGCGCCGAGCCCGAACACGGCCCAGATGTGCAGCGGATTGAGGTCCGCAAACGAGGTCCGCACGAGGAGCGGCAGGTAGGTCGCGGTGATGATGTAGCCGAAGCCCGCGAGCCCGTAGACGAGGACGAGGCGGGCTGCTCCGAACGGGACCGAGGCCTCGCCGTCGACCTCATGCGGCAAGGCCGGCGCCGGGGCACTGTCGACGCGGGCCTGCAGGATGATCGTGAGAACCGTGAGCGCCAGTGCCGCGGCCGCGAGAACGAGCCAGATGGCGGGGCTTTGCAGATCGAGGACATCGCCCGCCGCGACGAGTTCGGCGGAGACGAGGATGCCGAGGCCAACGCCGGCGAAGAGGGCCGGGGCGCCGTCGTGATGCCCGCGTTCATGGATCAGCCAATGGGAGGCGGCGACCATGGCGACGGCGCTGAAGATGCCGGCGAAGCCGCGCACGGCGACGATGAGCCATTCCGGCAGCGGCAGGCCGAGTGCCGCCAGTGAGGCGACGGTCGCGATGGCGGAAAAGGCGCAGAGCTTGCGGCCGGCTGCGCCCGTGACGAGGCCCAAAAGCAGCGCTCCGATGAGGTAACCGGCATAATTGGCGGATGCGGCGTAGGAACCGCCTTCGACGGAGATCTGGCCGCTCTTGACCATCAACGGATAGAGGCCGGTGAAGGCGAAGCGGCCGAAACCCATGCCGATGACGAGGATGAGGGCGGCGGCGATCCCCGCCAGCCGTTCATTGGGTGGCATCTTATTGCGGGGCATAGGGGCTCTCGGCGATGTCCGAGAAAGCACGAAGCGTCTCGCGGAATTGCAGGACAGCCGGGGTCTTAAAGCCCGGCCTTTCGGCGAAACAGGTGTCGATCTTCATCAACGGCTTGATCGTGAATTGATCGGCATCCGGCACGAGATCGAGAACGCTGCGCGGCAGCAGCGAGAAGCAGGTTCCTGCCGCGGTGAGGGCGACCATGGCGTGGTAGGATCTGACCTCCTGGAACTGAAGCCGTGCGGGCGTGGTGCCGCCATCCGTCACCCATTCCTCGGCAAGCCGGCGATAGGTGCAGCCGGGCGCGAATGCGGCAAGCGCGCGGGGCTTGATCTCCTCAGAGCGTTCGATTTCCGGGTGCCCGGGCGGCAGCAGGAGCACGAGCTCTTCGCGAAAGAGCGGCGTCGTCGCCACCTCGTCGGGGCCAAACCCCGCGTCGTCCGGCGGCAGGGCGATCAAGGCGCAGTCGATCCGATGCGCGAGCAGGGCGTCGACGAGCTGGCGGGTCGGCGCCGTGACGAGCTCGATCGTCACTTCCGGCCATTTTGCGTTGAACTCGGCCAAGGGCAGGGGCAGGCGGGCCGCGACGGTCGATTCCATCGAGCCGATGCGCAGAGTGCCGACGGGCTCTTTCGGATTGACGACCTGTTCTGCTTCCTCCGCGAGATTGAGGATGCGCTCGGCATAGTCGAGATAGGCCACGCCCTCGGCCGTGAGCGTCATGGCCTTTCTGTCGCGCTGAAACAGCGGCACGCCGATCTCGGCCTCGAGTTGCTGAATGCGCGTGGTGACGTTCGAAGGCACCCGCCCGAGGAGATGAGCCGTGCGGGTGATGCTCCCTTCCCTGGCCACGGTGCGGAAGATGGCGAGCGATGCCAGATCCAAAGAAATTCTCCAATTCAAAATATATCGGCCAGTTTGTTCATTTAATAAGAATAAGAGTCAACGGCTTTTTCCGTCCGAAGAACGTTTCCGGCCCGTGCCGGGTATGCGAGACGGTCTGCTAGGGTGTCAGGAAAGATAAGGGCGCCGCAGGAACGGAATGGATCATCTCGACAGGATCAGCATGGCCGAAGCGCGCCGGATCGCGCTCGGGGCACAGGGCTTTGGTGCCGCCCGTTCGGCCAATCCGACCTCTGCCAGTTTGCGCCGGGTTCTCGACCGGGTTCAGCTTCACCAGATCGACAGCGTCAACGTTCTGGCGCGGGCGCATTACCTTCCGGCCTTTTCCCGGCTCGGCGCCTATGACCGCGATCTTCTCGACAGGCTTGCTTGGGGACCAAAACGGCAGCGCAAATTGTTCGAATACTGGGCGCACGAAGCCTCGCTCGTGCCGTTCGAGGTGCAGCCTTTGCTGCGCTGGCGCATGGCGCAGGCCGATCGCGGCGAGGCGGGCTGGACCTCGATGCGCCGATTTGCGCGCGAGCATCGGGCGGAAGCCATGGCGGTGCTTCAGCGGATCCGTGAGGAGGGGCCGCTGTCCGTCTCCGACTTCGAGGCGCATAAGGGCCGTCCGGGCTGGTGGGAATGGAGCGGCACCAAGCGGGCGCTCGAATGGCTGTTCTGGGCAGGTCACCTGACGACGGCGACGCGACGCGGAAACTTCCAGCGGGTCTACGACCTTCCCGAGCGCGTCCTGCCCGCCTCTGTCCTCGATCAGCCGACGCCTTCTGAGGCGGATGCCCATCGCGCCTTGATCGAGCGTGCCGCACGGGCGCACGGCATCGCGACGGATCGCGAATTGCGGGATTATTTCCGGCAACCGCCGGGGCCGGCACAAGAGGCGATATCCTCGCTTGCCGAGGACGGGGTCCTGTTGCCCGTGAGCGTGCCGGGCTGGCGTCACGCCTGGCTCCACCGCGGTGCCCGCCGCCCGCGCCGGATCAACGCGACGGCGCTGCTTGCCCCGTTCGATCCGCTGGTCTGGGAAAGAGATCGCGCCGAGCGCCTCTTCGGCTTCCGCTACCGCATCGAGATCTATGTGCCGGCGGACAAGCGCCAGTACGGCTATTATGTGCTGCCGTTCCTGTTCGGCGACAATCTGGTGGCCCGCGTCGATCTCAAGGCAGACAGACCGAACACACGGCTTCTCGTGCAGTCGGTGCATTTCGAGGAGGATGCGCCGGACGAAAGCCGCGACGCGCTCTCCGGCGAACTCGAAAAGATGGCGGCGTGGCTCGGGCTCGACGAGGTGTCTTTCGCGCCCGGAAGGGCGTGACGGCGTGGCGCCGGAGCGCGGCCCGGGACTGTCCGCGGCGTGTCAGAGCCCGGCCCTGCTCTCCCATTCCTTGCGCAGGATTGCGTATTGCATGGTGTTTTCTAAGATCGGATTGCCGGCCTCGTCCTTCATGAACGAGACGTATTCGATGAAGAGGCCTTCGCGGCGCATGCCGAGCCGTTCGCAGAGGTGCTGCGAGGGATAATTGGTGTCCTCGACATAGGCATAGAGACGGCGCGCGCCTTTTGTCGTGAAGAGATGCGCGAAGAGGGCGCGGGCGGCCTCCGTCGCATATCCCGCGCCGGAGAAAGCCTTGTTGAAGTTCCAGCCAAGCGCATAGGTGTCGTCGCCTTCCAAAACGGCGAAGAGATCGCCGATCATCTCGCCCGTGTCGCGAAGGCAGACGGCGACATCGCTGTCGCTTTCGGCGCGCCTTTTCACCTCGTCTTCCGCCGCGGCGAGATCGGCGAGACGCATGGAGAAAAAGCAGCTGACCGCCGGCTCCTGCAAATAGGCGAAGAGGCTGGGCGCGTCGCGCTTCTCGAAACGCCTGAGGATCAGCCGGTCCGTCTCGATAGGCTGCATTTGTCCCTCTCTACGCGGTTGGCGCTGTGTCTCGATGAAAGCGAGGCCTGGCGCGCGATCGTGTCAGCGGTGCGGCGGCGCCTCAGATGCCGATGCGGGTCAGGTCCGTATCGAGGGCGAGGATTTCGCCGACGGGGCGGCCGGGCTCGAGGGTCGGAGGGACGAGCCGCATCGCCGCATTCGGGATGTCGGTCGCCATGGCGACGGCCTCTTCGAGGGGGAGGCCGACATGGAAGACGGCGTTCCTGAGGCAGGTGAGAAGGTCGACATGGGCGCCGGCAAGAGCGCCCGCCGCATTGACGAGGGCCCCATCGCGGACGCGAATTTCCTCGCCATAGAGGACGAAATGGTCGGGCCCGCCGACCGTCGCCATGGCGTCGGAGACGAGGAAGGTGCGGTTTCTGAGCGGACGGGCGCGGCAGGCGATCGCGACCATCGGCCAGGAGACATGATGGCCGTCGACGATGATGCCGGCATAGGCGTCGCTCGCGAGCGCCGTGCCGAGGAGGCCGGGCGCGCGCGAGGTCATGGGCGGCATGGCGTTGTAGAGATGCGTGAAGCAGGCAATGCCCGCGGCAAGGCCAGCCTCCGTCTCCGCGGCATCGGCGGCGCTGTGGCCGGCGGAGACGACGACGCCCATCGCCGCGATTTCACGGATGAGGTCCGGGGGGACGATTTCCGGCGCGAGCGTCAGCATGACCGGGATATCCGCGGCGCGAAGACGTTCCAAGATCGCCAGGGTGGCGCGATCCATCGGCCGCATATGGGTGGCGTCGTGGGTGCCCTTGCGCTCCGGGTTGAGGTGCGGGCCTTCCAGATGCAGGCCGAGGAGACCCGGCATGCCCCAGGCCTCGATCACCGCCTCGGCGGTCGCGCGCATGCGTTCGGCCGTCGTGGTGATGAGGGTCGGCATCAGGAAGCCGGTGCCGAGGCGCCGCTGGGCTGCGATGATCGTCTCGATCGCGGCGGGGCTCGCATCGGAATTGAGCATGACGCCGCCGCTGCCGTTGACCTGAAGGTCGGTGAGGGCGGGGATGAGGAGATGCGGGGTGAGATCGGGCGTCTCACGCGGGCCAAGCGGCCGGATGCGGTCGATCGCGCCCGCCTCGATCTCCACGGCAAGGCCGGTCTCAAAGCGGCCATCCTTCCAAAGACGGGTCGGAGCGATAAGGCGGGTCACGAGACGAGATCCTCTGAAAGGCCGGGGCGAAGCCGATGTGCAGCCGGCGCGGAGGCTGCGAAATGCCAAGGGTTCGGACGCTCTGTCCGGCCGGCGCGCGAATGGACCGGAGATACGCGCGCCGGCGGGTGCCGGCAAGAGAAGCGGCGGCTTCAAATGCCTCGCTCATGCAAGCTTCGGCGGCAGGGAACGCGATTGCGGTTGCCAATTGCCGCAAGGCGTGGTTCAAGGGCGTGATGACCCCGCGCGTAGAGGCGTTCGTCGCCGTCGGTGGTCACAAGCAACTTTCCGTATCGATCGTTGCCCCGAAGGCGCCCGTTGAGGCGTAAGCTCCCGGCAGCTGATCTACGCAGGCTTCCAAAACCAAGTGACACAGCTCGCGCCGGCCGTCTCAGGCTGGCCGCGACGAGAAAGCTCATATTGACACTTTTCAATGAACTCGGCCTCGCCGAGCCGATCCTTCGTGCCGTTGCCGCCGAAGGCTATACCAATCCGACTCCGATTCAGGAGCAGGTCATCCCGACCATGCTTGCCGGCCGCGATCTTCTCGGCACGGCGCAGACGGGAACCGGCAAGACGGCGTCCTTCGTGCTGCCGCTGCTCGACAAGCTCAGCCGCACCATGGTGCCGGCCGCGCCGCGCACATGCCATGCCCTCATCGTCGTGCCGACGCGCGAGCTTGCCCAGCAGGTCGCCGACAGCGTGCGCAATTATGGGCGCTTCGTGAACATGTCCTCGGCGGTCGTCATCGGCGGCGCCCGGCCCGGACCGCAGGTGAAGGCGCTGTCGCGCGGTGTCGATTTCATCATCGCGACGCCTGGCCGTCTTCTTGACCATATGCAGACCGGCGCCGTCCGTCTCGACCAGACCAACGTCGTCGTGCTCGACGAGGCCGATCAGATGCTCGACCTCGGCTTCATGCCGGCGATCCGCAAGATCCTGGCCAAGATGCCGCGCGAGCGCCAGACGGTTCTCCTCTCGGCGACGATGCCGCCGGCGATCCGCAAGCTCGCGGGCGATTTTCTCCACCAGCCGGCGGAAATCTCCGTCGCCCCGGTGTCGCGCCCGATCGAGCAGATCGCACAAAGCGTCATCAACGTGGCGAGTGCCGGCAAGCGCGACATGCTCGTCGATCTCCTCGGCGCTGCCGATATGGAGCGGGCGATCGTCTTCACGCGCACCAAGCGCGGTGCCGACAAGGTGAGCCAGCATCTCGACAAGGCGGGCCTGCGCTCGGCGGCGATCCACGGCAACAAGAGCCAGAATCAGCGTGAAAAGGCGCTCGGTGCCTTCCGCAACGGCCGTGTCGCCGTTCTGGTCGCCACCGATATCGCAGCGCGCGGCATCGACATCGACGACGTTTCGCATGTCGTCAATTTCGAGCTGCCGAACGTGCCGGAAGCGTATGTGCACCGCATCGGGCGGACCGCGCGCGCCGGCAAGAGTGGCATCGCGATCTCGCTGTGCGATCATTCCGAGCGGGGTCTTCTGCGCGATATCGAAAAGCTGATCGGCAAGAGGATCGACGCGCATGGCGCGGCCCCTCGGCGTGAGGCAGTCGCGAACCAGGCCGGGGCCGAGGTAGTCGGTGAAACCGATGAGGCGCCGTCTGCAGGCGTGCGCCAGCAGGCGGGCGAGCGGCGCGACGAAAGATCACGCCAGCCCGGCAAGCGCAATTCTCCCTCACGCAACCGCCGGCGTTCGGGCAACAAACCCGCGGCCTTCGAAGCTCGCTCCGATGGGCGCAACGAAGGGCGGAGCGAAGGGCGGAATGAAGGCCGCAACGGCGACGCCCCGAAAGGCGGCCGCAACCGCAGGCCGGAAGGTGCCGAAGGAGGCCGTTCGGCCAAGCGGGCCGAGGGCGGCGCGCCCAAGAGCCGCAAAGGTGGCTCGGATGGCCGGCGTGACGGGGCCCGCCGCGACGGCGGCCGCGGCAACGAGGGCGCCCAGGCCGGTCTGGAGCGGATGCTGCGCAAGAGCAGCAAGCCAAAAACCGGGGCGGGCGACAAGCAGGTCGCCGCGCGCTGAAGACAGCGACGCCACGCAAGTTTGAGAGGGCCGGCCGCCATGTGCGGTCGGCCTTTTTTGTGCCCTCGGGCACCCTTCGGCGTGGTCCGTTGCCGGCAAAGGAACGCCGTGTCGGGCATGGCTGCTCAACGTGCACGGCATTGACAATTATGGCCATTCGCCGGCAGATGGGGGCGTCAACGGTTTCCGGACGCAAAGCGACCGGATTAAAAGGGAACACGGTGAGGCGTACCCAGCAGGGACCAAAACCGTGGCTGCCCCCGCAACTGTGAGCGGCGAGCAGGGCTTCAACATGTCACTGGCGCATTGGCGCTGGGAAGACGAAGCCATGCTGTGACCCGCAAGCCAGGAGACCTGCCGCTGACGCGCGACGCCGGGCCACCGGTGCCGCACCGCAACGGACGCCGGGGTGAGCGTCTGGCGGTGGAACGGCGCCAGGAATCCGATTTGCGCCCAATCCTCGCCAAAACCCCGATCGTCCTTTCCGCATCACTGTCGCGGTTCGTCCGCTGCAGTCATTGGAGAGACGATACGAATGAACCTTCGTAAGTTTGCCTGTGCCGCCCTCACATCGGCGGCGTTTCTTCTTCCCGCCGCAGCCGAAGCGCATTTTCAGCTGATCTATACGCCCGAGGTGAATCTCGCCGAGCCGGGCGACGTGCCGCTGAAGCTCATCTTCTGGCATCCCTTCGAGAACGGCCATGTCATGGATATGGGCGCGCCGGAAGAGTTCTACGCCGTCTTCCGCGGCAAGAAGATCGATCTCAAGGACAGCCTGAAGCCGATCTCCTTCGAGGGGCTGGAAAACAGCGCGCAAGCCTTCGATGCCACGCTGCCGGCGAAGCGCGCCGGCGATTACACGCTCGTCGTCGTGCCTCAGCCCTATTACGAGGAGAGCGAGGACATCTACATCCAGCAGATCGCCAAGGCCTATCTGAACCGGGCGCAATTGCCGACCGATTGGGCCGAGCCCAAAGGGCTTGCGACGGAAATCGTGCCGCTCGATCGCCCGACCAACATTCTGGCCGGCTCCACCTTTACGGGCCGCGTCCTGTCGGAAGGCAAGCCGGTCGCGGGTGCCGAGATCGAAGTCGAATACATGGCGGCCGAGCCCTCCATGGACGAGAACAAGCCCACCGAACCCAAAGCCTCGCCGATGCCGGGCGGTGCCGTCATCGCGATGAGCGACGAGAACGGCTACTTCACCTTCGGCGTCCCCAAGGCCGGGTTCTGGGGCTTTGCCGCGCTCGGTTCGGGTCCGAAGACGGAGTTCGAGGGCAAAGAGCTCTCGCAGGACGCCGTCATCTGGGTGCGCGCCTACGACGTCGAATGACGGCAGGAGGGATCGATGCATATTGTCGACGGAGCTCTCGCCAATGACGTCGTCATCGGGGGAGCGGTGTTGGCGGCCGGGGGCATTGCGCTCGGCCTCAAATCGCTGACGGCGGAAAAGATGCCGGCCGCCGGGGTGTTGAGCGCGACGTTCTTCGTCGCCTCGCTCATCCATGTTCCGATCGGTCCCTCCAGCGTGCATCTCATCATGAACGGTCTGGCCGGGCTTGTGCTCGGCTGGGCCGCCTTTCCGGCGCTGTTCGTCGGGCTTCTTCTGCAAGCGGTGTTCTTCGGCTTCGGAGGGCTCACCGTGCTCGGGGTGAATACGCTCAACATCGCGCTGCCGGCAGTGATCGTCTATTATCTGTGCCGGCGGGGGATCGCCTCCAATTCGCTGACGGTCGCCGCGATTTCAGGCGCCATCGGCGGGGGGCTCGCGATCGCGCTGACGACTGCGTTCGTGGCGATCGCTCTGGCGCTGTCGGGCGACGAATTCATCCCGGCCGCCAAGCTCGTCTTCTTCGCCCATATCCCGATCATGATCATCGAAGCGCTGGTGACGGGGGCGGCCGTGGTTCTCGCCCGCCGTGTCAAGCCGGAGCTCTTCGCCACTTTCAATCGATCCGCTGCCGAGGAGGTCGCGCTATGAGAAAGCTCTGCGCAGCCCTCGTTTTCCTGGCTCTTCTGCCCGCGTCGCAGGCTCTCGCCCACAAGGTCATCGCATCCGTCTATGCGTCCGGCGATGTCGTGGAAGGCGAGGTCGGCTTTTCCAACGGCGACATGGCGAAAGATGCGACGGTCGAGGTGTTCGACGACAACGGCAACAAGCTCGGCGAGACGGTAACCGACGAGACCGGCGCCTTCACCTACAAGCCCGAAAAGGCGGTGCCGCTCGTCTTCAAGGCCAATCTCGGCGCAGGCCATGTGGCGCAGGTGCGGATGTCGGCCGAGGAGTTGCCGGAGATCGGCGGTGCGGAGGCCTCATCGCCGGCGCTGGTCGCTGCCGAAGCTGCGGCCGGTGCCGCCGAGCCGGCGTCTTCCGGCGACGGGACTGTGGGGGCGACCGCCCAAAGCTCCGGCGTCGATCTCGCCGCGCTTCTTGAAGCACAGCACGAGATGATCACCGAAGCGGTGCAGAAACAGGTGATCCCGCTCAGGCGCGATATCGACGCCTATAAGGAGAAGCACGACATGCAGAGCATCCTCGGTGGGATCGGCTATATCTTCGGCATCTTCGGCGTCGCGTTCTATATCGCGGCCCGGCGCAAGATGACGGCGGCCTGACGATGAGCCACGTTCTCTCAGCCGGACGGCGCGCGCTCACCGATACGGGCGAGGCCAAGGGCACGCTGATCGATGGCATCGACGTGCGCACCCGCATCGTCGTTGCTGTCGCCTTCGCCATCGTGATGGTGAGCCTGCAGGATCTCGCCGTTTTGGCGACCGGGCTTCTGGCGGCGTTCTTCCTGATGCTGTCGGCGCGGCTGCCGGTCGCCCGGACGCTCAAGCGCATGGCGATGATGGACAGCTTCATCATCTTCCTGATCGCCATGCTGCCCTTCACCGTGCCAGGTGATGCGATGTTCACCGTCTTCGGCTTTGCGGCGAGCTGGCAGGGGCTGCGGCAGGCGGCGGAGATCGCGCTGACGGCGAATGCCGTGATCCTCGCCTTGATGGCGCTCGTCGGCTCCACCGAGCCGGTGACGCTCGGCCATGCGCTGCGGCGTTTGATGGTGCCGGAAAAGCTCATCTATCTCCTGATGTTCACCGTGCGCTATGTCGACGTCCTGCAGCAGGAATATCAGCGTCTGCGCATGGCGATGAAGGCACGCGGATTTCGCCCCTCGAACAACCGGCACACCTATCGCTCCGTCGGCTATCTCGTCGGGATGATGCTGGTGCGGGCGATCGAGCGGTCGGAGCGCATTCTCGGCGCCATGAAATGCCGGGGCTTTACCGGCCGGATGCCGCTGTTCGACACGCTCGCCTTCACCTACCGCGATGTCGTGTTTGCGACGGGCGTGACGGTCTTCCTCGCCTGTCTCATCGGCGCGCAGGCGATCCGCTGAGGCCATGACGCATGTCTGAACTCATCGCCCTTTCAGATATCCATTTCGCCTATCCTTCGGGGCCGCCGGTCCTCAAGGGCGTCGATATGTGTCTGATGCCGGGCGAGAGGCTGTGCATCGGCGGGCATAACGGTGCGGGCAAGTCGACGCTTCTGCACATCATCGTCGGGCTGTTGCGGCCGTCGCGCGGCCGCATCACCGCCTTCGGGGCTCCGCGGCGCGAGGAGAAGGATTTCCACGAGGTGCGCTGTCGCGCGGGCTTCGTCTTCCAGGATCCCGACGATCAGCTCTTCTGCCCGACGGTCGCGGAAGATATCGCCTTCGGGCCGCTCAATCTCGGCAAGAGCCGCGACGAGGCGATGGCGATCGTCGATGAGGTTCTGGAGCGGCTCGATCTCGTCAGTTTCCGCGACCGCATCACCCACAAGCTCTCGGGCGGCGAGAAGCGGCTCGTCACGCTCGCCGCCGTTCTGGCGATGGAGCCGGAGGTTCTGCTTCTCGACGAGCCGACCAACGCGCTCGACGTCGACAACAAGGCGCGGCTGAAAGAGATTCTCCTGTCGCTGCCGCAGGCGATGATCCTCGTCTCGCACGACCACCGTTTCCGCGGCGATGTCTCGACCCGCACCGTCGTCATGTCGCATGGCCGGCTGGTGGAGCGGGACATGCATTGCACGGCAACGGACGAGGCCGGCTAGGGCTTCAGGACCGGCTCGCTCGACCGTTCGGTTGCCGGCGTCCAAAACTCCCCACACTTTCAGCCTCTTAAGCGGAAATTCCATTCCATTTGCCGGCTCACGAGCGCGGCAAACGGGGGTGAGCTATTTTGATTGTCGTATCCCCTCCGGGGGGATAGGATGATTTGCATGAAGCACGGTTCACACGGCGATGTCGTCAAGCGGCTGAAACGGGCCGAGGGGCATCTCAGGCATACGATCGAGATGATCGAGGAGGGGCGTCCCTGCCCGGACGTCGCGCAGCAGCTCCACGCCGTCTCCAAGGCGATCGAGCAGGCGAAGCGCCTCTATATCCACGACCACATCGACCACTGCCTCGACGGCAGCATCGAAGACGGGGCGGACCGCGCGAGCCTGGTCGAAGAGTTCAAGGAAATCTCGAAGTACCTGTGAGGGGATCGCCATGGATATGAGCGGGATGATCGCCGCGGGCGGCAGCAATCCGGTCCTGCTTGCGGCCATGGCGCTCGTTCTCGGCGCGCTGCACGGGTTGGAGCCCGGGCATTCGAAGACGATGATCGCCGCTTATATCGTCGCCATCCGCGGCACGGTGGGGCAGGCGGCCCTTCTCGGGGTTGCGGCGGCGCTGTCGCATTCGCTCATCGTCTGGGTTCTGGCGATCCTCGGCATGCGCTTCGGGTCCGAGTTGATCGGCGAGAAGGCAGAACCCTTCTTCGTGATGATTTCGGGCGCAATCATTCTGTCGATCGCGATGTGGATGCTGTGGCAGACGCAACGATCTGCCGGGACGGCCAGGACACATCCGCATGGGGCGCATGATCACGGGCATGACTACGTGCATGGACACGACCACGATCATGGGCACGCTCATCATCACCCGCATCCGCTCGACCACCTGCACGCTCATGATCACCCGCATGAGCATGATCATGCGGGGCTCGATGCGCATGCCGCCGCGCATGCGCGCGATCTCGAAGTGCGGATCGGGGCGGGCAAGACCTCGACCTGGCAGACGATCCTGTTCGGGCTTTCCGGCGGGCTCATTCCCTGCGCCGCGGCGATCACCGTGCTGCTTTTGTGCCTCCAGATCGGAAAATTCTGGCTCGGCATCACGCTGGTGGCCGCTTTCAGCACCGGTCTCGCCTTGATGCTCGTCGCCGTCGGGGCCGTCACCGCGCTCGGCATCGGCTTCATCTCCGCGCGCTCGTCGCGCTTCGACGCAGTGATGGCGAAGGCGCCTTATCTTTCTGCGATGCTGGTGGCGGCGATCGGCCTCTTCATGATCGTTTCCGGTTGGAGCCATGCAGACATGCACCTCCTCTGAGGGCGTTTCCGGCGCTGGCAAGCCTCGCTTGCGACGATTTCTCCGAGAAAATTTTCCGTCTTCGTCATCCGCGATCTCAATCGCGCACGATCTTGTGCTACGCGGCTGGCGTGGGAGGGCGCCTTCGGATCAATCCGCCTCGTGGCGGACACAGGAGACGAAATGACGGACAGAAACGATCCGGTCGTGATGCGCCACAGAAATTTGGAAAAGATCGCCATGACGGCGTTGGCTGTCGGGCGGACGCTCGTCGAAACCGGGGCGAAGACCGATGTCGTGCGCCAGGGGATGACGATGGTTGCCGAAGGGCTCGGCGCGGATCAGATCCACGCCCGCATCGGCTTTGCCTCGCTGTCCTTGACGGTGACGAGCGGCGACAACACCATCACCCGCATGCGCACGGTCGGGGCCCATGGCGTCAATCTGCGCCTGAACCACGGCGTGCGCCGGTTGTGCACCCGGGTGAAGCATCATGACATGACGGTCGCCTCGACCATCGAGGCGCTGACCCATCTCATCACCAAGACGCCGCGCCATCCCTGGTATCTGGTGGCGCTCGCCGTCGGGCTCGCCTGCGCCTCCTTCGGCCGGCTTTTGGGCATCGACTGGTCGGCCTTCATGCCGGTCCTCATCGGCGGCGCGCTGGGCCAGGCGGTGCGGCACTTCCTGCTCAAGGCGCACACCAACCCCTTCGTGGTGGCGGCGATCGTCGCCTGCGTCGCGGCCACCACCGCCGGCTTCGGCTCTGAGCTCCTGGCAAGCCCGATGCTGCAGACGGCGATGTTTTCCTCGGTGCTTCTCCTCGTGCCGGGCGTGCCGGTGCTCAACGCGCAGACGGACATCATGGAGGGCTATCCGACGATGGGCAGTGCCCGCGCCATGACGGTTCTGATGATCCTCGTCTTCATCACCGTCGGCGTGTGGGCCGCGCAGATGGCGCTCGGCGTCGGCGGACCCAAGGCGGCGCCGATCGTGCACGGGGTTCTGCATCAGGCCTTCTTCGGAGCGACGGCCGCCTTCGGCTTCGGCATTCTCTTCAATTTCGGCTGGCGCACCCTGTTCTGGGCGGCGCTTGCTGGCGGGCTGGCGCTCAGCGTGCGCACGGTCGGCCTCGAACTCGGCTGGAGCCTTGCCGCCGCCTCGTTCATGGCGGCGGCCGCCGTCGGCGTCGCCGTGCGCCTCCTCAACCTTCTGCCGGATCGCTTCGGGCCTGCGGGAAACGTTCTGGCCGTCGCCGGCTGCATCCCGATGGTGCCGGGAAGTGCCGCATCGCAGGGGATCATGGGGCTGATGGAATTGACCGCGCAGGCGCCGGTCGACGCCCATGCGACGCTGCTTTTCACTGTGGAATACACCTTGCGCGCCATCTTCACGATGGGCGCGATCGGCGCCGGGCTCACCATCGTGACTTCGGTGCTGCGACGGCCGGATTTTCCGGCCTGGACCGAGAAAGTCGGCCTCCGCGCGCAGCGAGAGGAATGAAACAAGGCGGCGCCGGGGGTGGCCGGGGGTTGGCTGCGGAGGAAATTGGTTTAGGTCGTTGAGTGGCGGTGGCCGGAAGCGGTCGCCGCCCGCTTAGCCTCATACCCTTCTCCTGGTATTTCCCGGTGCCCCGGGCCGCCCTCTCTTTCCGGACCTCATGCTTTCCAGACATCTGCAATTGTTTCGCGCCGAGCCGCGCATCCTCGCTTTCGGGGCCTCCTCGGCCTTTCTGTCGAGCCCTGGGCAGACCTTCTTCATCGCGCTCTTCGTGGCGCCGATCGCGGCGAGCCTCGGCTATTCGAGCGCCGAAATGGGCGGCATCTATCTCGCTGCGACGCTGACCTCTGCGAGCCTGTTGCCGGCGGTCGGGCATTGGATCGACCGGGTCGATCTCCGGCTTTACGTGACGATCGTGCTCGCCGGTCTCGCCGCCGCCTGCCTGTCCGCATCGATGGTCGAAAACGGCCTCATGCTCTTCGGCTCGTTCCTGTTTTTGCGGATGTGCGGGCAGGGGCTGATGACGCATATCCAGGCGACCTCGGTGGCGCGCTATTTCGTCAATCGCCGCGGATTGGCACTGTCGATCACGGCGATGGGGCTGCCGCTCGCCATCGCCGTCACGCCCAATCTCGCCGCCTTTCTGATCGGCGAGATCGGCTGGCGCGCGGCCTATGTGGTCGTCGGCGTCTTCCTCATCGCCGTCGCCCTGCCATGGCTTTTGTGGCTGACGCGCCACCAATCGCGCTTCACGACGCCGCTCGCGCGGGCGGCGGGTGCGCCGGCGCCGCGGGTTCTCGACGGGCTCAAGATCGTCGCCACGACGCGCTATTTCTGGCTGGCGCTGCCGATCCTCGTCTATATGCCGTTCACGGCGACCGCGCTCACCTTCCACATCGTGCCGATCGGCGAGGCGCAGGGATGGCCGGGCGGATTGATCGCGACCGGTTTCACGCTGATGGCGGTGGGCGATCTCTGCGGGCTCATCGTCTCCGGTTTCATCGTCGACCGGCTGACGGCGCGGCGCATGGTGCCGCTGATGAACCTGCCGCTGTTCGTCGGGATCGCGGTGATGGGCTCGTCGTCGAGCGTTTTTGCGCTCGTTACCTTCTTTGTCTGTCTCGGCTTGTCGTCAGGCTTGGTGCAGACGACCTTCGGCTCGGTCTGGGCGGAGGTCTACGGCATTGCCCGGCTCGGGACGGTGCGGAGTTTTGCGGCCATGCTGATGGTGGCGGGGACGGCTGCGGGGCCCGCCGTGCTCGGCCTTGCGCTCGACAGCGGCCTGTCGATCGGGGCGATCGCGACGGGCTTCGTCGCACTCGGCCTTGCCGCGGCCGTGCTGGCGGCTTTCGGTGTGTCGCAGAAAGTGGCGCTGCCGGCCGAAGACATCGTCTGAGGCGGGGTCGCAACACACAATCCAAAAACCGGGGGGAAACATGGACGATTTCGATCCCACACAGATCGCCGAATTGCGTCGGCGCATCGAAGACGAACTCGCCGAGCTTGAGGCGCTGTCGGAGGCGGGGTCGGAGGGAAGCCGGCCTGTCGAACTCGACCAGCAGAGCGTCGGACGGATTTCGCGCATGGATGCGATGCAGGTGCAGGCGATGGCGCTCGCCTCCCAGAAACGTAGGACGGCCCGCATCGACGGGCTGAAGGCTGCGCTCAGACGGCTGTCTGACGGGGAATACGGCTATTGCGCGAGCTGCGAGGAACCGATCGCCTTCGGCCGTCTGAAGGCCGATCCGATGGCGCGGCTCTGTCTTGCCTGTGCGCGGCTTGGAGAAACCTGAACACGGCGAGAGACATGAAAACGGCGCCCCGGCGAGGCCGGGGCGCCGCAACGCTCGTCAAGCGATGTCGGCGGGGCGGGGGGCACGTTTGCTGCCGCCGATCATAGCTTTGACGAGGTTTTCCTTGTGGCGGTAGCTCTCGAAGAGCACGCCGACGACATGTGCGAGCACCATGACGAGCATGATGTTGGCGAGGGCTTCATGGGTCTCTTCCACCCAGTCCACGCCCCAATAGGCATCGAGCGTCATCATCCAGCCGGTGACGGCCGTCGCGGCCATGGCGAGGATGAGAGCGAGGACCATCAAGGCGCCGAGCGGGTTGTGGCCGATGTAGCGGGGCTCATCGCCTCGCACCGCCGCCTTGAGGTAGCGGGTGACATTGCCGGGCGAGCGGACGAACTGGCCGAAGCGGGCATATTTGGGGCCGACGAGGCCCCAAAGGACGCGGAAGGCGACGAGGGCGCCGGCCGCATATCCCGCCCATTCATGCACCGACATCACGTCGTCGCCGGTGAGCCAGGCGATGGTGAAGCTCGCCACCAGGCTCCAGTGAAAGAGCCTGACGAGGGGGTCCCAGACCTTGATCGTCGGTGCGTCCATCTCAGTCGCGGTCCCCGCGGCCCTGGCGCACCATCTCAAGGGTCTTCGGGTCGAAATAGGCTTCGACGCGCTTGCCCTGATCGTCGATCGCATAGGCTTCGTAGCAGCCGTCTTCGGTCTTGATCTGGCGGACTTCCCAGCCCTTGCTCTCAAGCTGCTGCTGCAGCGCTTCGCGCGGCTGCCACTCGGCCATCGGGGCGTTGCAGCGCGCGTCGTCGCTTGCGAAAGCGGTGCCGGCGGTCATTGCGCCGAGCGTCAGAACGGTTGCGGTGATAAGCTTCTTCATCTTGCTCTCCAGTCGGATCGGCCTTTGCGCATCGGCCATGGGAGCAAGATGGGAGTGGTGCCTGAAGCCAGCCTGAAGCACGATTTTCTGGGCTTCAGGCTGGCTTCAGGTTCCCCCCGTATCGGGGGAAGTTTCGCGCATAAAGTTCGGGGGCGACGATGCGGGTTCTGCTCGTGGAAGACGATCGGCTTCTCGGCGATGCCGTGCATGAACACATCGCCGATGAGGGACATGCGATCGACTGGGTCGAGACAATTGCCGATGCGGAAGCGGCGATCCATTCCACGCCTTACGATCTATTGCTTCTCGATTTGATGCTGCCGGACGGGCCGGGGCTCGGATTGCTGCGCCGGCTGCGCAGCGGCGGAGACGTGACGCCCGTCATCATCCTGACGGCGCGCGACCAGATCTCCGACCGGATCGCCGGGCTCAATTCCGGGGCCGACGATTATCTCGTCAAACCGTTCAATCTGTCGGAGCTGTCGGCGCGGCTTGCCGCCGTGTCACGACGCTATGCCGGCAATCCCAATCCGCTCGTCACGCTCGGCGACATCGAATTCGATCTCGCCGGCCGCTCCGTCTATCGCCGCGGGCGTCCGGTGGAGGTGACGGCGCGCGAATGGGCGCTTCTCGAAGGCCTTCTCCAGCATCCCGGGACGCTCCTGTCGAAGACGCAGCTCGAAGAGCGGCTTTATCCCTTCGGGGCGGAGGTGGAGAGCAACACGATCGAGGTGCATATCAGCCGCCTGCGCAAAAAGCTCGGGCATGAGGCGATCGAGACCGTGCGCGGCATGGGCTACCGGCTGAAACGATGATGTGGCGGATCTGGACGGGTGCGCCGAGCCTGCAGCGCCGCCTGAGCCTCGGGCTGGCGGTCGGGGTCACGGCGATGTGGCTGGCGGCAGCGATCGCGGCCGGCCTCGTGATCCGCGAAGAGCTGGACGAGGCCTATGACAGCGCGCTGCAGGAGACCGCGCAACGGCTGTTGCCGCTCGCCGTGCTCGATATCGTGGAAAGGAGCGCGGGGGCGGGCGGACGCCGGGTCACGCCGATCGGCGAGCACAAGGAGTTTCTGACCTATCTCGTGCGCGATTCGAAGGGCCGGATTCTGATGCAATCGCACGATGCCGTCCCGGCGGATTTCCCCGACACGCCGGCGCATGGTTTTCGCACGACGAAGACGCATCGCATCTATGGCGAGAAGGCGGTGAGCGGCACGATCATCATGGAGGTCGCCGAAACGCTCGCCCATCGCCGCGAGGCGGCGATCGAGGCCGCGGGAACGCTGTTCCTGCCGCTCCTCGGGCTCGTCCCGGCAAGTCTTTTTGGCGTGTGGTGGTTCGTGCGCGTCAGCATCCGGCCGATCCGGTCGTTTCGCGGTGCCATCGAAGCGCGAGGCGAGGGCGATCTGTCGCCGATCGCGGACGGTGGATTGCCGGCGGAGATCGAACCGATCGCCGATGCCGTCAACCGGCTGATGGAGCGGCTGCGGCGGGCGCTCGAGGCGGAGCGGAGTTTCACGGCGAACAGCGCCCATGAGCTGCGCACCCCGATCGCGGCGGCACTCGCCCACACGCAGCGGCTCATCGCCGTCAGCAAGGACGAGGCGGTGCGCGAGCGTGGGCGCCATATCGAGGCGGGGCTGACGCGGCTGTCGTCGCTGTCGGAAAAGCTGATGCAGCTCGCACGCGCCGAAGGCGCCGGGCTGATCGCCGAGGCCGAGCAGGATCTGACGACGGTTCTTGAGCATCTCGTCGAAGAATTCCGCCGCGCCGAGCCGGAAAACGCGCGTCTTCGGCTCGTCACAAACGGCCGCCTCGTCTCGCATATGGATGCCGACGCGTTTGCGATCCTTCTGCGCAATCTCATCGAGAACGCGCTGAAGCACGGCGAGCCGAAGGGGATGATCGAGATCGAGGTGCCGAGCGACAATGTCGTGCGGGTCGTCAACGGCGGGGTCGTCGTCGGGCCGGACGAGCTGAAACGCCTGCGCGGGCGCTTTGAACGCGGGGCGACGCGCGCCAAGGGCGCCGGGCTCGGTCTCGCCATCGCGCAGGCGATCGCGGCGGGCTCGGGCGCGGAGCTCACGCTGTCCTCGCCGGCCGCGGGACGCGAAGACGGTTTCGAGGCGGTGCTCTGGCTGCCGGAGTAGAGAGGGATTCAGCCCTCAGCCAGTCTTGCGCAGGGAGCGGATCTGATCGAGGCCGGAGAGGCCGAGTTTCGGCCACATCTGATCGACGCGGGCCTTCACCTCCGGCGACATGTCGAGAACCGTGCCCCATTCGCGGTGCGTTTCCGCCCCGATCTTGTTGGTCGCATCGATGCCGAGCTTGCCGCCGAGGCCGAATTCCGGCGAGGCGAAATCGAGATAGTCGATGGGGGTCGATTCCAGCTGCACGAGATCGCGCGAAGGGTCCATGCGCGTCGACAGGGCCCAGAGGACGTCGGCGCCGTTGTGGACGTCGATGTCGTCGTCGACGACGACGATGCCCTTGGTGTAGCTGAACTGCGGCAGCATCCCCCACATGCCCATCATGACGCGGCGCGCCTGGCCCGGATAGCGCTTCTTGATGGAGACGATGGCGAGCCGGTAGGAGCAGGCGTCCGGCGGCAGCCAGACGTCGGAGATTTCCGGCATTTGCTGAATGATGAGCGGCTTGGCGAGATAGTTGAGCGCCTCGCCCATGACTGAGGGCTCGTCCGGCGGACGGCCGGTGAAGGTCGAAAGATACAAGGGATCGCGGCGATGGGTGATCGCCGTCACGCGCATCACCGGGAAGGGCTCGACGGCGTTGTAATAGCCGGTGTGGTCGCCGTAAGGCCCTTCGGGCGCCGTCTCTTCCGCTGAGACATAGCCTTCGATGACGATCTCCGCTTCCGACGGCACGGGGAGGGGAACGGTCAGCCCCTGCACCACCTTCGGTCGTTCGCCCCGGATGAGACCGGCGAAATCGAGCTCCGACAGGGTTTCGGGGATCGGCATCACGGCTGACAGGATGGTGGCGGGGTCAGCGCCGATGACGATCGCCACCGGCATGTCCTTGCCCTGTTTCGCCCAGGCGCGGTGATGGGCGGCGGCACCGCGATGCGCGAGCCAGCGGGTGATGAGATGCGTATCGTCGAGGACCTGCAATCGGTAGACGCCGACATTGAGCGAGCCGTTGTCCGGCGGTCGGGTGACGACCAGCGGCCAGGAGATGAGCGGTGCCGGTTCGCCCGGCCAGCAGGTCTGGATCGGCAGGCGGGAGAGTCTTGCGTCCGCGCCGCGCAGCACCTCCGCCTGGCAGGGGGCGTTGCGCACGCTGTCGGGGCGCGTGTTGAGCGCCGCCTTCAGCATGGGCAGATGCGCGATCGCATCGCGCAGGCCGCTCGGCGGCTGCGGCGAGCGCAGCGAGGCCATCATCTCGCCGAGCTCTCCGAGGCGCTCCTTCTTCACGCCGAAGCCGGCGGCGACACGCTCGACCGTGCCAAAGAGATTGACGACGACCGGCATCGAGGCCGGCTCGCCTGCCGCATCGCGCGCATTGTCGAGCTGCAGCGCCGGTCCGCCCGCCTTTAAGACGCGGCGGTGGATCTCCGTGACTTCGTGCACCATGGAAACCGGCGCCGAAATGTGCCGGAAGTCCCCCGCACCTTCGAGATGCCTCAGGAAGTCACGCAGATTGCGGAAATGTGGCAGGTCTCGAAAGGTCACCGGCGCCTCCTCTGTGGCTCGATGCGGCAGGGGCAGGGCGGCTGCTTTGAGCTAGATCAAGGACGTTCCCGTTTGTTTGTCGCTGGATTGGACGGTGATGCAAACTTCCCCCAATATCGTCGCAGTGCCGGCGCCCGTGCGCCTGCTCATGCGTCCTTTGCCGCTTCTGCCGTTGCGGCTCATGCTGGAGAGGCTGGTTTCCGGGCTGATTCGCCGTCGCCCGGGGCTGTTTCTGCGGCTCGATCATCATGCCGAGAAGGTGTTTTTGATCGATCCGACGGATCTGCCTTTCGTCTTTCGTCTGAAGCCCGATCCGGAGCATCCGACCGTGGAGCCGCTGCGGCGTGAACGGGCAGGCGCCTGGGACGGGCGAATCGCCGGTCCGCTCGGCGCGCTGATGGGCATGATCCACGGCACCTTCGATGGCGATGCGCTGTTCTTCTCGCGCGATATCATCATCGAGGGCGACACGGAGGCGGTGCTGGCGCTGCGCAACGCGCTCGACGATGCGGAAATCGATCTGATGGAGGAGGCGGCGATCGCCTTCGGGCCGTTCCGGCCGGCGATCGAGCCGTTTCTGCGCAACGTGACGCCCGTTGCCGCCCGCATCACCGGACTTCCCCTTTCCCGCAGCGATGAGAACGAGGCCTTTACGTGAAACCCCTTGAGCTCGTCTGCCCGGCCGGCACTCCGGCCGCGCTTCGCGCCGCCGTCGAGGCGGGCGCCGATACGGTTTATTGCGGCTTCCGCGACGAAACCAATGCGCGCAACTTCCCGGGCCTGAATTTCTCGCGGGCTGAGATGGAAGAATCGATCGACTACGCGCATCGGCGCGGCTCGAAGGTTCTCGTCGCCATCAACACCTTTCCCCGCGCCGGCGCGCCCGAACTCTGGCGGGCGGCCGTTGACGATGCGGCCCGGTTCGGCGCCGACGCGGTGATCCTTGCCGATGTCGGGCTGCTCGATTACGCGGCCAACCACCAGCCGGGGCTGCGCCGGCATCTCTCGGTGCAGGCGGCCGCCGCCAATCCCGACGCGATCAATTTCTATGCCGAGACTTTCGGCGTGCGGCGCGTGGTGCTGCCGCGCGTTTTGACCGTGCAGGAGATCGCCGCGATCAACCGCGAGATCGAATGCGAGACGGAGGTGTTCGTCTTCGGCGGGCTGTGCGTGATGGCGGAGGGACGCTGCGCGCTTTCCGCATACGCGACCGGGCGCTCGCCCAACATGAACGGCGCCTGTTCGCCGGCAAGCCACGTGCATTACAAGGAAGAGGGCAGCGAGCTCGTCTGCGGGCTCGGCGATTTCACCATCAACCGGGTGAAGAAGGACGCGCCGGCCCCTTATCCGACATTGTGCAAGGGCTGCTTCCAGGCCGGCGATTATCAGGGGCATGTGTTTGAGGATCCGGCAAGCCTCGACGCGGCGACGCTGATCACCGAATTCGCCTCCGCCGGCGTGACGGCGCTCAAGATCGAGGGCCGGCAGCGCAGCCGCTCCTATACGAAGACCGTGGTGCACACCTTCCGCAAGGCGGTGGAGGCACAGGCCAAGGGCCTGCCGATCATGGCGAACGAACTCCAGCGGCTGACGGAGGGACAGACGACGACCTCCGGCGCTTACAGCAAGACCTGGCGCTGAGCGCCGGTCTCACAAAACGATAAGAGGTGTAACTGTGGCCGGACAAGCATTGCTCACGCTCGGACCCGTCCTGTTCAACTGGCCGGTGGAGAAATGGGCGGATTTTTACGCCCGCATCGCCGACGAGGCGCCGGTCGACCGCGTCTGTCTCGGCGAAGTCGTCTGCTCCAAACGGCTGCCGTTCTACAACGACGTCATCAGCGAAGCGGTGGAGCGGCTGGAGGCGGCCGGCAAGGAGGTCGTGCTGTCGTCGCTGGCGCTCATCACGCTGCCGCGCGAGCGCAAGGCGGGCGCCGGGCTCGCCAAAGACGAGGAGCATGTGATCGAGGTCAACGACCTCACCATGCTGCGCTATCTGGAACCGGGGCGGAAGATCGCCGTCGGTCCGCTGGTCAACGTCTACAATGAGGGCACCCTGTCCTGGCTCGCCGGGCGCGGCGCCAAGCATGTCTGCCTGCCGCCGGAGCTGCCGATCGCCTCGGTGGAGAGCCTGGCAAAGGCGGGTTCTGCCCTCGATCTCGATACGGAAGTGTGGGCTTTCGGGCGCGTGCCGCTCGCCATTTCCGGGCGCTGCTATCACGCGCGCATCCACAAAGTCTCGAAGGATTCCTGCCAGTTCGTCTGTGGCCTCGATGCCGACGGGTTGCCGGTGAAGACGCTCGACGGCGGGGATTTTCTGGCCATCAACGGCGTGCAGACGCTGTCGTTCGCTTATGGCAGCGCCCTCGGCGAGCTCGACATCCTGATGCAGGCCGGCGTCAATTCCTTCCGCCTGTCGCCGCATGATTGCGACATGGTGGCGGTGGCGGAGCTCTATCGCCAGCGCCTCGACCGCAAGATCTCGGGAGACGAGGCGCAGGCGAAGCTCGCCGCGCTGTTGCCGGAAGCGGAATTCGCCAACGGCTTCCTCTTCGGCGATTACGGCGCGGAAATGGTGAAAAAGGCCGAGCGCCAGGTCGCCTGACGCATCAAAGAGCTTTTTCGGTCGGCCGCCTTTTATGCGCAGGCGGTCGATTTCGCGCGGCGTCTCTCGCGCTCGTGCCAGAGATCGTAGACCATCTGGGCGCGCAGCCAGAACTCCGGCTCATTCTTTGCCGCTTCCGCAAGCCCGAGCGCTGTGCGCGCCGTGATCGGCGCGTCGCCACGCAGGATCCGGTGCAGCATCTCGCGGGAGATGCCGGCAAGACGGGCAACGTCGACGACCTTAAGATTGCGCCGCTCCATCACCCAAATGCGGTAAAGTTCGCCCGGATGCATCGGGGTGACGTCGTCTGCCGAGCGGTAATCGGCAAGAATGTCCTCGACGTCCTGCGCCGAGATCTCTTTCAGATCGGCCTCTCGGGCAGGGCTGATGTCTGCCTCGGCCTTCATTTGATGGACACCTCCCGCAGTTGAATATTTGAGTTTACTGCGGGAGGGCGCGGTTCGGCAAACGATATTGCCTACCAGGCGGCAGTGGCCTGCATGGTGGGGGCGCCGTCTGCGGCGACCCAGAGGGAAAGGCCGTCGTCCTTCTCCGTGGCGTTGAGCGTGGCCGGAGCGCCGTCGAAGAACGGTTTGACGCCGCGGAAATCGAAGGTTTTCGGAAGCTCTCCTTTGAGCTCGGCGGCGTAATGCAGAAGCCAGGTCGCCTGCATGGGGCCGTGCACGACGAGGCCCGGATAGCCTTCCTCTTCGATGCAATAGCGGCGATCGTAATGGATGCGGTGGCCGTTGAAGGTGAGCGCCGAATAGCGGAAGAGACGCACCGCATCGGCGGTGACTGGCTTTTGCTGTTCCGCCTGCGGAGCCTCCGGCGACGGTTTTGCCGCGGCCTGCTGAGAGCGCGGTGACGCGGCCGGGCTTGTCGGGGCTGCCTCGCGATAAACGAGATCCTGGCGCTCGCGGATGGCGAGGCCGCGGCTCGTGGAGATCTCGTGGTCGACGGTCACGAAGCAGAGCTCGCCAGTGCGGCCTTCCTTGCGCACGACGTCGCGCACCACCGAGCGGCGCTCGACCTCGTCTCCGACGAGGATCGGACCTTCCAATTCGAGGCGACCGCCGGCCCACATGCGGCGCGGCAGCGGCACGGGCGGCAGAAAGCCTCCGCGGCTTGGATGTCCGTCCGGACCAAGTCCGGACATCGGCACGGTGGCTGGCGCAAGGCACCAGTGAATTGCGGCGGGGGCCTCCTCGCCCGGTTTCGGCGTGCCGGGCTCCACATCCATCGTGGCGCGGAAGGCGGCGACGAGATGCGGTGTGACGACGTCGCGCACCGTCTCGCTGCGGCCAATCCATTCGCGAAGGTGCTCAAGATCGAGCGTTCCTGCGGCAGTCGATGGGGGCATGAGAGGACCTTTCGGGCGTTTCCTTTTTATGATGAGCGCTGTCTAGCCGAAAGGGGAGACCAGATGAACGGCCTTGGCGAGTTATTCTGCGTGTGCCCGTCAGCTTAAGATTCAATCCGCCAATGGTCGCAGGCGGCAATCACTCAGGAATATTGATCCAGTCATTCAGCGGCAGTAAAAGGCTTATTGCGGCGGGACACAGCAATACAAAACGCTCCAGGGGGATATGACCTTCCTTCCAAAGAGCCGGCGCGCGTCAGCGGCTCCCGCATTCGATGGCGCGGGGCGCGTGCAGGCCTGCTTCACCGCGACATTTCATCACCTCGGACGGTGCACGGTTTTTCCTGCCGGAGTTGTCTTAAAGCAATCTGAAGAGTCGGTTGCACGACCGTGGCGGCATTTCCGTCGTGACGCGGGGGCTGCGCCATGCTGACGAAGATCGTCTCGGACGTGGCGTCTGCGACGCCGTTGCGCGCACGGCTGACGGAGCGGTTGCGCGAGGCCATTGCCTCGGGCGAGCTCCCGCCGGGTACGCCTTTGCGCGAGCGCCATCTCTGCCAGGCTCTCGGGATCAGCCGGACTTCGCTGCGCGAGGCGCTGCGCGCCCTCGAGAGCGAGGGGCTTGCCGTCTCCGTGCCGCACAAGGGCGCGATCGTGGCGCCCTGCGGTAAAAAGGAAGCTGACGACATCTACGCCACCCGGGCGGTCCTCGAAGGGCTGGTCGCCGCGCAATTCGCCGACAAGGCGAGCAAAAAGAGCCGCGCCGAGCTCCGCCACATCGCCGACGAGCTCGCCGAGATCGAGCCGCCGCTCGACGGGCCCGGCTTCTTCGAAATCGCCGGCCGTTTCAGTGCGACCATCATGGAGGGGGCGGGCAACCGGCTTGCCGCCAGCGCGCTGAGTTCAATCTATCTGCGGCAGCGGCAATTGCGCGCCGCCGGCGTCGGCGGCGAACGCTATATGGAAGAATGTCTGAGGGGGATGCGGGAAATCGCGTCCGCGATCGACCGGCACGATGCGATTGCCACGGAGGCCGCCTGCCACCGCCATTGCGCCAATCTTCTGAAGATTGCTCTTTCCTGCCTTGACGAGAAGAGCGGTAGCCGCACCGCCACGCCCCACAAGGCACGGAGGCTTTCCTCAGGGGCGCGCGACGACGCGCCAGACGGCGCCGATGTGCGCAGGGAAAAGCTGCCTGCCGGTCATTCCGATATTGATGAAGTCGCCTGAGCTCTGATCACGCAGGCGGCGGAAGGTCCCTGCGGCTCAGGTGGAGCTGGTGCGGTGCATGCCTTCTTTGGCCGGCTGATAGCGCGGGTTGAGGGTCGAGGCGCGGGCGAAGGAGTTGAACGCCTTCTTGCGGTCGCCGAGGGCTTCCAAAGCCAGACCCTGATTCGTCCAGGCGATGTAGGAATTGCGATCGCGCTTCACGGCTTCATCGAAATCGTCGAGTGCCGTCTTGAAATCGCCGATGGCCATGTAGCTCTGGCCGCGGCCATTGAAGGGCTCGGAGGCCAGCGGAGAGAGGCCGATCGCCTTGGTGAAGGATTCGATCGCGGCCGTATGGTTCCCCGACGCCTGGTAGGCGAGGCCCTGATTGTGGAAGGCCTGCGGGTCCGTGGGATCGAGGCGCACGGCCGAGCTGTAATCCGACAGAGCTTCGTTGAGGCGGCCCTGCTGGCGATAGATCGTCCCGCGCCCGACATAGGCCGTGGCGTAGTTCGGGTCGGCCTGGATCGCCCGGCTGTAATCGTTGAACGCCTCCTGGGTATCCCCGCGCAGGCGGTGGATGAGACCCCGATTGGCATAGGCCGGCGCAAAATTCGGGTCGAGCTGCAAAGCGGTGTTGAAGTCATCCAACGCCCGCTTGTATTCGCCCGCCTTGCCGTACGCTGCGCCGCGCACATTGTAAGCCGCCGGATCGCGCGGATTGCGCTCGATGACCGAAGTCAAAGATCCGATATTGGCTTCCGACCCCGTATCGGGATCGACCGAGATGTTCGACAGCCCGTTATTGCCGAGCGACTGACAGCCGGCCACGGCCAGTGCAAGAGCACCGGCGGCCAGCCAAGAACGCAAAGAGGATGCTTTCGCCATAGAAGCGGTGTTCCTCAAGTCGCGAGCCCAATGCGAATAAGGGCGGATGTGTCGAGGGAAGCTTACCGGCCGCGCCGCTTGCCGGGGATGAGGCCTTCGCGCTGCGCCCGCTTGCGGGCCAGCTTGCGCGCCCGACGGATCGCCTCAGCCTTCTCGCGCGCCTTCTTTTCAGACGGCTTTTCGTAGAAGTTACGCAGCTTCATTTCACGGAAGATGCCTTCACGCTGCATCTTCTTCTTCAGCGCTTTCAGCGCCTGATCGACATTGTTGTCTCTGACGACGACTTGCACGTTGATCCCGTTCCTTTCGTCTCTTTCACTTGCCACAGAAACCCGCGGCGGAAGTATCGGGCAGGTGGCAGACCGCGTCCGCCGCCGCATACGCCCAAAGAATAACAGTTGGAGTGCCCGCTGCCGCCGTACGACCGGGCGGAGGCGATATAGCCCTATTCGCCTGGCTTGTCCACAGCAGCTCCTGTTTCCCCAGGAGAGTGCGTCACTTTCGGCGAAGGCCCCGTCGGCAGCCGGTCGGGCTCTTTGGGCCGAGGCCCATCACTCCCATTCGCAGAACCGGCGGCGGCTGCCTCGGGTTCCATTTTTCTTTGCGGGGCTGGGTCTTGAGGGGCTTGGGCGCCCTGGCGGCCTGTGGCGCCTGTTCCTGAGCTGGCAGCGGCGGGTTGCGGCGTCGGCACGCCCGGCCATGAGGCGACCCTGGCGTCGGCTTCCTTGCGGATGCCGGAGGGAAGCCCCATCAGCCAACCTTCCATGAACGGCTCCTTGAGGCCGTGGGAGCGGGCGATGAGATACCAGCGTGCGGCTTCGACCTCGTCCTTTTCCACGCCGAGCCCGTCCTTCAGGAGCTTGGCGTAGCGCAATTCGCCCACGGGATTGTCGGCAAGAGCGGCCTGGCGAAACCATTGCGCGGCCGTCTTTTCGTCTTTTCTCAGACCTTCGCCGTTGAACAGCATGATGGCGTATTCGATCTGCGAGGCGATATGGCCGTTGCGGGCCGCGGTCGCATACCAGCGGGCGGCTTCGGCGGGATTGGCAACGACGCCGACGCCCTCGCGGTAAAGGCCGGCCAAGGCGTATTGCGCATCGCTGTCTCCGGCGCGCGCGGCATTGCGCAAATGCGCAGCGGCCAGCATGGCGTTCTTCTCGACGCCCTTGCCCTGCAAGAGGAGATAGGCGAGTTCGCGCTCGGCGACCGGCTGTCCGAGATCGGCCGCGCGCTGAAAATAGGTGGCCGCCTTGGCGTCGTCCTGCTCGACGCCGCGGCCGTCGAGATAGAGCCGGCCGAGCGCGTAGAGCGCTTCGCGGTCGCCGGCCTTGGCGGCGAGCTCGTACCAGCCTGCCGCTTCCTTGTAGTCCGTCTTGACGCCGAGACCGCGGGACAGGAGTTCGCCGAGAAGTGTCTGGGCGGCCGTTCTGCCGGCTTCCGCCTGCTGCAGTGCGATCGCGAAGGCGGTCAGAAAATGCCCGCGCTGGAACGCGCCATAGGCCCGGTCGACATTGCTGTCCGGGACGAGGCCGGCATCCTTCAGAGACTGATCGATGCGGTTTTCGAGCTGCCGGCTGTCGATCTCTTCCGACGGTGTCGACGCGCCGAGGCCATCGACCGCCGGGGTTCCGGGCGCTTTCGGTGGAATGGGCGAGGGCAGCGTTGCTTTGGGGCTTCCAGGGGCCTGCCCGCCGGCCGCATCGGGCGGTGTCAGAGGCGTTCCGCTTTGGGCGGACGCAGACGATGCAAGGCCCGTCGAGATGAGCGTCGCGGCAACGACAAGGGCAGGGGCGGAGAGAAGCTTCATGCCGCCACCGGACGCTGCAGGATGATCTCGGAGACGCGCCGCATGGCTTCCGCCGGGCCGTCCGGCGCTTCCCAGACGGCGCGGCGGAGAGCCACGAATTCGGCCCCCGTCGCCACGGCCTGCGGCAGGGTCTCTAGGCTCGCGCCGGCCATGATCACGGCCGGAACCTCCATCATGCTCGCCCACCATTCGGCAAGAGCGAGTGCCTTCGGATGCGGCTCGTCGTGGCTGTCGCCGTCGGGTTCGCCGAAGAAGAGATAATCGATGTCGAGTTCGCCGGCGAGCATGGCGATGTCGCGCGTCTTGAGCTTGCCCGCCCCGACGATGCGCTGCGGGCGAAAGCTCTCCGCGGCGATGACGAGGTTCTGGTGACCGTTGGCCATATGCACGCCGTCGGCGCCGACATGGCCCGCGGCACGGGTGAAATTCTCAAGGAGCGCTGCAGCGCCGGCCGCCTGGATTACCGGGACGAGGCGGCGGGCGCGTGCCTCTGTCTCGGTCTCGCTCGGCGAGGCGGTGATGAGGACGGCCGCCACGGGGGCGGCGGCAAGGGCGGTCTCGAGGGCCTCGACGTCCTTCGTCTCGTCCCCGGAGGATGGCGCGATCAAAAAGATCTGCGGGGGGAGGGCTTCGTCTTCCGCCGGCCGGGGCGTCATCTGATCGGCATCGGTTTTCTGGGTCATCGTCCTGGCACATAAACGAAAGGAGGCGTCTCCGCCTCCTCAACGTCGCAAATTCGGCGATTGTTTGAGAGAGGCCTCAGGCGGCCTTCTTCTCCTCCGTTTCGCTCCACCGGCCCGTCGCCGCAAGCGAATTCATGCGCGCACGGTGGTTGAAGGCGCGCTGACCGGCGGCCTCGTTCTCCATCTTGCCGCCCCAGGCGTTGAGAGCAGCCGTCTGCAGAGCGCGGCCATAGGAATAGGTGAGCTTCCAGGGAAGCTGGCCCATGGCGTTCATGGCGGAGAGATGCGCCGTCGCCTGTTCGTCCGACTGACCGCCGGAGAGGAAGGCGATGCCCGGAACGGCCGGCGGCACGCAGGATTTGAGGCAACGCAGCGTCTTCTCCGCGACCTCTTCGACGCTCGCCTTCTGGCCGGAATGGTCGCCCGGGACGATCATGTTCGGCTTCAAGATCATGCCTTCCAGCATGACATTGGCGTCGTAGAGCTCGGTGAAGACCGTCTTCAAGGTCCACTCCGTGACCTCGTAGCAGCGGTCGATGTCGTGTTTGGCGCGCTCGCCATCCATCAGCACTTCCGGCTCGACGATCGGGACGATGCCGTTTTCCTGGCAGAGCGCGGCATAACGGGCGAGCGCATGGGCGTTCGCCTTGACGCAGTTCCACGACGGCAGCGGACCGTCGATGGTGATGACGGCGCGCCATTTGGCGAAACGCGCGCCGAGTTCGTAATATTCCTTGAGGCGGCCGCGCAGCCCCGTGAGGCCTTCCGTGACCTTCTCACCCGGGGCGAGCGCCATGTCCTTGGCGCCCTGATCGACCTTGATGCCGGGCACCGCGCCCGCATCCTGAATGATCTTGGAAAACGGCGTGCCGTCGCGCGCCGCCTGGCGGAGGGTTTCGTCGAAGAGAATGACGCCGGAAATGTAGTCCTTCATCGCGTCGGCGCGGAACAGCATTTCGCGGTAGTCGCGGCGCGATTCCTCCGTCGAGGTGAGGCTGATCGTATCGAAGCGCTTCTTGATGGTGCCGGTGCTTTCGTCGGCCGCAAGGATGCCCTTGCCTTCCGCCACCATCTTGTTGGCGATGTCTTCGAGGCGTTCCGTCATTCAATCCTCCGTTCCAAGTGCCCGCAGGATGCAGGCCGGTGTGGCCAATGTTGGGCCGATCAGGCCTTCTTCAAGGCCGTAACACCCGGCAGCTCCTTGCCTTCCATCCATTCCAGGAAGGCCCCGCCGGCGGTGGAGACGTAGGAAAAATCGTCCGCGACACCCGCCTGATGCAGGGCGGAGACGGTGTCGCCGCCGCCGGCGACCGAGATGAGCGAACCGGCCTTGGTGGCCTCCGCGGCATGACGGGCGCAGGCGACCGTCGCCTTGTCGAAGGGTTTTGTCTCGAAAGCGCCGAGCGGGCCGTTCCAGACGAGAGTTTCGGCCTTGTCGATCCATTCGTTGACGGCGGCGATGCTCTCAGGCCCGACGTCGAGGATCATGCCGTCGTCGGGCACCTTGTCGAGGGGAAGCGTTTCGCAGGGCGCGTTCTCCTTGAATTCCTTGGCGACTACGACGTCCTGCGGCAGCACGATGGCACAGGCGGAGGAGGCCGCCTCCGTCATGATGCGGCGGGCGGTTTCGGCAAGATCCGCCTCGCACAGCGACTTGCCGATGGCGACGCCCTTGGCATGCAGAAACGTATTCGCCATGCCGCCACCGATGACGAGCGCGTCCACCTTCTTCACGAGATTGGCGAGAAGGTCGATCTTGGTCGACACCTTGGCGCCGCCGACGATGGCGAGGACGGGACGCTTCGGGCGGCCGAGCGCCTTCTCAAGAGCCTCCAGCTCCTCCTGCATGGCACGGCCCGCATAGGCCGGCATGTGGTGGGCGAGGCCCTCGGTGGAGGCGTGGGCGCGGTGCGCGGCCGAAAAGGCGTCGTTGACGTAGATGTCGCCGTTCTTGGCGAGCTCGGCGGTGAAGTCCGCGTCGTTCTTTTCCTCGCCCGCATAGAAGCGGGTGTTCTCCAGAAGCACGATGCCGCCATTGCCGAGGCTGTCGATGGCGTGGGCCGCCTTGTCGCCGATGCAATCTTCGCAGAATTCCACGGGCTTGCCGATCACCTCGGCCACATCGCCGGCGATCTGGCCGAGCGACATCTCCGGCACGGGCTTGCCTTTCGGGCGGCCGAAATGGGCGAGGAGGGCAACGCGCGCGCCCTTGTCGGAGAGCTCGCGAATGGTGCCTGCCACCCGCTCGATGCGGGTGCGGTCGGTGACGCGCCCGTCATGGACCGGCACGTTGAGATCGACACGCAGCAGGACGCGCTTGCCGGTGATGTCACCCGCATCGTCAAGTGTGCGGAAACTGGCCATGAGTTTTCCCCCATCGTATGAATATTCGCCCGGGAACATACAGGCAGAACGGGCGAAGGCAAGCGGCGCTCAAGCTTCCTCGGCGGGGGCTGCGCGCGCCCCTCCCACATCCTCTGGCAGGCCGTCCAGGAGGACTTTCTTGCGCTTCTCCCTGGTGGGCTTTCGGCGCCGGAAGGGGGTGGTGAGCCAGTGCCAGATCCCGCCCACGCTCAACATCGTCACGATGCTTTCTGAGGGTTTCGGCGGGTCGAGGGATACGCCGACAGAAGCGATGCGGCCCTCCGGATCGGCGTCGCGGACGATGAGTTCGATATCTCCGAGAACGACGCGGTCGCCATATTCCGGGGTGCCGCCGACGCGCGCCGCGATGAGTTCTGCGATCGTCCAATCGGTCTCTTCAGCGGCAAGCTCCAGCTCATAGGCCTCCGCCAATTCGCGCGCCGGACGCTGTGGATCGACGGTGAAATCGCCGAAGAATTCGACATCCTGCGGATCGAGCTCGGCGCGGCTTGCGAAAAGCCGGTCGAGAAGATGCGGAAAGGCGCCGGGAATGACGATGTAGACGTAATCGCCCGGTTGGAGGCGTCCCGCATCCTGGAAGGAGAGTGAGCTGCCGTTGCGCAGCACGAGCGAGGGCCGCGCCCAGCGCGGAATGCGCTCGCCGCGCGCCACCGGACTGTCGGCGATGACGCGGTAGGTCAGGAGCTCGTGATGGCGTGTGCCGGGAAGGTCTAGCGTGACCTTCTCCAGCGGTCCGAGCCGCGGCGGCAGAACGAGACCGAGGCGGCGCGCGACCGTGCCGACCGTCCAGCCCTGCACGATGAGCGAGACGAGCACGATGATGAAGGCGAAGTTGAAGAGGGCGCGGCCATTCGGGATCTCCGAGATGAGGGGCGTGATGGCAAGCAGGATGGAAACGGCGCCGCGCAGGCCGACCCAGGAGACGAACGCGGTCTCTGCACGCGGAAAGCGAAAGGGAATGAGACAAACTGAGACGGCGAGGGGACGGCCGATGAAGATCAGGAAGAGCCCGATGGCGATCGCGTCGCCGACGATGATCGGAAATTGCGACGGCGTGGCGAAGAGCCCGAGCACCAGAAACATGATGATCTGGGCAAGCCAGGTCATGCCATCCTGGAAGCGCAGGAGGCTTGCGGCGGCACGCAGCCGTGCATTGCCGGCGATCAGCCCGGCGATATAGACGGCAAGAAAGCCGGAGCCGCCGATCGCGCCGGCGGCCGCGAAGACCATCAGAGACAGCGCCAGAACGAAGATCGGCATCAGGCCGCGGTCGAGTTCGAGCTTTTCGACGAGCCACAGGATGAGCCGCCCGCCGACGAGGCCGCCGGCGACGCCGAGCCCCATCTGTACGAGAAAGCCGGTGAGGACGTCGCCTGCGAGCTGTTGCGGCTTGATCGCCTCGCCGGTGGCGAGAACCGAGACGAGCGTCAGGGTGAGAAAGATGGCGATCGGATCGTTGGAGCCGGACTCGACTTCAAGCGTGGAGCGCACGCGGTCGCGGATCGAGATGTTGCCGACGCGCAGCAGAAAGAAGACGGCCGCCGCATCGGTGGAGGCGACGATGGAGCCGAGAAGGAAGGATTCGAGCCAGGAAAAGTCGGTCAGGTAATGCGTGCACAGCCCGACGAGGCCTGCAGTCAGCACGACGCCGAAAGTGGCGAGCGACAAGGCGGGCAGTGCCGCCTGTTTGAAGGCGGCGACGGGCGTGCGGAAACCTGAATCGAACAAGACGACGGCAAGCGCGAGCGAGCCGACGAAATAGGCGACGGGTGCATTGTCGAAATCGAGGCCGAGCCCGTCCGTGCCGGCGGCGAGGCCGATCAGGAGAAAGATGAGCAGGAGAGGGGCGCCGAAGCGGAAGGCGATGAGGCTCGAAAAAGCCGCGACCAGCACGAGCGCCGTGCCGATCAGGATGGCGAGATAGATACCCTGCTCGTAGATGCCGCCCTCCCTGCCATTGCGCGCCGTGAACCACGGCCGATGCACCCTATCCCTTGTTGCGAGAGGGTGTGGCAAAGGCAAGGCCTTGTGGTGTTCACACTTTACGGAATGTCGACAGGAATTCGTCGGAACAAGGTCGGGTAGTCGCGCACGAGGCCGTCCTCATCGACGGGAAGTTCGGCCGTGAAGGAGCGATCTGCGGCTTCGTAGCGATAGAGCGATCCCCGCTCGAGGCAGGTGTAGATCTGATGGTCGCGGGCGGGCTTGAACGTGTCGAAGGGCACGTAGGCCATGGTGAGCTCGCCCGAGCATTCGCCTTCGGCGAGCTTCAGACGGCGGATCGGCAAGGTGTTGGTGAAGGCGGAGCCGGCGAGATCGATGTCGATGGCACCGTCGAGATTGTCGAGCGGGCGTCCGTCGGCTTCGTGCCAATGGCCTTGGCCATCGGAATGGATGTCGATGCTGCGTCCGGACGTGGCCTTAAGGATCAGCGATCGCGTGCGCCAGGCCTCATCGCAGCTGAGGCGGTAGAAAACGCCGTAAGGAATTCCGCCACGCTCGCCGATGACGGTGCCGCGGATGAGGAATCCGGTCGGGCCCGGCCCCAGGCTGACATGCTCGAGGCCGATCCCTTCTTCGGGTTGCCAGCGCGCGGCGCGCGCCGGCAGAGAGCGGAAGCCGCCCATCGCAGGTTTGGCTTAGATGGTCTTCGCCATGGCAACCGCCGTGTCGTTCATGCGGTTGGAGAAGCCCCATTCGTTGTCGTACCAGGACATGACACGGCACAGCGAGCCTTCCATGACCTTCGTCTGATCCATGTGGAAGACGGAGGAATGGCTGTCATGGTTGAAGTCGGAGGAGACGAGCTTCTCGTCCGTGTAGCCGAGGATGCCCTTGAGGTCGCCATTGGCGGCGGTGCGGATCGCTTCCTGGATCTCTTCGACCGAAGTGGAGCGCGACGGCACGAACTTGAAGTCGACGACCGAGACGTTCGGGGTCGGCACGCGGATCGCGACGCCGTCGAGCTTGCCGTTGAGCTCCGGCAGGACGAGGCCGACGGCCTTCGCTGCGCCCGTCGAGGTCGGGATCATGGACAGCGCTGCGGCGCGAGCCCGGTAGAGATCCTTGTGCAGCGTGTCGAGAGTCGGCTGATCACCCGTGTAGGAGTGGATCGTCGTCATGAAGCCCTTGTCGATGCCGATGGCGTTGTTGAGCACATAGGCGACCGGGGCGAGGCAGTTCGTCGTGCACGAGGCGTTGGAGACGACGACGTGGTCGGAGGTGAGCTTGTCGTCGTTGACGCCGTAGACCACGGTCAGATCGGCTCCGGCGGACGGCGCGGAGACGAGGACGCGCTTGGCGCCGCCCTCAAGATGCAGCGCCGCCTTGTCGCGGGCGGTGAAGATGCCGGTGCATTCCATGACGATATCGACGCCGAGCTCGCCATGCGGGAGCTTCGTCGGATCGCGCTCGGCCGTCACTTTGATCGGGCCGCGGCCGACATCGATCGTGTCGCCGGAGACCTTCACTTCGCCCGGGAAGCGGCCATGGACGCTGTCGTAGCGCATCAGATGGGCGTTGGTTTCGACCGGGCCAAGGTCGTTGATGGCCACGACCTCGATGTCGGTGCGGCCCGATTCGATGATGGAGCGCAGAACATTGCGCCCGATGCGGCCAAATCCGTTGATGGCAACCTTAACCATTTGCGTCTCCTAGTCCGTGTCTTTTGGTTCAAGCCGGGCAATTGCCTTCTCGCAGATCGCCTCAGCGGTAATCCCGAAATGCCGATATAGCTCCTCGTAGGGTCCGCTCGCGCCGAAGCCCGTCATGCCGACGAAAAGGCCATGTTCCCCGATGATCGCGTCCCATCCCTGGCGAATGGCGGCCTCGACGCCGATGCGCAAGGGGGCGGTCCCGATTATTTCCTGACGATAGACATCGCTTTGCTGCGCGAAGACATCGAAGGAGGGGATCGAGACGACACGGGCGGGATGGCCCCGCTCGTCAAGCAGATCCTTGGCCGCGACGGCGATTGCCACTTCCGAACCTGTGGCGAAAAGGCTCACCTCGGCGTCACCGCTGCAATCTGCAATGACATAGGCGCCGCGCCGGCAGAGATTGTCTTCCTCGTACTCACCGCGCAAGGGCGTAAGATCCTGTCGCGTCAAAACGATGACGCTCGGTCCGGTCGAGGTGGCGAGCGCAAGCTGCCAGCATTCGGCTGTCTCAACGGCATCGGCCGGACGCCAAACGGAAAGGTTCGGGATCGCCCGCAGCGCCGCCAGATGTTCGACCGGCTGATGGGTGGGGCCATCTTCGCCGAGACCGATGGAATCGTGCGTCATGACGAAGATGACGCGCTGACGCATCAAGGCGGCGAGGCGGATGGCCGGCCGGCAGTAATCGGAGAAGGTCAGGAAGGTCCCGGAGAAGGGGATCAGCCCCTTGTGCAGCGCCATGCCGTTCATGGCCGCCGCCATCCCGTGCTCGCGGATACCCCAATGAATGAAGCGGCCGGAGTATTCGCCGGGCGCCACCGCCTTCATCTCGCTGGTGCGGGTGTTGTTGGAGCCGGTCAGATCGCCCGAACCGCCGATCATTTCGGGAACGACGGGGGCGATGCATTCCAGCACGGCTTGCGAGGCCTTGCGGCTTGCGAGCGTCGGCGGCTCGGCGGAATATTCCCGCTTCAGCTCGGCAATGGCACGATCGAGGCGCGGCGGAAGGTCGCCGGCCATGGTGCGGGCGAACTCGCCGCGCAATTCCGCGTCGAGCCCTTCAAAGCGCTCCTGCCAGGCCTTGCGGCGCGGGCGCGCCCTGAGGCCGGCGATGCGCCAGGCGTCGAGGATGTCGGCGGGGATGTGGAAGGGCTCATAGGGCCAGTCGAGGCGCTCGCGCGCCTCCTGCACTTCCTTCTCGCCGAGCGGGCTGCCATGGGCCGACGATTTGCCGGCCTTGTTGGGGGCGCCGAAGCCGATGGTCGTGCGTGCCGCAATCAGGGTCGGGCGATCCGATTGCCGCGCATCCGTCAGAGCCCGGTCGATTTGTTCTGGGTCGTGGCCGTCGATGCGCACCGCATTCCAGCCGGAAGCCTCCACACGCGCCACCTGATCGGTGGAATCCGACAGCGAGATGTCGCCGTCGATGGTGATGTGGTTGTCGTCGAAGATGACGATCAGGCGGCTGAGCTTCAGATGCCCGGCGAGTGCGATGGCCTCCTGGCTGATGCCTTCCATGAGGTCGCCATCGGAGCACAGGACGTAGGTGTAGTGATCGACGACGCCGTCGCCGAAGCGGGCATTCAGCATGCGCTCGGCGAGGGCCATGCCGACGGCATTGGCAATGCCCTGACCGAGCGGGCCGGTGGTCGTCTCGATGCCCGGCGCCTCGCCGACTTCCGGATGCCCGGCCGTCTTGGAGCCGAGCTGACGGAAGTTCTTCAGCTCCTCGATCGTCATCTCGTCGTAGCCGAGAAGATAGAGGAGCGAATAAAGCAGCATCGATCCGTGCCCGGCCGACAACACGAAACGGTCGCGGTCGGGCCAGTTCGGATCGGTGGGATCGAACTTCAAATGTCGGGTAAACAGGACGGTGGCAATGTCGGCCGCGCCCATTGGCAGGCCGGGATGCCCCGATTTTGCAGCCTCCACCGCGTCCATGGCGAGCGCCCGGATCGCATTGGCCATGGATGCGTGCTTTTCGGCCTCTGGCATGGAAAACTTCCGAGATGGTGCCGGACATCAGGCCGTTCAGGCGCTGACCCGCGCTTCTTATCGTCCGGCGGGCGCCGCGAGACATACACGGCTCTCAATGCGAGTCAACGTCACAGCCATGAAGCAGCTGCGTAGCAAGCATCTTGGGCAGTTGACTGCTCTTTCAAGCGCTGCATAACCTCTTCGCCCCAATCCGTTGATTTTTGACGGCTCGGGGGTGAACCTTTGGCTCAAAGACGTGCATAGTGTGCTGCCATGGATCCTGCTTCCCCAGCCAATTCGACGCCCGGTCATGCGCCGAGCCGTTTCGCGCAAGCGACAGAGCTTCTCGAGAAAGCTCTGAGCGAGCTCGAGCTTGCGGTGGAACGCAGCGAATCGCGCGGCGGCCATCACGAAACGCTCGTGCAGCAGCTTCACGATTCCGAACAGGACAGGGCGCGACTTGCCGAGGCGCTGGATGCGGCCGGCGACCGCTCGTCCAAGTTGGAACGGGCCAATCACGACGTGGGCCAGCGTCTCGACCGCGCCATCGCTCAGCTGAAATCGGCTCTCGGAGAGGATTTCTGACATCATGGCGACCGTAACGGTCAGCATCGGCGGGCGACGTTTCCGGCTCGCATGCGAGGACGGCGAGGAAGAGCATGTCGTGGAGCTCGGCGAGCGGTTGGATCAGACCGTCACCGAGTTGCGCGCCAATGTCGGCGAGATCGGCGATCAGCGCCTGACCGTCATGGCGGCGATGCTGATGACCGACCGTCTGAGCGAGGCGGAAGGCCGCATCGCCGGGCTTGAAGGCGAAATCTCCGAACTGCGCGAAAGCCGCAACGAGGCCCTCGATCGCTTCGAAGCCCTGGAGAGCCAGGCAAGCGACGCGATGGAGCGGGCTGGCCGGCGCATTGCGCGGCTTGCACGGGCGCTGCGTGGTGGTTCTGCGAGCAACGGCTCATCCGGCAGCGACGAGGAGTGACGTGGCGCAGGCGAGCCTGATGCTGCGCGTTCCTGCGTGATCGAAGATCCGTTCTTTTATCTGGTGGCGGTCCCGGCCGTCATCATGATCGGGCTTTCCAAGGGCGGCATCGGCGGTGCCGGGGCGATGCTCGGTGTGCCGCTCGTCACGCTTGCCATCGATCCGGTGCGCGCGGCGGCGATCCTCTTGCCGATCCTCGTCGCCATGGATCTCGTCAGTCTCTACGCCTGGCGCGGGGTCTATCAGGCGAAGAGCCTCGCCATTCTGCTGCCCGGCGCCGCCCTCGGTGTCGGCATCGGCTGGGTGCTCGCGGGCTCGATCGGCGAAGAGGAGATCCGCCTCATCGTCGGTGGGATCGGGCTCGTTTTCTCTCTCGATCATTATCTCGGGCACTATTTCGGCGGGGAGGCGAAGCGGGCGCCGCGGTCGCATCAGCCGGCGAAGGGGATGATCTGGGGCACCGTCGCGGGCTTCACGAGCTTCGTCGCGCATGCCGGCGGGCCGCCATTTCAGATGTATATGCTGCCGCTGCGGCTGCCGCCGCCGGTCTATGCGGGCACGTCCGTGATCTTCTTTGCGGTCGTCAACGCGCTCAAGCTGTTGCCGTATTTCATGCTCGGACAGTTCTCGGCGGCGAACCTTGAAACCTCCCTCGTTTTGATGCCGCTGGTGCCGGTTGCGACGTTGACCGGGGTCTGGCTGGTCAAGACGGTGTCGCCGAAGTTCTTCTATGCGCTGAGTTATGCACTCGTGCTTCTGGTCTCCCTCAAGCTCATCTTCGATGCCGGCGTGGCGTTGATGGCCTGAGGTGGCGCCCCGGAACGACGACCTCAAAACAGCGCGTCGGCGAAGAGTTTGACGGTGATGATGGTGAGGATCGCCAGGATGAGGCGGTCGAAGCTGCCGGGCTTCATGTCGCGGCCGAGCCATTGGCCGAGGCGCATGCCGAGAAACACCGGCACGAGGGCTGCGATGCTGAGCATGAGGCGCTGCCAGGTGAGAATGCCGGCGAGGGCGAGCGATGGCAGCTGGGCGACGGCAAAGCTCGTGAAAAGAACGGAGACGGCGAAAACGAATTTCGGACGCTCCAGACGCAGGGCGTTCATGAAGGTGACGCTGACCGGGGCGGAGATGCCGGTCGCGCCTTGCAGGGTTCCGGCGAGGAAGCCGATGGCCGGGGCGATCTGTGTGGCGCGGGCCATTGCGAGCTTCACCTGGGGGTGCAGGAGGCGGAGCGCGATATAGGCGAGCATGACGAGCGCGAGCCCGAGCGAGAGGAAGCGGGCGGGCAGGCTCGTCAGGAGAAAGGTGCCCGCGGCAATGCCGATCAGGCTCATCACTACGAGCCGCGGGAGAAAGGGGAGGTCGGCGCTATGGGCGCGGAACCTCCAAACCTGCGAAAGGTTGGCTGTCAGGATCGGGATGGTCAGGATGGCGATCGCGTAAGGAACGTCGAGAAAAGCCGCAATGCCCGGTATCGCCACGAGCGGCAGTCCCATGCCGGCGACGCCTTTGATGGTGCCGCCCGCAGCGAGACAAAAGAAGATGACAAGAAGTTCGTTCAACGTGGATCGCCCTTGGTGAGTTGTCTCTGGCCTGTCGAATAGGCCGAAGGCGTTGGCGCTGTCGTCCCACTTGTCTCACGGGCTGCTGGCATGGCGGAAAATCTTGGAAGTGTTGCCGACCGGGATATGGTCTGACAAAATGGAGCGAGCTTAGCGGTTTTTTCATCCTCCCGTCCGATCGTCAGCATGAGAGCGTCCGACAGCCAGGATGATGGAGCACGGTTCACACATATATATCGACCGCCGGGCCGAGCCGGATATCTATGTCTCGCTGGTCAATTCCCTCTACAGCTCGATGCGATCGCTGGTCGCAGGAGCGATCGGCGGAACGGCGGCCGTCCTTGTCACGGCGATCCAGATCGGTGGGTTGCCTCTCTATGTGTGTGCCGCAATCATTGCCGTCGTCGGCTTCCTCCGCGTGGCGGTCGCCTATGCCTTTCGCCAGCGTGGCGGCGAGACGCTGCCGGTGGAGCGGCCGGTTTTGTGGGACGTCCTCTATGGCATCGGGGCGTGCGCGTTCTCCTTTCTCCTCGGCGTCTGGTGCTACATCTGTCTGGCGTATTATGACGATGTGACCGCACAACTCGTCGCCGTGTCGGTGACGATCGGCTATTCCGCCGGCATTGCCGGGCGCAATGCGGGCCGCCCGCAGCTCGTTTCTCTGCAAATCCTTTTCGCCTGTCTGCCGCTCGTCACCGGTTTCGTGGTGGAGGGCGAGCCGCCTTATCTGGCGCTCGGCATGCTTCTCGCCTTCTTCTTCTGGAGCATGCGAGGCGTTTCGATCTCCATCAGCGAGACGCTGCTTGCGGCCCTGCGTGCGGAAAAAGTGATGACGCTGCTTGCGGGGCGCCTCGAAGCGGCGCTCTCGAGCATGTCGCATGGTGTGCTGATGGTCGATGCCGATCAAAAGCTGCGGGTCCACAATCAAAGGGCGCTCAGTCTTCTCGGTCTTTCACCTGAATCGATCCGGCATGGCATGCCGATCGGCGAGCTCGTCCAGGCCTGCGTGCGCGAGGGCGTCTTTTCGCGTTCGGAGCTGAAGCGTTTGCAGGAGCAGTTCACGGTCGGGCGAACGCTGCAGATCGTTACCAACGACCGGCGCACGATTTCACTCACCAGCGAGCCGGCGAAGGACGGCGGTTTCGTCATCGTCGCGGAGGATGTGACGGAGCGCAAACGCACCGAAGCGCGCATCTCCTATATGGCCCATCACGACGAGGTCACGGGGCTGCCCAATCGCGTGCGCCTGAAAGAGGAGCTGGAGCAGTTCCTGCGCAAGAGCGCCGAGGAAAACTCGGCCTTTGCCGTCTTCTGCGTCGATCTCGATCACTTCAAGAGCGTCAACGACACGCTCGGTCATCCGGTCGGCGACAGCCTGCTTCGCGCAACAGCGCGGCGGCTCGCCTCCATGACCCGCAAGAGCGATCTTCTCGCCCGCTTCGGCGGTGACGAGTTCGTGCTTCTCGCCTCCGGCGTCACCGACGCCGAACAGGCGGAGCAATTCGCGACGCGGGTCATCACGGCCTTGTCGCGTCCTTACGCGCTCAACGGCCACAGCATCGTCGCGGGTGCGAGTGTCGGGGTGGCCTTTGCGCCCAAGGACGGCTCGAATGCGGATGCGCTCATCAAGAATGCCGATATGGCGCTCTACCGGGCCAAGGCGAACGGGCGCGGGACGTTCTGCGTCTTCCAGCCGGAAATGGATGTGCGCGCGCAGGAGCGCCGCTCGCTCGAGATGGAATTGCGCAGCGCCTTCGCCAACGAAGAGCTGGAGCTCTACTACCAACCGCTCCTCAACGTGCGCAGCCGCACGATTTCCACCTGCGAGGCGCTGTTGCGCTGGCCGCGGGCGGGGCGGGGAATCGTGTCGCCCGGCGAGTTCATTCCGCTCGCCGAGGAGATGGGGCTGATCGTGGAGATCGGCGATTGGACGCTGGTGCAGGCCTGCCGTCAGGCCGTGCAATGGCCGGAGGAGATCCGCGTCGCCGTCAACGTCTCGCCCATGCATTTTCGCCGCGGCGACATCGTCCGCTCCGTCGAGGCGGCGCTCAAGGATTCCGGGCTGCCGGCCGACCGGCTGGAGATCGAGGTCACCGAATCGGTGCTGCTCGAACAGACCGAGCGCACGCGTCAGGCCCTCGGGGAGCTCGCCGAGATGGGGATCCGCATCTCGCTCGACGATTTCGGCACCGGCTATTCGAGCCTCGCCTATCTGCAGAACTACCCGTTCCACAAGGTCAAGATCGACCGCTCCTTCCTCTCCGGCCTCGATGCCGATCCGCAACGTCTCATCATGCTGCGCGGCGTGGCGCGACTTTCCGCCGAGCTCGGGCTGTCCGTGACGCTCGAAGGCGTCGAGCGTGACGATCAGCTCGCCATCGTCATGGCGGACGGCTACGTCGACGAGGTGCAGGGCTTCCTGATCAGCTGCCCGGTGCCGGCGGAGAAGCTTGGCAGGCTTTTTGCATCGCGGAAAGAAAAGCAGGCGGCTGCCTAGGGCGGGCCGCTCGCGCCAGGGAATCTCAGCCAAATCACGATTTTGCGGTGCAGCACGGGTTTTCATTTCACAGGTTAAATGTTAACCTTAACAAATCGTTACAGGCTTGCCGGTACCCTAAAGTTTATATTAACGTCATGAAGTGTTTTGTAATAAGTGTCAGTGTTCCTTCGCGGCGGGGGGTGGAATATGGCCAGACTTGAAGCAGCAGCGTTGGAAGTGCGCGGCGAAGATATTATCGGCGGTGAGGAGGCGGCGCGTATATCTGGCGCGATCGCTGCCGGGATGCCGGCGAAAGGTTCGGTAGAAAGTGTTCGAGCCGCGGTTTCCGAGATTGCGGAGGACGTGCGGGAAGTCGTTCTTTCTTTCGAGCCTGAGAGCGCGACTTTGTGGTCGACCATGGTGCCGCCGGGTCGGCCGTGCTTTACGCGCCGGCTGGTGAGCGAATACATTCACCTGTTCCAGTCGTTGAATGCGCGCTTCGCAGATGCCGAATCGCTCGCTCTCAAATACATCGTCTACCAATCCGGAACGCCGTCGATCTTCAGCCTCGGCGGCGATCTCGACCTCTTCTCGCGGTTGATCCGGGCGCGGGACGAGGAGGGGCTGCGCGATTATGCGCATGCCTGCGCCAAGATGACCTACCTCAATTCCATCAGCGCCGATCTGCCGATCGTGACGATCGCGCTGGTGCAGGGGCAGGCGCTCGGGGGTGGGCTGGAATCGGCGCTGTCCTGCAATCTCATCGTTGCGGAAAAAAGCGCGACCTTCGGGCTGCCCGAGGTCCTCTTCAATCTCTTCCCCGGCATGGGCGCCTATTCGTATCTGAGCCGCAAGGTCTCGAGCCGGATCGCGGAGAAGCTGATGCTGTCCGGGCGCACCTATTCGGCGGACGAGATGCTGGAAGCCGGCGTCATCGACGAGGTGGTGGCGGACGGCACCGGTGAAGAGGCCGTGCGCGACCTGATCGAGCGCTCGCAGCGACGCCACAACGCGCAGGTCGGCGTCTATCGCACGCGCCGCCGCGTCATGCCGCTCAGCTACGAGGAATTGCGCGACGTCACCGATATCTGGGTCGAATGCGCGCTCGGCATTACCGATCTCGATCTGCGCAAGATGGAGAAGCTGGTGAAAGCCCAGGACCGGCTCAAAGGCGCCGTGGCCATGCCGGCCGCCGCGCATTCATGAGGATGATCCATGCCTCTTGCTGAACTGAGACTGACGCGCGGGGCGCTGTCGGACGCGAAGCTCGATATTCTGGCGCGCGATCTGACGGCGATTCTTCTGGAGCATCAGGGGGCGCGGCCGGGCAGTGCCGTGGCGCGTTCGATCACGCGCCTGGAAGTGACGGAGTTCGAGCCGCGGCGCACCTATGTCGGCGGCAATCTCTCCAATGCGCCCTGTTACCGGCTCTCCTACACGGTGCCGCTCGGCGCCTTGAACGAGGATAAAAAGCGCTCACTCGTGGAAAAATCGACGAACGCGATCCTGGCCGCGGAAGGCACCCCTTTCACCGAGGACGACGCCTACCGGGTCTGGTGTCTGATCGACGAGGTTCCCGACGGGAATTGGGCGAGCGCCGGCAAGGTCTGGCGCTGGCGCGACATCATGCGCTGGGTTGCCCGACGCGAGATCGCGGCGCGGCGACAGGAGCGCGATGCGGGCGACGGGAAGCTTCCAGAGCGGGAGCGCAAGACGGGCAGAACCGGGATCGCCGCCTGAATCTCCAGCAAGCTCAAATCTGCTGAAGTCCGGCCGGCGCGCACGAAAGGTGTGACGAGGCCCAAGACGCTAAGCCTGCGTCGCCTGAAGGCGATGCAGATCGAAACGAATGCCACGGTGCTCATGCGCCGCTTCGGGTGGAATGGCGTGGTGAGGCCGCGGGCGGTGTAGGCGGCCGTGCATTGCTCCGTTTGACTGCTGTCGTGGTCGAGACCACTGGTCGTGCTGCGAGATCGTCCCGCTGTCAGATGGATAGCGAGCGTGACAGGTCAGAGAACGAAAACGGGATGCGGGCGGGCCGTAGAGGTTTGCAGCGTCGCGGCAGGATGGGCGCTGGAAGGACCGGCACGGCCCTGCGCCCCGCCGGCTGTTTTCTGTCCTTCCGGCTGGCCCTCAGACCGAGAGCCGGAAGGACCGGATGAGCGTTCGAAAAGGCTCTAGAGAGCGCCTTCCTGCTGGCCTTTCAGGCGCGAAATCTCGTCCTTGAGTTGCAGCTTGCGCCGCTTCAGCTCCGCGACTTCAAGATCGTCGCTGGCCGGGTGGGCCATGGCTTCCTCGATCTCTTTTTCGAGTGCCTCATGGCGCCGCTCAAGCTCGGCAAGGCGCGCTTCAAGGGGCATTTGCGTCTCCATCTATGGTGGGGGAGTTAAAGTGTGACATAGCTTCACCGCTCTGTCTAACGGAGCGGCAGGGTCCGTTAATATCTGCTGATCATTTGATCACGCATTTTTTTCGCTTCTCGCTGCGGCTTTTCGAACCGTACGCTGGCATCCGCGGCCGATACGCTGCATGAGACAATTCCTCGTGATAGATTGCCGCCCCTGGAGGTGATGATGGATGGTAGCGACAACGTCGTGGAGCTGACGCAGAAGGAGATCAGGGCGGAGCTTGCTCTCTTGCGTCAGGAACACCGCGATCTCGATCATGCCATCGAAGCCCTTCATACGGCCTCGCCGCAGCCCGATTACCTGCAATTGCAGCGCCTGAAGCGCAAAAAGCTCTCCTTGAAGGACCGTATCCTGGCGCTCGAAGACAGGCTTCTGCCGGATATCATCGCGTAAGGCCTGCTGGGCGTAAGACCTGGTTGAGGGCGCGGTGTTTGCGGCGGGTACATCCGCAGGGCGCGCTCACGCTTTGCCTGATATTTGGGCCGATCCGTCGTCTTGCGAGAGGCTTCCGCATTCGTTAATCCGGCGTCTTTCCGGTTTCTTTCCCTGACAACGCGGACATTGTCGCCTTGACCGCATCATCTTCCGTTCCTGTCGCGCTCGTCATGGGCAGTCGCTCCGACTGGGCCACCATGCAGCGCGCGGCCGAAAAGCTCGACGAGCTGGCCATCGGCTACGAGGCGCGCATCGTCTCAGCGCACCGCACCCCGGAGCGGCTTTACGACTTCGCCAAAGGGGCCGAAATGAACGGCTTCAAGGTGATCATCGCGGGGGCCGGCGGGGCGGCGCATCTGCCCGGCATGGTCGCTTCCCTGACGCGCCTGCCGGTGCTCGGTGTGCCCGTGCAATCGCGCGCCCTGTCGGGGCAGGATTCGCTTTATTCGATCGTGCAGATGCCGGCCGGCATTCCGGTGGCGACGTTTGCGATCGGCGAGGCCGGCGCGGCCAATGCGGCGCTCTTCGCCGCCTCCATCCTGTCGCTCGGCGATGCGGCTCTGGCGGAGCGGCTCGCAACCTTCAGGCTGCGGCAGAGCGATGCCGTCGGCGAGGATCCGCGCGATGACAGCTGACCACACAGGGGCGCTCGCGCCGGGCGCTACCATCGGCATTCTGGGCGGGGGCCAACTCGGCCGCATGCTGGCGGTCGCCGCCGCGCAGCTGGGCCTGTCCACGCATGTCTTCTGCCCGGATCCCGACAGTCCGGCCTTCGATGTTTCTGCGCATTACACGGTCGCCCCTTATGACGATCCGCGCGCTCTCGAAGCCTTTGCGGCCGACGTCGACGTCGTCACCTATGAGTTCGAGAACATCGCCGTCGATGCGGCGGAGCTGCTTGCGGCGACCTGCCCGGTGCGGCCCGGACCACGCGCGCTCGAAGTGGCGCAGGACCGGCTCAACGAGAAGAGTTTTCTGACCGGCGCCGGCGTGCCGGTCGGCCCTTATGCGGCGATCGACGATCTCGACGGGCTCAAGGCCGCGCTTCAAAACCTGAAGACGCCGGCGATCTTGAAGACGCGCCGCTTCGGCTATGACGGCAAGGGGCAGGTGCGCATCGACGACGCCAAAGATGCCGAGGCGGCCTATGAGGCGATCGCACGCGCGCCGGCGGTTCTGGAAGCCTTCGTGCCGTTTTCGCGCGAAGTGTCCGTGATCGCGGTGCGCGGGGTGAACGGTGAGACGGCGGTTTACGACGTGCCGGAAAACGTCCACCGCAACCATATCCTCCATACCTCCACCGTGCCGGCCAATATCTCGCTCGCGACGCGGCAGAAGGCGGCGGAAATCGCCGCCACCATCGTGAGCGAACTCGATTATAGCGGTGTCATTGGCGTCGAGCTCTTCGTCATCGAGGTGAAGGGCAGCGAGCTGCTCCTCGTCAACGAGATCGCGCCGCGGGTGCACAATTCCGGCCATTGGACGCGCGATGCCTGCGTCTGCTCGCAGTTTGAAAATCATATCCGGGCGATCGCCGGCTGGCCGCTCGGTTCCGTCTCCCGCCACAGCGACGCGGTGATGACCAATCTCATCGGCGAAGAGGCCGAGGATTGGCAGGCACTTGCGGGCGAGAACAATTGTTGCCTGACGCTCTACGGCAAGCGCGAAATCCGGCCGGGCCGTAAGATGGGGCATGTGACGCGGCTTCAGCCGCTTACCAAGGCGCCTTGCTAAGCCCCGCAAAGTGTGGTGCAAGGCCGCCGATCTCTCGACAGGATTAGCGATGAAAATCAGCGGTAACGACATCCGCCCGGGCAATGTCATCGAATATGACGGCACGCTCTGGGTGGCGGTGAAAACCAATAAGGTGAAACCCGGCAAGGGTCCGGCCTACAACCAGGTCGAACTCAAGAACCTGATCGACGGGCGCAAGCTCAACAATCGCTTCGGTTCCGACGAAAAGGTCGAGCGCGTCCGCATCGAAACCAAGGACTTCCAGTTTCTCTACAAGGATGGAGACGTGCTGGTTTTCATGGATTCCGAGAGCTACGAGCAGATCAATCTCGCCGAGGAATTCGTCGGCGAGCGCGCCGCCTTTCTGCAGGACGGCATGACCGTGACCCTCGAAATGCATGAGGAGAAGCCGATCGGCATCGCGCTTCCGGACCAGGTGGTGCTCGCCATCACCGAGACCGAGCCGACCATCAAAGGCCAGACGGCTGCGTCCTCCTACAAGCCGGCGATGCTGGAAAACGGCGTGCGCGTGATGGTGCCGCCTTTCATCACGGCCGGCGAGAGGATCGTCGTCGACACCAACGAGATCGCCTACGTCAAGCGGGCCGAGTAGGTACGGCTCACACGACATGGCAAGATCGGCAATTCTCAATGTGATGGTGCGCGCCGCCACCAAAGCGGGGCGCGTGCTCGCCCGCGACTTCGGCGAGGTCGAGCACCTTCAGGTGTCGCGCAAGGGGCCGGCGGATTTCGTCAGCGCTGCCGACCGGCGCGCGGAGGAAATCATCCGCGAGGAACTGGAGCGCGCGCGGCCCGGCTATTCCTTCCTGATGGAGGAATCCGGCGAGAAGATTGGCGAGGATCCTCAGCACCGCTGGATCGTCGACCCGCTCGACGGCACCACGAACTTTCTGCACGGCATTCCGATGTTCGCCGTCTCGATCGCGCTCGAGCGCCAGGGGCGACTGACGGCGGGTGTCATCTACAATCCTGTCACGGACGAGCTCTATACCGCGGAGCGTGGGTCAGGAGCCTTCTTCAACGATCGACGCCTGCGCGTCGCCCAGCGCCGCATCTTTGCGGAGACGGTCATTGCGACCGGAATCCCGCATTTCGGCCGCGGCGAGCATGGGCCTTATCTGCGCCAGATGGCGGCGGTCATGGCGGAGGCTGCTGGCATCCGGCGGTTCGGCGCGGCTGCGCTCGATCTCGCCTGGGTCGCCTCCGGCCGCTTCGACGGCTTCTGGGAGAGCCATCTGTCGGCCTGGGATATGGCGGCGGGCATCCTCCTCATCCGTGAGGCGGGCGGCTTCGTCACCGATATCAAGGGTGGGGACGCCATGCTCACCTCCGGCACCATCGTTGCCGGCAACGAGGCGGTGCACCAGCATCTTGCCGGATTGCTCAAGGGCGCTGGCGGATAAATCGCCGGAATCGGCCGCGACTGTTTCGTCCTTCCGGCAAATCACGCTAGATTGGACCAAAGCGCGGCCGAACCCTGGATAATATGGCGAAAGAATACGATCCCTACCGTCTCTCTTCGCCCCGAATCTTTCTGGTTCGGATGCTCATCTTTCTGGTGATCGCGGCCTTCGTGCCGCTCATCCTGTATCGCCAGATCGCCGTCGGCTTCATGTCCAATCCGGGCCTCAACGGGCTCATCATCGGCGTGCTTCTGATCGGCGTGCTGCTCGCCTTCCGGAGCGTCATTATGCTGATGCCGGAAGTCAAATGGGTGAATTCCTTCCGCCGGCAGGAAGCCGGCTTTTCCGAGGATTCGCCCAGGCTTCTCGCGCCGATGGCGACGCTTCTGCGCGACCGGCGCGAGGCGATGCTGTCGACCTCCACCTGGCGTTCGATCCTCGATTCCATCGCCACGCGGCTTGATGAAAACCGCGAGATCCTGCGCTATCTGACCGGGCTTCTCGTCTTTCTCGGCCTTCTCGGCACGTTCTGGGGGCTGTTGCGCACCGTCGGCTCGGTCAGCGAGACGATCCAGTCGCTCAGGGTCGATTCCGGGGAGGCGGGCGTCATCTTCGAAGATCTCAAGGCCGGGCTCGAAGCGCCGCTTTCCGGCATGGGCATCGCCTTTTCGTCCTCGCTCTTCGGCCTTGCCTCCTCGCTCGTCCTCGGCTTTCTCGATCTCCAGGCCGGGCAGGCGCAGAACCGCTTCTACACCGAGCTCGAAGACTGGCTCTCCACGATGACCGACCTCGAGGATTTCGACCTGGAGGATGCGGAGACGGGCAATACGGTGCAGGAGATCCGCCTCGCAGTCGAAAGGCTGTCGCGCAACATGGAGGGCGGGGGACGGCCTTCGATTGCGGCGATGGCCAATCTCGCGGAAGGCATCCAGGGCCTCGTCCAGCATATGCGCAACGAGCAGCAGATGGTGCGCGACTGGATGGAGGGGCAGGCCGAGCAGCGCGAGTATCTGCAGAACACGCTCGATGCCATCGCCGAGCGGCTCGGCCATGACGGAGCCGAGGCCAAGACGCGGCGGATGCGCGAGGAAGACAAGCCCTATCCGCAGCGCATGCCGGGCCTGACGGAAACCGGCAGGGAGCGCTGATCCATGGCGCTCGCGCGCGCACGGCGCATGCAGCGCACGGATTACTGGCCGGGCTTCGTCGACGCCATGGCGACGCTCTTGCTCGTCTTCGTCTTCCTGCTCACCGTTTTCTTCATCGCGCAGTTCTTCCTCTCCCAGGAGATTTCCGGGCGTGACGAGGCGTTGAACCGCCTCAACGCGCAGATCGCCGAGCTGACCGAGCTTCTGGCGCTGGAGCGCACCGACAATCGCGACATGACGGAGACGATCGCCTCGTTGCAGGCGAGCCTTTCGAGCGCCGAAGGCGAGCGCGACCGGCTGCAGGGACTGTTGTCGTCCTCGTCGGGGGCCGCCGGCGAGGCGGAGGAGCGCATTTCCGGGCTCACCAGCGATCTCGCCAACGAAAAGGAAGTGAGCCAGCGCGCGCTGGCGCAGGTCGAGCTTCTGAACCAGCAGCTTTCGGCACTTCGCCGGCAGATCGCGGCCTTGGAAGATGCGCTCGAAGCCTCCGAAACGCGCGACCGGCAGAGCCAGACCAAGATCGCCGATCTCGGCCGACGGCTCAACGTGGCGCTCGCCCAGCGGGTGCAGGAACTGTCGCGCTATCGCTCCGACTTTTTCGGGCGGCTGCGCGAAATCCTTGCCGGGCGCTCCGACATCGAGGTGGTGGGCGACCGCTTCGTCCTGCCCGCCTCCGTGCTCTTTCCGACGGGGACGGACGAGATCACCGATTCCTTCAAGCCCGATCTCAACGAGCTTGCCGACGCCATCAAGGAGCTGGAAGCGGAGATTCCGAAGGAGATCAACTGGGTGATCCGCGTCGACGGCCACACCGACAAACGCCCGGTCTCGGGTGCCGGACGTTTCCAGTCGAACTGGGATCTTTCGGCGGCACGCGCGATCGCGGTCGTGCGCTATCTCATCGACCAGGGGGTGGAGCCGCAACATCTCGTCGCCGCGGGATTTGGCGAATACCAGCCGCTCGACGAGGGCGATACGGAAGCCGCCTATCGCAGAAACCGGCGGATCGAGCTGAAGCTGACGGAGCGGTGAGGGCGATCGAGCGTCTCGACCTGGAGGATTATCAATGATCGCGATCAAGCTGCATCCAAGCTTCGCGCTGCGTCCGGGCGGAGACGATGTTGCGGATGCAGGCGGCGCATGATCTTGCCAAGGCGCGCACGCATGAGGACGAGATCAAGGTCGAACGGATAACGCCGGCAGCCTAAGCTGGTAGCCTAAGCCGGTTCCCTACGACGTTGCGCTGGCGCTTCTCGATCCCACCGCGCGCTCGAAGAGATGCCAGGTGGCGTGGCCGAGCACCGGCAGGACGATAAACAGGCCGAGGAAGGTCGGCGCGAGCGCCAGGATGGTGAGTGCGCCAACGATCACGCCCCAGGCGAGCATCGGGCCTGGATTCTTGCGTACCGCCTTGAAGCTCACGATCATCGCCGAGACGAAGTCGAGCTCCCGGTCGAGGAGGAGCGGCATCGCGATCACCGTCGACGAGAAGAGGACGAGTGCCAGAAAGGCGCCGACCGCTGTGCCGACGAGGAGAAAACCCAGCCCCTCCGGCGTCGTCGTGACGACGGCGAAAAAGTCGGCAAGGCTCGAAAAGCTCTTGAAGCCGAGGAAAAGCGCCAGAAGCAGGCGGACCTGATAGATCCAGATCCAGAAGATGAAGAGGATGACGAAGGCCATCCAGCTCATCTGCCGCTGGCGCTGGCGGGAGACGGTCGTCAGCACGCGCCGCCATCCCGGCCTCTCGCCGCGGGCGCGGCAGCGGCTCACCTCGTAGAGCCCGGCGGCTACGAAAGGACCCAGCAAGGGAAAGCCGACGCCGAAGGGCAGGATCATCCAGGGCATGTCGAGAGCGATGAGGAGGCCGAGGACGACGAAGCCGCCGGCCACGAAAATCGCCGCAAAGAACAGGCCATAGAGAGGTTCGGCGAGGAAATCCGCGAACCCGTCTTTGAGCGCGGCCTTGAGATCGGCAAAGCCGATCTCGCGGACATCCGGCATGCGCGGCGCCTCGGCCGCGCGCGGCTCTCCCGTCATCGTCACAGCGTCCCTCCCAGGACCGTATGGACTTCTCTCAGCGGCCGTTCCGGCTCGTCTTGTTGAAAAATCTAGAGCGGTTCGCGTTTTGACGGAAGCTCTTGTGTCGCGTAGCGGATGGACGAGGCGGCGGAGAAAAGCTCCCGAAGACTGCGAAGGCGGCGCGTTTTGAAGGCCGCCGTTTCGAAATTTAATTATTGCATTTCAAAGTCAGATTTTTTAGCTGTGCCCGTGATCTTCCAAAGGACGGGTATGCTCGCTTCCTTCCTCATCATGCTGCGCGAGGGCCTCGAAGCCGCTCTGGTGACCGGCATCATCGCGACTTATCTGCGTCAGACCGGGCGTTCCGCATGGATGCCGCTCGTCTGGGTCGGGATTTTTCTCGCCGTCGCCCTGTCGCTTTTCGTGGGCGCCGCCCTGCAATGGGTGAGCGCGGAATTCCCGCAGAAATATCAGGAGCTGTTCGAGGCCTGCGTCGGTCTCGTCGCCGTCGTCATCCTGACCTCGATGGTCTTCTGGATGCGCAAGGCCGCGCGCTCCATCAAGGCGGAATTGCACGATTCCATCGATGCGGCGCTGTCCGCGCCCAAAGGTGCGGCCTGGGCGCTGATCGCCATGGTCTTCTTCGCGGTGGCGCGGGAAGGCCTTGAATCAATCTTCTTCCTTCTCGCCATTTTTCAGCAGAGTTCCGGCCCCGGGGTGCCGCTTGCAGCGCTTGCCGGCGTACTCGTCTCCGTCGCTGCGGGCTTTGCGATCTATGTGGGCGGGCTCAGGCTCAATCTGCGCCGCTTCTTCCGCTGGACGGGCGTCTTCATCCTCTTCGTTGCCGCCGGCATCCTGGCGAGCGCGCTCGGCAATCTGCACGAGGCGGGGCTGTGGAACGAGCTGCAGACGCCGGCCTACGACCTCAGCCGCGTTCTGCCGGTCTCCAGCGTCGTCGGCACCATCCTGTCGGGCATCCTCGGCTACCAGGAGAGCCCGAGCGTCGGCGAGATCCTTCTCTATGTCCTCTTCCTCGGCGTGAGCCTCTTCTTCTTCCTGAAGCCTGCACGGCCAGGGAAAGAGGCGAGCGTCTACGCGCCGAGCCCAACCGCGGAGCGTCCCAATGCCGGCGCCTGAGCCTCAGCCCAAAACGCCTCGTTCGGGGCTCATGTCCCTTGCCATCGCCGGCGCAGCGCTTCTCGCCATCGCCGGCGGTGCGGCCTTCTATTATGCGAGCCAGCATGCCGCGGGGCAGGCAGACACGGCCGATCAGTTCCGCGTCGCCGTCAGCGCCACGGCCTGCGAGCCGAACGAAATCACGGTGCCCGGCGGCAAGCGCTCGTTTGAGATCCTCAACACGTCGGAGCGGCCGATCGAATGGGAAATCCTCGACGGCGTCATGGTCGTGGCGGAGCGCGAGAACATCGCGCCCGGCTTCAAACAGACGCTGACGGCGCAGCTTCGCCCGGGCGATTACGAGATCACCTGCGGCCTTCTCTCCAATCCGCGCGGCATTCTGCATGTAACGGAATCGGAAGAGGCGCGGACGGCCGCGAGCACCGTCGGCCTCAGAAATTTTCTCGGGCCCTTGTCGGAATACAAAGTCTACCTCGTGCAGCAGGGGATGGCCGCCGTGTCCGCCAGCGAAGCGCTTGCCGAGGCGATCAAGGCCGGCAACCTGCAGGAGGCAAAGGATCTGTGGGTGGAGGCGCGGCTTCCCTATAAGCGCGTGGAGCCGGTCGCCTACCGCCTGTCGGATCTCGAAAACGCCATCGATCCGGTCGCGGATTATCTGGAAAAGCGCGAAGCCGATCCGGCGTTCACCGGCTTCCACCGTCTCGAATACGGGCTCTTCTCCGAGGAGACGACGGAGGGGCTGGCGCCGGTCGCCGACGAACTCGTCGCCAATATGGGCGAACTCAAATCCCGCCTCGGCAAGCTCAAGCTCGACCCGGCGCTTTTGATGGCGATCCCGGGCGACATGGCGCGGCAGCTTTCGGGCGGGAAGATCGAGGCCGGCGAGGACCATTACGCCCACACCGACCTTGCCGATTTCGCCGCGAATTTCGAGGGCATCGCCAAGATCACGGGGCTTTTGCAATCCGTCGTGGAGCCCGTCGATCCGGCTCTCGAGAAGGAGATCGACGCGAAGCTGAAGGCGGTGGAGATGAAGCTCTCAGAGCTTTCCGGGCCGGATGGCTACCCGTCCTACGACAGCGTCGACGAGGCCGCGCGCGCCTCCCTCTCTGCGGCCTTCCAGGAACTCGCCGACGTCCTCGACCGGCTCGACCAGGTGATCGGAGTGAGCTGAGATGACAGATAGGATCAAGGACAACACGGCGCGTTTGGGCTTCGGCTGCCCGTTTGCGAGCCGCCGCCAAGTGCTCCTCGGGCTCGGTGGCGCCGGCAGTGCGCTTGCCTTGGGAGCGGTCCCGTCACTGGCCGAAGAGGGGGACGGGCATCAGGTCACCGATGCGCCGACGGGTCTCAACAGCACGTCGGAGCGGGTGCCGTTCTATGGCAAGCATCAGGCGGGGATCGTCACGCCGCGACCGGCGACCGGCATCATGGCGGCTTTCGATGTCGTCGCACGCACGCCGGACGACCTGGAGACGATGCTGCGCAAATTGACGGAGCGCATCGTCTTTCTGACACAAGGCGGCGAGGTGCCGGAGCTCGATCCGAAGCTGCCGCCTCCGGATTCCGGGATTCTGGGGCCGGTGGTGGCCCCGGACAATCTGACGATCACCGTCGGGCTCGGCGCCTCCTTGTTTGAACGCCGGGAGTTTTTGACCCCTCTGAAGCCGCGCACGCTTCAGCGCATGACGCAGTTCCCGAACGACGCGCTCGATGCGGAGCGCTGTCATGGCGATCTTTCGCTGCAGTTCTGCGCCAATCTGCAGGACACCAATATTCACGCGCTGCGCGACATCGTGAAGAACCTGCCGGAATATCTGGTGCTGCGCTGGATGCAGGAAGGCGATGTCCCGGTCATTCCGCCAAAGCCCGACGGGGAGACGGAAAGCGCGCGCAATTTCCTCGGCTTTCGCGACGGCTCCGCCAACCCGGATTCCAATGATCGCGACCTCATGCAGAAGGTCGTGTGGGTCGGCGAGGGCGATGACGAGCCGCAATGGGCCCATGGCGGCACCTATCAGGCGGTGCGCATCATCCGCAATTTCGTCGAGCGCTGGGATCGCACGCCGCTCAAGGAGCAGGAAGAGATATTCGGGCGCAAGAAGGATAGCGGCGCGCCCTTCGGCGGGACGCATGAAAGCGATGTGCCGGATTATACGCGCGATCCGCAGGGCGAGCTGACGCCGCTCGATTCCCATATCCGGCTTGCCAATCCGCGCACGCCGGAGGCTGACGACAATCTCATCCTGCGGCGGCCATTCAATTATTCGAACGGCGTCACGAAGTCCGGCCAACTCGACCAGGGGCTCCTGTTCATCGCCTACCAGGCGGATCTGGAGAAGGGCTTCATCGCCGTTCAGACGAAGCTCAATGGCGAGCCGCTGGAGGAATACATCAAGCCCGTCGGCGGCGGGTACTTCTTTGTCCTGCCCGGGGTCACAAGCCCCGATCGCTATCTCGGACAGGACCTCATCGAAGCGGCTTCGACCGCCGATACGCCGATCTGAATTCACCCAGGGAAAGGAAAGACACCCTTATGAACTTCACCCGACATCTGCGCGCAGGCGCCCTGGCATTTGCCCTCAGCACCACGGCTCTCACCGGGGCCATGGCGCAAGACGCCTCCCTCGACCTCGTTGAGCCGCTCGCCCAATACAAGATCTACGTGGCCGAAAACACCGCAGAGCTGGTGAAGGACACGCAAGCGTTCGTTAAAGCGATCAAGGACGGCGACGTGGAGAAGGCGAAGGAGCTCTTCGCGCCGACGCGTACGAGCTACGAGGCCGTGGAGCCGATCGCCGAGCTCTTCTCCGATCTCGACGTCTCGATCGATGCTCGCGCCGACGATTACGAAAAGGGCGAAGAGGATCCGACCTTCACCGGCTTCCACCGCCTCGAATACGGGCTGTGGGAAGAGGGCTCCACGGAAGGGCTCGATGAATATGCCGACCAGCTTATGTCGGACGTGAAGGATCTCAACAGCCGGATCAACGAACTCACCTTCCCGCCGGAAGTGGTCGTCGGCGGCGCGGCGGCGCTCATGGAAGAGGTTGCCGCGACAAAAATCTCGGGCGAGGAAGACCGTTACAGCCGCACCGATCTGTGGGACTTCAAGGCGAATTTCGACGGCGCCTACAAGATCTTCGATCTCTTGAAGCCGGTTCTGGAAGAGAAGGATTCCGAAGAGTTCCTCAAGACGGTGCAGGGCAATTTCGACGACGTCTATGAGGTGCTCGAAGAGTACGAGACCGACGAGGGTGGCTACGTCTCCTACACGAAGCTCAGCGACGAAGATCGCAATCTCCTCTCCACCAAGGTGAATACGCTGGCGGAAGATCTTTCCACGCTGCGCGGCAAGCTCGGCCTCGGCTGAGCTCTCTGCGGAGAGTGGGAAAGGCCGTCTTCTCCGACGGCAGTTCACAACACGCGTGAAACAGAAAGCCCCGCTGCGGTTGGTCCGCAGCGGGGCTTTTTCGATGCGTGGCTCGGATGCGGCGTGACGCGCCGTCCCTATTCGGCGGCGGCAGATTCCGGTTCGCGGCCACCGTCGTTGAACTGCAGCTCGGCGAGGCGCGCATAAAGGCCGCTCTTGGAAATGAGCGCCTGATGCGTGCCTTCCTCGACGAGCGCGCCGTTCTCCATCACCAGGATGCGGTCGGCATTGCGCACGGTCGCGAGCCTGTGGGCGATGACGAGGCTGGTGCGGTCCTTCATCAGCGTTTCGAGGGCGGCCTGGACGGCGACCTCGCTTTCCGCGTCGAGCGAACTCGTCGCCTCGTCGAGGAGAAGGATCGGCGCATCCTTCAAAAGCGCGCGGGCAATGGCGATGCGCTGCTTCTGGCCGCCCGAAAGGGTGATGCCGCGCTCTCCGAGCACCGTGTCGTAACCTTCCGGAAGCGCGCGGATGAATTCGTCGGCATTGGCGGCCTTGGCGGCTGCCTCGACGTCTTCGCGGCTTGCCGTCTCGTTGCCGAAGCGGATGTTGTCGAAGGCGGTCGCGGCAAAGATCGCCACGTCCTGCGGCACGAGCGCGATGCGGCGGCGGACCTCTTCCGGGTCCGCCTCGGTGATCGGAACGCCATCGACCATGACGGAGCCCGTCTGCGGGTCGTAAAAGCGCATGAGGAGAGCGAAAACCGTCGATTTGCCGGCGCCCGAAGGGCCGACGATCGCCACTCGTTCGCCGGCTCGGATGTCGAAGGCGACATTGTGGAGAACCGGACCTGAGCCTTGCGGATAGGCGAAGGAGAGGTCGTCGAAGCGCACCTCGCCGCGGGCCGGGGTGGGCAGGGCCACAGGATTTTGCGGCTTCTTGATTTCCGGTTCCGTCTCCAGAAGCTCGACGATCCGCTCGGTGGCGCCGGCTGCCTGGCTGATCTCACCCCAGACCTGGCCGATCTCGCCGAGGCCCGCGGCTGCAAACACCGAATAGAGAACGAACTGGCTGAGGCGACCGCCCGTCATGGTGCCGTCGACGACCGCCTGCGCGCCCCACCAGAGGACGACGACGACGCTCGCAAAGACGATGAAGATGGCAAAGGCGGTGAGGGCCGCACGCGCTGCCGTGGCGCTGCGAGCAGCCTGGAAGGCATCCTCGATGCGCACGCCGAAATAACGCCGCGCCGGGGTCTCCTGATTGAAGGCCTGGACCGTGCGGACGCCCGAAATCGCTTCGGAGGCATAGGCGGAGGCCTCCGCCAGGCGATCCTGGGCGAAGCGCGAACGCTGGCGCACGCGCCGCCCGAACCACAGGATCGGCACGACGATGAAGGGGATCGCAGCAAGCACCAGAGCCGACAGGCCCGGGCTCGTCACCACCATCATGACGACCGAGCCAAGGAACATCATGATGTTTCTGAGCGCGACGGAGGCGGCAAAGCTGATCGCGGCGCGGATCTGTGTGGTGTCGGCGGTGAGGCGCGACAAAATCTCGCCCGAGCGCGCCGTGTCGTAGAAGCCTGCCGAAAGCTGCATCATCCGCGTGAAGAGACCGTCGCGCAGGTCTGCGACGATGCGCTCGCCAAGCGTGGTGACGAGGTAGAAGCGCGCGGCGCTCGCACCGGCGAGGACCGCGACCACCACGAGCAGCATGGTGAAGTAACTGTCGATGAAGCCGGCGTTATCGGCGGAGAAGCCGAAATCGACGACACGCCTCACCGCCATCGGGATCGCGAGCGTTGCCAGTGTCGCAAGGATCAGCGCCGCAAGCGTTGCTGCGACACGTCCGCGATATCTGGCGAAATAGGGGACAAGCGCCTTGAGAGGGCGCAACGACGAGCGGCCGGCCTTGCGCGGCCTTTTAGAAGAGCGATCGGTCATTTGGTTTTGCAGGGAGCACGATTGGACATGTGGTGCAAGGGCTGCTGCACGGACTTGATAGCGCATGCCGGCTTCTGTATATCGCCGACGACAATTGCCTTTCTGCGCGGTGAAAGCCGTGGCATGACGATGGGCGCAGCGACGTAGGGCACGGACCTTGGGCGAAAGCGCCGAAGGCAGGCGGGCCGCTCCAACCGACGAGACGAGACATGAAGAAAGACATCCATCCGGATTATCATCCGGTCAAGGTCGTGATGACCGACGGCACGGAATACTGGACCCGTTCGACCTATGGTGAGGATGGTGCCTCGCTGCAGCTCGATATCGATCCTTCGACGCATCCGGCCTGGACCGGCGGCGGCCAGCACCTCATCGACCGCGGCGGTCGCCTGTCGCGCTTCAAGAACAAGTACGCCGGCTTCCTCGGCTAAGTCGCGTTGGCCGCTCCGAAAGGGCCCTTTCCCTAGGGAGCGGCAAGGCGCGGCAGCCGCAAAACGCCGCCTGCGTTCGTTGAACGTCAGAATCAAAAAGGCCGCTCCGAAGGGGCGGCCTTTTTTGCTGGCGCGATGTTTGTCGGTGGCATCTTTGTCGGCGGCATCTTCGTAGGCGGCGTCGGCGAAGAACGCCGGCAATGCCGATGTGCGAGCCGAAACTGCGCCCCGGCGAGGGGCGTCGTTTCGCGGGGCGGCTCGAGCGTGCTTTGCCTTGCAGGCGTCAGCCGACACGTTTCTCGAAGGCGTCCTGAAGGGCTGCAAGCTGGCTTGCCACCGGGCTCGGCGCTTCCTCCAGGGTCGAACGACCATCGTCGAAAAGCGCCGCGTCGATCATCTGCACCCGCTTCTGCAGGGACACGGAGCGGTCGATCAGCGCCTTGAACCCTTCCGGAAGCTCTTCCCAGCCGGGACCGCGCATGGCGGTCAGCGCCTGATCGAGGTGGATCTTGTGCTTTTCTTCCGCCGCCTGATCGAGCGTCATCTCACCTTCGTTCACAGCGCGATGCAGGAGGAGCCAGGAGGCGAGCTGCATCAGCCGCGTGGTGAGACGCATGGATTCCGTTGCATAGACGATGGACGCGGGACGATTGAGCCCGGACGCGGCCGCGCGCCCGTCCCCATCGAGATAGGCTGCCGTCTCCTCGACGAGCTGCATGCCCGCCTGGAACAATTCGCTGAATGTCTGCGAATGCGCATATGCGCGCCCGAAAGACAGTGGCTCTTCGCGGCTACCCGTTTGACGCATGGACTTGATCCCTTTTGGCTATTCAAAGCCGAGGGCCGCGCCTCGGCAAGTGCGGGAGCCGGGTTCTCCACCGGCTTCTCGATCGTGGAGCCAGTTCAGACACCCCGACGAGGCCGAATTCAAACGGATTGTAATCAAATAGTAAAGATCGCGACGCGGCCTAAAAAAAGAGCCGCTGGGCGGCTCTTAGGCTGATACAGGGAGGCGTCAAACAGAGTGAACAGGATCACTCAGATCCAAACCTGATTGGATGGTGTCATTAGAAATTAGAAAGGTTAATCCGCGGTTAAGCGGGGAACGACAAGCTGAACGATCGGCCTTCAGCGCTTGAAAACCGCGTCCGCCGCGGCGCGTCCGCCCTTCTTGCGCGTCAGCTCCTGTTGGATGCGCGCAATCTCGGCCTCGCAAAGCGCGATGCGTTCTTCGAGCTCGTGTTCTGAAAGGAGCGAGAGGTCTTCCCCCACCGTATGGACCGGCTTTTTCACCGGCCTGTCGTCGTCTGCAAACATCGTCGCCCATCTGGTTTCGGCCTTTGGCGCGAAGGATAACGCTGCATCCGCTGGCTGTCAGCGTTTCATTGTCGGCGCTTCACCCATTCAAAATCCGACTTCCACGCGCTAGGTTCACGGCAGATTGTGGGGAGGATGCATGAACATTCCGCAGACGATGGAAGCCGTTGCCATCACCGAGCCGGGCGGGCCGGAGGTGCTGGCGCTCGAAGAGCGCGCCGTGCCGCAGCCGGGAGAAGGCGAGCTTCTCGTCAAGGTCGCAGCGGCGGGCATCAACCGGCCGGACGTCCTGCAGCGGCTCGGCCGCTATCCCGTGCCGAAAGGGGCCTCCGATATTCCGGGGCTCGAAATCTCCGGTCATGTGGTGGCGGCAGGCGAGGGCGCGGAACGCTTCAGCATCGGCGATGCGGTGGTGGCGCTTCTGCCAGGCGGCGGCTACGCCGAATATGCGACGGTGGCGGAGACGAACGCTCTGCCGCTGCCGCAAGGCCTGTCGCTCATCGAAGGCGCGGCCTTGCCGGAAACGACTTTTACCGTCTGGCACAATGTCTTCGAGCGCGGCTCGCTCAGGCCCGGCGAGACGCTCCTCGTTCATGGCGGCACGTCGGGCATCGGCACGACGGCGATCCAGCTCGCCAAAGCCTTCAACGCCCATGTTCTGGTGACGGCGGGGTCGGATGAACGCTGCGAGGCGGCGAGGCGCATCGGTGCCGACCGGGCGATCAATTACAACAGCGAAGATTTCGTCGAGGTGGTGCGCGAGTTCACCGGCGGCGACGGCGCTGACGTCATCCTCGATATGGTCGGTGGCAGCTATACGCAGCGCAATTTGCAGGCGGCGGCGGTCGACGGACGGATCGTGCAGATCGCCTTTCTCAAAGGGCAGCGCGCGGAGGTCGATCTCGCGCTGATCATGCAGAAACGGCTCATCCTGACGGGCTCGACTTTGCGGCCGCAATCGGTGGACGCGAAGGCCGAACTCGCGCGCATGCTGGAGGAAACGGTGTGGCCGGCGATCGCGGCTGGACGCTACACGCCGGTCATTCACGCGGTGGTGCCATTTGCCGATGTCGTGGAAGCGCACCAGATGATTGATGCTGAACATGTCGGCAAGATCGTCTTGAAAGTCGATCCGCGCGCATAGCTTTGCGACCTCAAGCTTATCGCAACGGCGCATTGCGTGCTTCGCCGGGTGCCCGTATATGTCGGGCAACTTCCCGTCCACCGACGTGAATCACGCTCTGCCGGAGACACTCCGGCAGAGAACACAGGAGGATCATGCCATGGCGTCAACGCCTCTGATGCCGAAAGCGACCGCCGTATGGCTGGTCGACAATACTTCGCTCACCTTCGAGCAGATCGCACATTTCTGCCGGCTGCACCCTCTCGAAGTCAAAGCGATCGCCGATGGTGACGCCGCCCAGGGTATCAAGGGGATCGATCCGGTGATCGGCGGACAGCTGGCGCGCGATGAGATCGAAAAGGCCGAACGCGATCCGACCTATCGGATGAAAATCCTGGTCTCCAAAGTGCGCGTGCCGGAGACGAAGCGGCGCGGACCGCGCTACACGCCCGTTTCCAAGCGGCAGGACCGGCCGAACGCCATTTTGTGGCTGGTGCGCAACCATCCGGAACTGAAGGATTCGCAGATCATCCGTCTCGTCGGCACGACGAAGCCGACGATCGAGGCGATCCGCGAGCGCACGCATTGGAACTCGGCGAATCTGCAGCCGGCCGATCCCGTCACGCTCGGCCTGTGCTCGCAGCTCGAACTCGACCTCGAAGTCCGCAAAGCGGCGAAAAACGCCCCGGCCGTGGAAGAAGAGGGCGCACGCCTTCTGTCCGCGGAAGAGACGACGCGCCGTCCGCAGCCTTCCGAAAGCGATACCGGACACGAGCGCGAGCCCGACATCGATCCGGATTCGGTTTTCGCCAAGCTCAAGAATTTGAAGTCGAGCGACGTCACCTGATCCCGCGTGAGCTCAGTTGTGAGCAGCTGAGTTTTCGGGAGGGCTTGTGGAGAAAATTCTGACGGTGGCGGGTGATCCGCCACCCTTTCTTTGACCCTGGTGGTGCTCGTTGCCGGCACCGTCAGAGGCTTTGCCGGGTTCGGCGCCGGCCTCGTCTTCGTCCCCTTTGCAGGATCTCTGATCGGACCTCGCGCCGCGGTCATCGTCTTGTGGGCGATCGATTCCCTGCCGACGCTTCCCATCCTCATTCCGGCTTTGCGTGTGTGCAATTACCGCTCCGTCCTGCCGGCGGCAGGCGGTGTGGCGCTGTGCGCGCCCTTCGGCGCCTATCTCCTTGCGACCGCGGATCCGCTCGTCTTGCGCTGGGGCATGTCGGGGGTGGTTCTCGCGCTCGTCGTCCTGCTCGGCTCCGGCCTGCGCTTCACCGGGCCACGGCGTCCCGCCTCCGCTTTCGGCGTCGGCATGCTGTCGGGGCTTCTCGGCGGTGCGACGCAGCTCTCCGGGCCGCCGGTCGTCGTCTATTGGATGAGCGGGCACGAGGCGGCAGCGGAAATCCGCGCCAATCTCATCGTCTTCTTCGCGCTGTCGACGGTGATCACGGGGTTGTCGTTCTGGGCGAACGGCATCTTCAGCGAAGACGCGCTGATACGTGCGGCGGTCGCCGCGCCCGTCTATTTCGTCGCGCTCATTCTCGGACAGAAGATGTTCGGCTTTGCCTCCGAAAAAGTGTTCCGGAGGGTGGCGCTCGGCCTCATCGTCGCCGCCGCCATCATGGCTTCGCCCGCCTTCGACGGGGTGCTGCGGTAAGCGTGCAATGCAGCCGGCCGGACGCCGGCTGCTGATTTTGGCGCGGTCTTTCCGAAGCCGCGTTTCTCAGATGCTCAGGCGGCGGAGAGCCGCTCCATGACATCTGCATCGACGTCGAAGTTCGCATAGACGTTCTGCACGTCGTCGTCGTCTTCGAGCGTGGCGATGAGCTTCATCAGCGTGCCGGCCTTTTCTTCGTCGACCGGTGTCAGGGTCTGCGGCTTCCAGATGGCGCGCACGGATTCCGCATCGCCGAGCGTTTCGGCAAGCGCGGAGGAGACGTCGCCCAGATCCTCGAACTCGGTGAGGATGGTGTGGCCTTCCTCGTCGCTTTCGACGTCGCTCGCGCCGGCTTCGATCGCGGCTTCGAGCACCTTCTCCGGGTCGCCGGCGGAGGCCGGGTAATAGATCTCGCCGACACGCTCGAACATGAAGGCGACGGAGCCGGTTTCACCGAGCGAGCCGCCGTTCTTGGCGAAATAGGAGCGCACCGCGCCGGCCGTGCGGTTGCGGTTGTCGGTCATCGCCTCGACGATGAAGGCGACGCCGCCCGGGCCATAGCCCTCGTAACGGATCTCTTCGTAATTGTCGCCGTCGCCGCCGGTCGCCTTCTGGATCGCACGCTCGATGTTGTCCTTCGGCATCGACTGCGCCTTGGCATTCTGCACGGCCAGGCGCAGGCGCGGATTCGAATTCGGATCGGGATCGCCGACCTTGGCGGCGACGGTGATCTCCTTCGACAATTTGGAGAACAGCTTGGAGCGGGCCGCATCCTGGCGGCCCTTGCGGTGCATGATGTTCTTGAACTGTGAATGGCCCGCCATTGCGGTTTTACCTGCGTCTTGTCGTGAATGTCTCTGGGGAACGGAGGATATAATGGGGAGTGGCGAAGGCGTCTAGGTGGGGAAGGAGACGATCGACTGTCGCCGCGCCGCATTTTGCGCCTGCGGCATAGCGGTCACTTGCCGCAATTGATGCCTGTGAGTAGGTGCTGAGGCAACGCGCGGGGTTTTGCCGCGCGATGGAGCCTTGATGCTGGAGATTGTCAGAGCCCTCTGAGGCTCCCCTGGACGTTTATCCAGGTGGAGACGCGAAGCGGCAGAACGAACGGGCGCGGCCTGAGGGCGGCGTGCGCGCTCTGCCCCGTGCTTTCTCCGATCCAGGCATTTTCCATGAATATCTCGAAGTTCGAGCAGCGCGTGTTGCACGCGCTCGCTCAGGGCGGACGCATTCGTCATGAACGAAGCGGTGGTCGCAAGATCACCCACGTCACCTGTTTTACCCGCGACGGTTTCGTGCTCTCCGATTGCACCTTGCCGGTCTTTTCCCGGCTTCTGTCGAAGGGGCTGATCGAATCGCGCGGCGGCGCGCCCTATCAGATTTCTGAACGGGGCCGCCGCAGCGTGCGGGCACAGCTCGATAATCGGTGAAAACCGCGGGCGGTGAAGGAAACCGTGGGCGGGGCGCTCTCCGGCTCTACGCCGTTTTGACCAGCAGAATACGGGTCGGTGGCCCGCCTTCATAAGACATCTCGGCATTCAGGCTCCTCGCCATGGCGGTGACGAGCTTGGTGCCGAGACCCGTGCCGGTGGGGGTTGCTGTGCCGTTGAAGCCTTTGCCGTCGTCCTCGACGCTGAGGCGGAAGCCGCCCGGCAGGGTCGTGAGATCGACGCGGATGTCGCCGTCCTCTTCCTCTCCATAAGCGTATTTGCAGGCATTGGAGACGAGCTCGTTGACGACGACGCCCAGCGAGACGGCCTGATCGGTGGTGAGGCGCAGCCCGTCGGTGGTGAGATGGACGCGCCGCGCCGCGGTCTCGCTCGACCAGGTCTCTTCCAGGCCGGCGGTGAGCGCGCTCAGATAGTCGCCCATGTCGACGCTGTTGATGTCCTGCGAGGTGTAGAGCCGGCGATGCACCTGGCCGATCGCATAGACGCGCTGCTGGGTGTCCTTGAGCGCGATCTTCGCCTCTTCCGCCTCGACGGCGTTGGCCTGCATCTGGATGAAGGAAGAGACGATCTGGAGCGAATTGGCGACGCGGTGGTTGGCCTCGCGCAGAAGCGCCGAGAGGCGCTCATTGGAGGCTTTGAGTGCGTGCTCCGCCTCATGCTGGGCCGCGATCAGACGCTGATGTTCAAGCGTCGTCGCGAAGGAGGAGGCGAGAAGGTCGAAGAATTCCTCACCGACGGTCTTCACGACGTAGTCTTGGGCGCCGGCCTTGAGAGCCGCCACCGCGATGGAGCTCTCCTCCGAGCCGGTGACATAGACGACCGGAGGAGGCGAGGGCAGCGCGTTGATGAGAGGAAGCGCGTCGAGCCCCGTCTTGCCGGGCATGTAATGGTCGATGGCGACGAGATCGAACCTGTCTTTCTCAAGAAGGGCGAGACCTTCGTCAGCGCTTCCGGCGGTGGTGAGTTCGTAACCTCGGCGGGCAAGCGCGCGGCGCGTCAGGCGCCGTAGCCCCTCGTCGTCGTCGATATAGAGAATGCGGGGCATTTCATCCGGTCTTCAAGGGGTAAATCAGGCTTCGATTTCGGGTTCGGGAACCTGGATAACCGAAATGAACAGGCCGAGCTGACGGATCGCCTGGGCGAAGGATTCGTACTCGACGGGCTTGGTGATATAGACGTTGGCGCCAAGATCGTAGCAGCGCTCGATCTCCATCTTGTCGTCGGTGGTCGTCAAAACCACGACGGGCGTGCGGCGGAGAGGACTGGTTTCCTCCTTCATCCTTATCAGGATGTCGGTGCCGCTCATGTCGGGCAGGTTGAGATCGAGAAGCACCAGTGCCGGGCCATTATGGGTCGGGCCCTCGGGGCTGTTGAAGAGGAATTCGACCGCGGCCGTTCCCTCGACGAAATGGCGGACCGGGTTGTTGACGCCTGCGCGCCGGATGTTTTTTTCGATGAGACGCGCATGCCCCTCATCGTCTTCGATCATGATGATGGTGACCGGTTGATGGCTCGACACGACGGGTTCCTACGCTTTCTGCAATTCTGGCGGCATTGAAAGGCGGAAGGTTGCGCCTTCGTCAAGCGTCGAATCGCACTCGATCGTTCCACCCAGGCGGTAGGCCAAAGCACGGACATGTGCGAGCCCGATGCCTTCGCCCGGCTGATCCTGCGATCCGGAACGGCGGAAGAGGTCGAAGATGCGCTCGTGATCCTTCGGATCGATGCCGCGTCCGTTGTCCTGGACCTCGATGATGATGCGCCCGGATTGCTGGCGGCCCCGCACCTTGATGAGGCCGGGGCGCCCGGGCTTCAGATATTTGACGCTGTTTTCCACGAGATTGGAGATGATCTGCTCGATCGCCAGGCGATCGGTCACCAAAGTCGGTATCTGCTCGATGCGGATCTCGGCGTCGAGCTCCTGCAGGCGGTGCTGCAGCGTGTCGGCGATGCCGGAGACGAGGCCGTTCATGTCGATTTTTTCCGGCGACAGAACCCGGCGTCCGGCCCGCGACAGATGCAGGATGGCGTTGATGAGGCGGTCCATCTTTTGCGTCGACGAGCGGATGAAGCCGATGGCCTCGGGCAGATCCTCCTCGATCGTCTGCCGCACCTCTTCGGTGACGAGGTCGGGCGCCTCTTCGCGGGCTTTTGCGATCAACTCCGTCAGGGGCTTGATCGCCACCTCCAACTCGCTGGTGAATCCCATGACGTTGACGAGCGGTGAGCGCAGATCGTGGGAGACGATGTAGGCGAAGCGCTGGATCTCGTCGTTCGCCCGCTGCAATTCCGCCGTGCGCTCGCCGACAGCCGATTCCAGATCTTCGTTGAGGAGCTGCAAGCGCTCGCCGGCGGTCGTCAGGGCATGCACGTTGCGGCGCGTCGCCCAGATCGTGCCCCCTGCGAGAGCCACGAAGATGATGCTCGATAGCGCCAGCACGACATAAGAGAGCTGCACGTTGCGGAATTGGCGGGCGCGCCGCTCGACCAGCAGAGCCTCTTCCGCCTGCAGCATATCGGCGGCTGCGGCGCGAGCCCGGCGGATGACAGCGATATCCTCGTCATCGAACGTCGTCGTGCCGGCCGCGGCGCCTGCCCTCTGGCGGCGATTTTGAAGCGTGTCGCGGGCATAGGCGAGATGGGTTGCGACGAGTTCCCGCAGGGCTTCGAGGCGCTTCTGCTGTTCGGGATTGTCGGTAATGCGGGCTTCGACCGCATCCATGCGGGTCTCGATCTCGCCGGCGAGCTCTTCGAAGGCGTTGGCAAAACGCTCGTCCGCCGAGAGAAGATAGCCGCGCCGCGCCGTCTCCGAGCGTTCGAGCGCAGCGCCGAGCTCGGCAAGGCTTGCGGCGACTTCCTGCGTGTGCACGACCCATTCCGCACTGACCTGGGTCTGGCGCAGCACGACCAGAAAGCTGACGCCTGCGGCAAGCAGCACGAGAAAGCCGCCGACGATTGCAGCCAAGATGAAGCGGCTGATGCGCCGTTCCGAATTTTTCATGGTTCTGGGTCACCCGGCAGGAAGAGAAGAGGCCATAGCCCGCTTGCAGGCGCGGCTCAATCGGCGGGAGGGACGCCGGCTAAATTGATCGCCTGGTCTTTCGAGCGGCGGCCGGCGATGGATCGACTGGCCGGGGTTCGGCCTCTCGTCGCCGTTTTCGGCGCGGTGACCAAGGCGCACGGCCGTAGCCCTCAATTGGCCTCCTGGTCGGGCTCCGGATAGACGTCTTTGAGAACGGCGTCGAAATGATGTTTGACGGCATCGTTGCACTTGCACGAGCGTGCATGGAGCGCGGAATGATCGCGCACCAGCAGCGAGCCGCGCTGCGTTTCCAGAATGCCTTCCGCCTTGAAGGTCTGCATGACGCGGCTCGTATAGGAGCGACCGACGCCGAGCATGCGGGCGAGCTGCTCATGCGTCAGCGGAACGATGTGGTCGCCTGTCCGCTCCATCGTCGCGACGATCCATTTCGCCGCCCGCTGGTCGACGGAATGAATGGCATTGCAGGTGATCGATTGCAGCATCTGTGCGACCAGGCAATCGGCGTAGCGCGCAAAGAGGTGCCGCACCGCCCGCGATTGCTGCTTCGCCGCCTCGAGCTCCGAGAGCTTCAGGGCGACGAACGGGCCTTCGAATTTGACGATGATGCGGGAAAATGCGGGGAGACGGCCGGCGCTGACAATGCCGCCGACGGCGCCTTCGCGGCCGATCAGAATGGTCTCGGTGTCTTCGCCGTCCTCGTTGGCGACGAGAAACGAGGCGAGCGCCGGTCCGCACGGAAAGTAGACGATGTCGACGTTATCGCCCGGATTGTACATGACATGGTCGCTGTTGCGGTGCAGCAGCTGGAAATGCGGTGCGAGAAGGGCGTAATCTTCGTCCTTCAGCACCTTCAGGAGATTGTTGAGGGGGCGCGTCTCCGCCGAAGTCTCCCGGGCCGGATCGTGTAACATTGGCGCTCGTCCCGCGCGTGTCTCAGTTTCCCGGTTTTATGTGTGGTAGTGAACACAGCGCAACCCATGATGTGTGGCGATTGTGCCGCACTCCGTCGCATCTGGAGGCGAGCTTGTTGCCTCTTTGCAGAGCGCTGTCACCCCCGCAGGACGCCCGGGAGGATGAGTAAACCCCGCAAAAGGCCGGTTTTTCGAGCCCTTTGCGGGTAAATAGGTATCCTTGCCCTGCCTTGTGTTCACAAGTGAACAGACAGCGGGGCGGAGTTCGTGCTTGCTAGCGGCCCAGAGCTGGCCGAATTCGTGCGTCAGATTCGCTCCGCCCACCGCATCTGGGCGTAACAGCCAGTGGCACGTGATGCGGTTGCACCCGACTGTTCGTTAGGAAATTCTTTCATTGAGGTCTGTCCGCGCTCTTCTGCACGCCGCTACGGCCGAGCTTCATGCCGAGGTCGAAGCGCGTCTCAATCCGATGCTCGTTCAAGGCGAGACGGGGTATGCTTCGTTTCTGCGCGCGAATGCGGCCGCGATCCTCCCCGTCGAAGAGACGCTGGAGATTGCCGGCATCGAGGCGCTGCTTCCAGACTGGGACGAACGCCGGCGGAGTGCGGTGCTTCTCGACGACATCCAAATTCTTGGGGCGGAGCGCCCGCAACCCGTTTCTGCGCCTGAAATGCACGGCGAAGCCTTCATGCTGGGGGCGGTCTATGTGCTGGAAGGCTCGCGCCTCGGCGCGAAGATCCTGACACGAGACATCCTCGCCGAGGCGGGCCCGCGGATGAAGGTGGCCTCACGGTTTCTTCGTCACGGCGAAGGCCGGAAATTGTGGCCGAGCTTCGTCGAAAGACTGGAGGAATCGGCCGCCGTGCACGACGCGCCGGACGAGGCTGTGAAGGGCGCCGAAGCCGTCTTCGCGCTTTTCGATGCGGCAGCAGAGAGCGTTGCAAAGGCCGACCGAGTGCTCGCCCATGTCTGATCCGACCCAATTCGAAGTCGATCTTACGAATTGCGATCGCGAGCCGATCCATCTTCTCGGGGCGGTACAGCCGTTCGGATTCCTCGTGGCTGTGTCGCGCTCGAGCTGGGTGGTGACGCGCGTCTCGCGCAACGCGGCGGAGTGGCTCGGACGTCTGGGCGAGGAGCTCGTCGGTCTGCCGATCGACCAGGTCTTTCTCGGGCAGGCCGTGCACACGATCCGCAACAATCTGCAGGGCGCGGTGATGGGCGAGACAGTGGCGCGCGCCTTCGGCGTGACAGTCACGGAAGCTGGCCTCGTCTGCGACATGGCGGTGCATCTCTCCGGCGACGAGGTGGTCGTGGAGTGCGAACGCTCCGTGGCCGAGCCCGCCGCCAATGCAGCCGCCATGGTGCGGGGCATGGTGGCGCGACTGCAGCGCACCGAGGATCTGAGGAATTTCTACCGCATCGCCGCGCGCGAAATGCAGGCTCTGACCGGCTTCGATCGGGTGATGATCTACCGTTTCGATCATGACGGGTCGGGCGAGGTGATCGCGGAATCGGCGCGCTCCGGCATCGGCTCGTTTCTCGGGCTGCACTATCCCTCGACCGATATCCCGCGCCAGGCGCGCATTCTCTACGAGAAGAACTGGCTGCGGATCATCCCGGATATCTCGGCGGAGCCGTCGCCCGTCGAGCCGGCGCTCGACCGCAACGGTGAGCCACTCGATCTGTCGATGAGCATTCTGCGCAGCGTGTCGCCCATTCATATCGAATATCTGCAGAATATGGGCGTCGATGCCTCCATGTCGGTGTCGATCCTGCGCGAAGGCCGTCTGTGGGGTTTGTTCGCCTGCCATCATTACGCGCCGCATCACGTCACCTTCGAGCGGCGGACGGCGGCGGAACTCTTCGGTCAGATGTTCTCGCTTCTGGTGGAAAACCGCGAGCGCCAGACCGAAGCCGAATATGAGGAGCGCTCCAGCAAGCTGCACAATCAGCTCGTCGCCGTGATGGCGACCGAAGCGACGCGGTTTGAGAGCATCGTCGACCATCTCGACGAGATCGCCGACCTTCTCGTCTGCGACGGCATCGGCCTGTGGGTGGAGGGGCGCGCCACGTTGCGGGGCCTGACCCCAAATGAAGACGACTTTGCCGGGCTTGCGGGGTATCTGCGCGACAGGGGCGTGAACGCGGTGTGCGCCGAGCACGAGATCGGGGCGAAATACGAACCCGCACGGCGCTTCTCAGATCGTGCCGCCGGCATGCTCGTCGTGCCCCTGTCTCGGCAGCCGGGCGATTATCTCGTCTTCTTCCGCAAGGAGGTGACGCGCAGCGTCAATTGGGCGGGAAATCCCGAAAAACCGGTGAGCGTCGGACCGCTCGGGGCGCGGCTCACGCCGCGCAAGAGCTTCGAGATGTGGAAGGAGACGGTGAGCGGACAGTCGATGCCGTGGTCGCCGGTGGAGGAGCGGATCGCCGAGGGCCTGCGCGTCAGCCTTCTGGAAGTCATCCTCCAATTGTCCAATCTGACGGAAGCGGAGCGCCGCCGCGCGCAGGAGCGGCAAAAGCTCCTCATCGCCGAACTCAACCATCGCGTCCGCAATATCCTGAGCCTCATTCGCGGCGTCATCAACCAGAGCAAGGACGCGACCAGCATCGAAGCCTTTACGGAAGTCGTCGGTGGACGCATCCAGGCTTTGGCGCGTGCGCATGACCAGATCACCTCGGACGATTGGAGCCCGGCTTCATTCCGCAATCTGGTGACGACGGAGGCGGGCGCTTATCTGGGCGGCAAGGCCGACCGGGTCGTGCTGACCGGCTCCGACGTGCTCGTGCAGCCGGAGGCGTTTACGACCGTCGCTCTCGTCATCCACGAGCTCATCACCAATTCGGCGAAATATGGCGCGCTGTCGGACAGCCGCGGCCAGATCGACATCATGACCGATTTCGATACGTTCGGCCGGCTCGTCATCGATTGGGGCGAGCGCGGCGGCCCACCGGTCAAGCCGCCGAGACGCTACGGCTTCGGCTCCACGGTGATCGAGCAGTCGATCGTGCACGACCTCGGCGGCGAGGCGAAAGTCGATTACGAACTGACGGGGCTCAAGGCGCGCTTCGTCATTCCGCCCAAACATTTTCAACGCAGCGAGATCGTCGTGGACACAGTGAAAGAGGCCGTCAGGGCCAACGAGGGGGAGATCGCCCTTCCGACGGACGTTCTCGTCGTCGAAGACAACATGATCATCGCGCTCGACACCGAACAGATGCTTCTGTCGCTCGGTGTCGGAAATGTCCGCACCGCGAGCGGCGTGAGGGATGCGCTGAAGGAGATCGAGCGTCAGGCGCCGGAATTCGCGCTTCTCGACGTCAATCTCGGCGCGGAGACGAGCCTCGAAATCGCCGAGCGGCTGGCGGAGATGGGTGTGCCCTTTGCATTCGCGACCGGCTACGGCGAGCAGGCGGCACTGCCCGCGCCTTTCGACGTCACGCACAAAGTGCGCAAGCCTTACAGCGCGCAGTTGCTGCAGGAGGCGATGGTCGGCGCCGAGCGGGCCTAGCCCGAGTGCTCTACGAGGTCGCCTGGAAGGCCTCGTCGAAGACGATCTCGCCGGCGGGCAGAGTGTCGGTGAAGGGAAGAGCGAGCAGGTTTTCCGGCGGCACGCCCGGAATTTGAAGCTGCGGCAGATTTTCGAAGCCGAAGCGCTCGTAATAAGCCGGATCGCCGACGAGCAGGCAGCCCTTGCTGCCGAGCGCGCGCAGCTTCGTCAGGCCAACTTCCATCAGCACCGAGCCGACGCCCTTCTTCTGCACCTCCGGAAGGACGGCGATGGGACCGAGCCCGTGCCAGCCAGTTGTCACCTGACCGTCGCTGCCGGTGATGGTGACGGGCGAGAAGGCGGCCTGGCCGAGGATGCGGCCATCGGCTTCCGCGACGAGGGCGATCGTCGCCATGCCGCGCGTCCATAGAGCGTCGATGATGAAGGCTTCGGTGCCCGCCGCGTACGGCTTATGAAGGAAGGCCTGTCGCACCACTTCCTTGACGGCGGTGCGGTCGGCCTCGTTTTGATCCCGGATCTGCAGCTCGCTCATCGTCCTCATCCGCCAGTCCGCGTTCGGGGCAGATAAAGGCAATTATTTCAAGGCGCAAGCGAGGCGCGAGGCCGCGGGAGAGAGGTTTGGAGGGAGCGCCCTCAGGCGCTCCCTCCCTGCGGGTGTCAGCCTGCGATCATGGCTTGCAGGCGCTTCAGCCCCTCGCGGGCGAAATCGAGGATGGCGGGGTCGACGAGACGACCGTCGCGCACCTTGTCTCCGACATTGCCGATGACGATCTGCGGCCCGCCGACGAGCCGACATTCGGCGGCGTGGAGCGTCTCGTTGAGCTGCGCCTGCGCCCTGACGCCGCCCGTGAAGGCGGGTGAGGCAGAGACGACCAGAACCGCCTTGCCCATGAGAGAGGACGATCCGCGCGGGCGGGAGGCCCAATCGAGGGCGTTCTTCAAGACGCCCGGAATGCCGTGATTGTATTCTGGCGTGGCGATGACGAGGCCATCGCTTGCCGCGACCGCCTCACGGAATTCGCGCACCGCCTCCGGTGCGTCGTCGCCATCGAGATCGGCATTGTAGAGCGGCAGATCGACATGGCCGATCTGAAGTTCGACCGTGCCATCATTGTCTGCCGCGAGGCCCTGCAGAACGGCGCGGGAGTAGCTCTCGCGGCGAAGGCTCCCGGGCAGTCCGAGGAGTTTCGTTTTCGTGGCTGACATCGTTCAGGCCTGCGGCATGGCCGGGCCGGTGCCGGCACCGGTCGTTTCGATGGCCTTGGCGATGTCAGCGAGATCGTCTTTGGTCAGCTCGAGCGTTGCCGCATCGATCCAGCCATCGACCTGACCCGGATTGCGGGCGCCGACGATGGCCCCGGTGACGCCCGGCCAGGCGAGCGTCCAGGCAACGGCGACGGCCGGCACCGTGGTGCCGTGCTTGTCCGCGATCGGCTTCAGGCTGTCGGCAAGCGCCAGGTTCTTTTCAAGCTTTTCGCCAGTGTAGTCGGGGTTTCTGGAGCGCCAATCGTCTGCCGGCAGGGCCCGCGCGCGCTCGACACTGAAGCGACCGCTCAAGAGACCCGACTGCATCGGCGAATAGACGATGACGCCCGTCTCATGTGCATCGCACCAGGGCAGTTCCTTTTCTGCCACCTCGCGTTTGATCGCCGAAAACGGCGGCTGCAGCGTGTCGACATGGCCAACGGCCTCGGCCTTTTGCAGCTGCTCGGCATTGTGGTTGGAGAGGCCCGCAGCGCGGATCTTGCCTTCCTTTTTCAGCTCCAGAAGCGTCTGCCAGTATTCTTCCACCGGCGTGCCGTCATTGGCCGGCCAGTGCATCTGGTAAAGATCGATGCGCTCCACGCCGAGGCGCTTCAGAGAGGCTTCCACCTCGCGGCGCAAGCTGTCGGCGGCGCCGATGCGCTCCGGCATTTTTTTGCGGTCGTTCTCGTCCCAGACGAGACCGCATTTGGTGAAGACATAGGGGCGTTCGCTGGCCGGGACATCGGCGAGCGCCTTCTTCACCACCTCTTCGGAATGGCCGAGGCCGTAGACGGCGGCGGTGTCGACCCAGTTGATGCCGCGGGATACGGCGTGACGGATGGCGGCGACGGATTCGGAATCGTCCTGCGCGCCCCAGCCGACGGCCCAGTCGGGACCGCCGATCGCCCAGGCGCCGAAGCCGACGCGGGTGATGTTCATATCGGTGCGGCCGAAGCGTTTCGTCGGCAGGTTCGTCTTCGCTGGTGTGTCGAGCATGGGGGAACTCCCGTTGTTTCCGTTGCGGTGCACATAAGGCCCGATCGGGGTTCTTCAAAGCGGGAGGCTGGATTGCATGACCGGCCGGCGCGGATTTCAGGCGGCGGCCTCTTCGACGATTTGCTCGGTGATCACCTTGAAACCGGCGAGACGCGAGGCGCCGAAACTCGTGGAGATCGCGACGTCGGTCGCATCGCGCCCGCGCGCCATGAGGATGCGCCCGATGCGCGGATGGTTGTGGCGGGCATCGAACGTGTACCAGCGACCGTCGAGATAGGCCTCGAACCAGGCACTGAAATCCATCGGGTTCGGATCTTCCGGCACGCCGATATCGCCGAGATAGCCCGTGCAATAGCGGGCGGGAATATTCATGCAGCGGCACAGGGCGACGGCGAGATGGGCGAAATCGCGGCACACGCCCGTCTGCTCGTAATTGCCGTTCACGGCGCTGCGCATCGGATCGGCCTTCAGATAATCGAAGGTGATGCGCTCGTGGGCGTAGTCGCAGATGGCTTCGACCATCCGCCAGCCTTGCGGGACGTGCCCGAAGAGCGACCAGGCGAGATCGGTCAGCCGGTCCGTCTCGCAGTAGCGACTGCCGAGAAGGAAGAGGAGCACGTCGTCGGGGAGTTCGTCGACCGGTGTCTGGCGGGCGTCGGGCGCGACCTCGTCGGGCAGGCCATCGTCGCGGATGGTGAATTGCGTCGACATGCGCAAAAGCCCGGCCGGCGCCACGATGCGGGTGCAGATGTTGCCGAAATCATCACGGTAATCGCGCGAGGGGATCTCCGGTTCGAAGGTGATATGGTGCGGGGTTTCAAGGTCTCGGAGCCGCGAGGGATGCACCGACAGGGCAAGCAGCATCGGAGTCGGCTGCTGGCACTCGTATTCGATTTCAAAACCGGCTCTGATCTTCATTTAACCTCAAGTGGTTGGAGGGTCGTGCGGTTCCCGCGGAAGCGGGCGCAATTTTAGGCAAACTTCACCCTTCATCCTCACGCTCGACTTTGACCATCACCTCCATGCCGAGATCGTCGTCCGGCATGCCGAGATACGAGCCCGACAGGGGCAGGGCTTCGCTCGGGTCGCGGGCGACGGCGATGCGGATCAAACCTTCATTGCCGAGGATGGCATTGGTCGGGTCGATGTCGATCCAGCCGGCGCCGGGGAGATAGACCTGCACCCAGGCATGGGTGGCGCCGCCGCCATGGATGTCGTGGCTGTCGCGGGCCGGCACGTAGAGATAGCCCGAGACGAAGCGTGCGGGCAGGCCGAGGGCGCGCAAAGCCTCGATCATCAATTCTGTGAAATCGCGACAGGTGCCGCTGCGCAGCGTGAGCGTTTCGGCGGGGTCCTGGATGCCGTGGTCGCGCCGACTATAGGCATGGTCGTGCCGGATCGCGTGGATCATCGCGGTCAGAAGCTCGAAGGTCGGAAGCGGCTCCGACGGGTCGAGGAAGCTTTCCGCCCAGCGCAACAATGTGCCGTCGGGGTCGGGATAGCGGCGGACAAGGAAGGGGCGCAGATCCTCCTTGTCCTCGTCGCTGAGCGAAACCGGCAGGAAGCGCGCCTCCTCGTCGAGATTGATGCCGGCGGGATGCGCGCGGAAATGGGCGACGCGGATGACGCTTTCGAAGACGAGCGACGGGGCGAGGACGGAATTGCTGCCGCCACTGAAGCGTGCGACGCCGACACGGTTGCCGAGCGCATCGTCGTGCCAGCGCAGGCTGACCGGCTCCGGCGTGATGGTGAGCGTGGAGGAGAGGAGATGCTGATCGTGCCCCTCGCGCGGCAGGAACATCATGCGATGCTCCCCGAAGCCGACCCGCTTCCGGTAGCGATAGGTCGTGAGGTGAGTGACTGTATAGATCGGCACGACGCTGCGCTTACCTCTCCTCGGGCGTTCCGGCAGGGTGTTCTGCGGGCGTCCTTCTGGGTGTTCCGGCTTTTGCTCCAACCATCATAGCGCCAAAACGCTTGCGCCGGCGTGGCGATCGCAACGTCCGCCTGCTCAGCCGCGGAATTGCCGGGGATGCGGCGTCAGGGGTGGGGCGCGTCCGGGCGGTGGCGGGTGTCGTCGTCGTATTTCGCCAGAGTGTCGTCGAGATGCAGCCAGAAGAGTTTGGCCGTCACATAGGCGTGGCGGTCCGGCGAGAGGCGGTCGGCCTCGTCGAAGAGCCCGGCATGGATGTAGATCTCGCCGGGCAGGCGAGAATCCAGATAGGTCAAGGGCGTGCCGCAATCGGCGCAGAAGGAGCGGGTGACACCCGGAGAGGATTGCCTGTCTTTCGGGGCGCCGTGCCAGACGACGAGATCGCTCGGAAACCCGGCCCAGACAACGGCGGGCGCGCCGGTCTGACGCCGGCAGTCGCGGCAATGGCACCATGAGACCTGAAGGGGTTCGCTTTTCGCCTCAAAGCGAACGGCGCCGCAAAAGCAGCGCCCGTGCAAAGGCAGGTCGACCATTTTACGCGCCTTTCTCTCGACGACCGGCCCGGGGGGCGGCGAGTGCTCGCTCAGTCTTCGTCGTCCCAGAAGGTCGGTACGGATCGTTCCAGATGCGGCCCGAGCCTCACGGCCGCGACCTTCCTCGCCAGCCCGGTCGTATCATCGACGTCGACGGCGATCCCCGACAAGGTCGCTTCTTCCATGGCAGGCCCGAGACGGCCGGAAGAAATTTTCGTCACAGCGCGGTGCAGAGGTTCGTCTTTCTGCATGCCGATGATGGAATCGTAATCGCCGCACATGCCGATGTCGGTCATCATGGCCGTGCCGCCAGGCTGAATGCGGTAATCGGCGGTCGGAACATGCGTATGCGTGCCGACGACGAGGCTCGCCCGGCCGTCGAGGAAAGCCGCCATGACCTGCTTTTCGCTCGTCGCTTCGGCGTGGAAATCGACGATGATGGCGTCGCAGTCGCGGCCGAGCGGCATCGCAGCGATTTCCCGCTCCACGGCGGCGATCGGGTCATCGAGGGCGGTCATGAAGAGCTGCCCCATGACGTTGATGACGAGGACGCGCGCACCGGAACGGGCCGTATAAATGTTGGCGCCGCGGCCCGGCGTCTGCGGCGGATAGTTGAGCGGACGCAGGAACCGCTCCTGCCGTTCGGCAAAAACGAGTGCTTCCTTCTGATCGAAGGCGTGGTTGCCCGTGGTGATGCAATCGGCGCCCGCGTCGAGAAGCTCCTGAAAGATCTTTTCGGTGATGCCGAAGCCGCCGGCGGAGTTCTCGCCATTCACGACGACGAAATCGAGCTTCCAGCGCTCGACCATGGAGGGGAGGTGATGTCGGACTGCCTTGCGGCCGGAGCGGCCGATAACGTCACCGAGAAACAGGATCCTCACAGGGCCTCCGTGGGCTTGGCGGTGGTGTCGATGAGCTCGTCTTCGGTGGCGATGAGGGGCAGGGGGATATCGTGGTCTTCCATGGGAACAATATCGACCTCCTGACACGAGAAGGCGAGCCCCACAAGACGAGGTGCGTGACCGCGCTCCCGCAGCTCGGCCAATGCAGTGTCGTAATAGCCGCGTCCATAGCCGATCCGCCCGCCGGCGCGATCGAAGGCTGCGAGCGGCGCAACGATCAGATCGGGCATCGCTTCGCCGTGATGGGGCGAGGGATGCCTCGTGCCGAAAGTGCCGGCCTCGAGGCCTTCTTCATCGAGAAAATGGCGGAAGACGAGGCGGTTCTCGACGATTGCCGGCAAAGCCGCTGTGCCCTCCTGTGCCGCGATCAGCGGCAGGAGCGGGCGCGGATCGATCTCGTCGCGGATCGGCCAGAAAAGCGCCACCGTCTCTTCGGGGCGCAAGAGCTTTTCGATGTGGCGGACAGCGTGGGCGGAGCGCAGGCGCCGCTCGCTCTCGCCGAGGGCTGCGCGCCGCAGCAATGCCTGCGTGCGAAGCTTGGCCTTGGCTGAGGAGACGTCCATGAGAAAAATCGACGAGGAAGGGGGTTGAGAGCGCGGCCGCCATGGCCGGTGGAGTGTACGATCCCGGGAAACCTACAAAGTAGGTGGGCGCCGTTTTGGTCAAGCCCACGGGCGAGACCAGGGACAGCTCCCTTCGAGATCGATAAGGCCCCGGGGAATGTGACTCCTGTCGAACCGGGCAGCCGCGCGAAGGCGAGATATAGGGAGAGGCTCAGGCCTCGGCAAACGAAACCTGATGGCGGGGTTTCGATATCCTCCAAAGAAGCTTGCGGCGGAGCGGTCTGAAAAATTGTCCGCGGGAGAGATGCGGGGCCGAGACAGGATGCCGCGCCGGTGTGTGCGTAACGGCGCCTCGTCGAGCCGCGTTTCTTTCTGGCCCACATGACCTAGGCTTAGGGACAGCACGACCAGGGAGGCTTAAGATGTTTCGGACCATTCTCGTGCCTGCGGATCTTGCCCATGCCGACAAGCTCGATCGAGCTCTGGAGGCTGCCGCGGGCCTTGCCAAACAATACGGCTCGCGCCTCATACTGGTGGGTGTCTCGTCTGCCCTTCCCGGCTCTCTTTCACATAATCCGGCAGAGTTCGCCGAAAGACTTAGTGAATTCGCAGCTCGGCAGAGCGATAAGCACGGCGTTACATTTGAAGCCAAGGCGGTGACAAGCCACGATCCGGCGCGAGATCTAGACCAGACGTTGAGCGAGCAGGTTCATGAGACGGGCGCCGATCTCGTCGTCATGGCTTCGCATGTGCCCGGTTTCGCCGAGCACGTTTTCTCTTCGCGTGCCGGCTATCTCGCGACGCATAGCGAGATTTCCGTCTTTGTCGTTCGCTAAGCGGACGGCAATCGGACGAGAGGGTGCGGCAAGGCCGGAGCTACCAGGAGGTGATTGTCGGCCGAGCCAGCGGAATGTACCAATTGACGGGGAGGAAACACATATGACAAGCCGATATCACGAGGTTTACAAGTCCTGGGAAGAGGATCCGGAAGCCTTCTGGGCCAAAGCCGGCGAAGAGATCGACTGGTCGAAGCCGGCCGATAAGATCTTCGATCCCGAGATGGGCATGTATGGGCGCTGGTTTGCCGGTGCCGAAACCAACACCTGTTACAATTGCGTCGACCGGCATGTGGAGCGAGGCCGTCCCGGCCAGCCGGCGATCATCTACGACAGCCCCATCACCGGTGCGAAACGCACGATCACCTATCAGGAGCTCCTCTCCGAGGTGGAGGCTCTCGCCGCTGTGCTGCGCGAGAAGGGCGTCGAGAAGGGCGACCGCGTCATCGTCTACATGCCGATGGTGCCCGAGGCGCTTTTTTCCATGCTCGCCTGCGCCCGGCTCGGAGCCGTACATTCGGTGGTCTTCGGCGGGTTCGCGGCAAACGAGCTTGCGACGCGCGTCAACGATTGCGAGCCGAAGGCGATCATCTCCGCCTCCTGCGGCATCGAGCCGAACCGGGTGGTGAAGTACAAGCCGCTTCTCGACCATGCGCTCGACATTGCCCGCCACCAGCCGGAGTTCTGCCTTGTCGTGCAGCGCGAGCAGGGCCCGTGCGAGCTGACCGAAGGGCGCGACTACGATTACCTGGAGCTCGTCGAGGCGGCCAAGAATGCCGGCACGAAAGTGCCGCCGGTGCCGGTCGCGGCGACCGATCCGCTCTACATCCTCTACACCTCCGGCACGACCGGACGGCCCAAGGGCGTCGTGCGCGACAATGGCGGGCACATGGTGGCGCTGAAATGGTCGATGAAGGCGATCTACGACATCGATCCGGGCGAGGTTTTCTGGGCCGCGTCCGATGTCGGCTGGGTCGTCGGCCATTCCTACATCGTCTACGCGCCGCTTCTGCACGGCTGCACGACGATCGTCTTCGAGGGCAAGCCGGTCGGCACACCCGATGCCGGCGTCTTCTGGCGCGTCATCGAGGAGCATAAGGTGTCCGCGCTCTTCACGGCACCGACGGCCTTCCGCGCGATCAAGAAGGAAGATCCGCAGGGCGAGCATGTCGGCCGCTACGATCTCAGCCAGATGCGCACGCTGTTTCTGGCGGGCGAGCGCGCCGATCCGGATACGATCCGCTGGGCGCAGGACCAGCTCGGCGTGCCGGTGATCGACCATTGGTGGCAGACGGAAACGGCCTGGGCGATCGCCGCCAATCCCGCCGGTCTCGGCCTGTTGCCGGTCAAGTACGGTTCGCCGACGGTCGCCATGCCGGGCTACAAGATCGAGATCCTCGACGATGCCGGCCATCCGGTCGGCGCGAACACGCTCGGCAACATCGTCGTCAAACTGCCGCTGCCGCCGGCGTGCCTGCCCACCTTGTGGAACGCCGATGAGCGCTTCAAGGAGAGCTATCTCCTGGAGTTCCCGGGCTATTACAAGACGGCCGATGCCGGCATGCTCGACGACGAGGGCTATGTCTACGTCATGTCGCGCACCGACGACATCATCAACGTCGCCGGTCATCGCCTGTCGACGGGCGCGATGGAGGAGGTGCTCTCTAACCATCCGGACGTCGCCGAATGCGCCGTCATCGGTGCCGCCGATGCGCTCAAGGGGCAGATGCCGATGGGCTTCGTCGTCCTGAAGGCGGGACGCGACCGCGACCCGATGGAGATCCAGAAGGAATGCATCCGTCTGGTGCGCGAGGAGATCGGACCGGTGGCCGCCTTCAAGACGGTGCATGTCGTGCATCGCCTGCCGAAGACGCGTTCGGGCAAGATCCTTCGTGCCACGATGCGCCATATCGTCGATCACGAGGATTTCCGCATGCCGGCGACGATCGACGATCCGGCGATCCTCGACGAGATCAAGGGCGTCGTGGAACACGTCGATCAGATGCGGGCGAGCTGAGACTTTTCTGGGCCGCCAGGGTTTCGCTGGTGGCCTTGATTGCTTCGCGTGAATGAGGTTGCTGCGGCCGCTTTCGAGCGGCCGCTTTTTTTTCTCGCCCGTTCCCGAACTTCAATCGGCCGCGGGTGAGGGGGATACCGTCACAGATGGCGGTGGCGTGTGTCCCGTTACGCCGGCTCGAAGCGGACGAGGCCGTGGCGTTCGCGGCCCAGATAGCGCGTCGTCAGAAGCACGGCCGCGGCGGCCAGCCCCGAAGCCAGACCCCACCAGACTCCAACGCCGCCCCAGTCCAGGACGAAGCCGAGGACATAGGCGGTCGGCGTGCCGATCACCCAGTAGCTGACGATGGCGATGATCATCGGCATCCGCGTGTCCTTGAGGCCGCGCAGGATGCCGGCTGCCACCGCCTGCAGCGAATCGACGATCTGGAAGACCCCGGCCACCAGGAGCAGCGGTACCGCATAGGCCAGCACCTCGTCGGCATTGACATTGGCGGGGTCGAGATAGAGCCCGATCAGCTCTTCCGGCAGCAGGCGGAAGGTGATCGCGGCGCCGACCGCGATCGCCGCGCCCATCACCAGAGCGACCGTGCCGGCACGCCCGAGCCCGACCTTGTCGGCTCGCCCGAACGCCAGGCCGACGCGTACCGTGGCCGCGCTCGCCAGCCCCAGCGGAATCATGAAGGTGATCGAGGAGATCTGCAGCGCGATCCCGTGGGCGGCGAGCGGCACGGCGCCGAGCCAGCCGATCATCACCGAGGAGGCGGCGAACAGTCCGACTTCGGCGATGATCGTGGCGCCGATCGGCCAGCCCAGCCGCACGATCTCGCGAAAGCCGTACCAGTCGGGGCGCCAGAACCGAACATAGAGTTCATAGCGGCGCAGCCCTTCCGCCTGTGCCGAATAGGCTGCGAGCAGACCCGCCATCAGCAGATTGGACACCAAGGTGGCGATCGCCGCGCCCACCAGGCCGAGCGCGGGGGCGCCGAGATGGCCGAAGATCAGGACGTAGTTCAAAAGCGCATTGGCGAGCGCGCCGACGATGATGACGGCGAGCACCAGATAGGCGCGGCCCACCACCGTCAGATACGAGCGCAGGCCCATGATCAAAAGGCTCGGAAACATCGACCACTGGGCCACATGTATGTAATCGGCCGCCATCGCGGCGAGATCCGGTTCCTGGCCGAAGGCGAGGAGGATCGCCTCGATCTCCCACAGCGGGATCATCATCGCTGCGCCGTAGAGCCCAAGAACCCATAGGCTCATTCGGACCGAGCGGCGCACGCCGCGCAGGTCGCCACGGCCCTCGGCATTGGCGGCGAGCGGCAGCGCGGCCTGGGCGAAGCCGACGCCAAACATGAAGCAGAGGAAGAAGCTCTGGGTGGCAAGCACCGCTGCGGCGAGCTCGCGCGCGCCCAGCCAGCCGATCATCACCGTGTCGGTGACGTTCATCGTAATCTGGGCGAGCTGTGCGCCGATTAGCGGCAAGGCCAGGACGGCGGTTGCGCCGGCATGGCCAAGCCACGACAGTTCGTTGCCGCCGGAGACGGCGGCCGGTACTTCGTATGCCGTCACTTCGCGTGGAGGACGGGTGCGATTCTCGCGTTGCATGTTTCACCACCAGGAGCCTGGGGGAGTACATGGCAAGGGCGATGAAAGCCAACCGGCTTTCGGTTGAGCAGAAAGGCCGTATTCAACCTATCGGTCGGAGAATGTCCGTCTGCACTGGACGGCGAGAGGGCGAGCGCTAGGCTAGTAAGCCGGCTCCTCGACCTTCAAGTATCATCCCCACATGACAGACAACGCGTTCACGCCGATCGAAGATCACGCCATCATCGGCGACATGCAGACGGCGGCGCTCGTCGCGCTCGACGGCACGATCGATTTCTTCTGCTATCCGAATTTCGATTCGCCCACCGTCTTCGCCTCGCTCCTCGACCGGGAGAAGGGCGGGCATTTCAAGCTGCATGCGGCCTGCGACGGGCTTCGCTCGCGCCAGCTCTATCTGCCGGACACCAATATCCTCATCACCCGCTTCCAGGGCGACGAGAGCGTGGCGGAGGTCTCCGACTTCATGCCGCTCGACGGGTCGGGACGGATCGTTCGGCGGGCGAAAGCGATCCAGGGCGATGTCGATTTTGAGCTCTCCTGCGCGCCGCGCTTCGATTATGGGCGCGGCACGACGCATGCTGAGGCGATCCCGTATGGGGTCAAGTTCTCCGATGGGGAAAGACAGCTTTTCCTCTATAGCCGTGTCGAACTCGGCATCTCGGACGGGGCGGCCGAAGCGCGTTTCCGTTTGAAGGAGGGTGAGCACGCCTTCGTCGTGCTTTGTCCCGGCCGCGCCGACGCTCCGCCGATCGATGCCGATTACGTTTCGAGGAGCTTCGTCGAAACGAGCGATTTCTGGCACGGTTGGGTGGCAAAGGGTCACTATCCGTCGCGCTGGCGCGATGTCGTGGTGCGCTCCGGGCTCGTCCTGAAACTCCTCTCCTCGCAGAAACACGGCTCGATCGCGGCGGCGGCCACTTTCGGGCTGCCGGAAGTGCCGGGCAACAGCCGCAACTGGGATTACCGCTATTGCTGGGTCCGCGACGCGGCATTTTCCGTCTACGCGTTCACCCGTCTCGGCCGCTACGAGGAAGCGCATCAGTTTACGACCTTCCTTCTCGGTCTGACCGAGGGGCGCGACGATGGCGAGATGCAGATCATGTACGCCATGGACGGACGCCACGATCTCAATGAGGTTTCGCTCGACCATCTGGAGGGCTGGCAGAATTCGCAGCCCGTGCGGATCGGCAACGCCGCCTACGAGCAATTGCAGCTCGATATCTACGGCGAGCTTTTGGACACGATCTATATCTCGGCGAAATCGCTCGGCCAGCCTTCGATCCGAGCCTGGCGGGAAATCGTCAAGATGCTCGACTGGCTCAAGGAGAACTGGCGTCGGCCGGACGAGGGCATCTGGGAGGTGCGTGGACCGAGGCGGGAATTTCTGTCTTCGCGGCTGATGTCATGGGTGGCCTTCGACCGCGCGGCCCGCATGGCGGTGAAATATTCTCTGGCGGGGCCGGTGGAAGCCTGGCGGGCGGAGCGCGACACCATCTATCGCTCCATCATGGAAGAGTTCTGGGACGAGGAAATCGGCGCCTTCGTGCAGTATATGGGCTCCAAGACGGTGGATGCCTCCGTCCTCTTGATGCCGCTCGTGCGCTTCATCAATCCCCGCGACCGCTACTGGCTGCGAACGATGCGTGCCGTGGAGCAGCGGCTCGTCAAAGACTGCCTCGTCCTGCGCTACGACGACGAGGCGGAGGGCGCCGAGGACGTCGACGGGCTTTCCGGGCGCGAAGGTGCCTTCACCACCTGCGCCTTCTGGTATGTGGAGGCCTTGGCGCGGACGGGCGATCTGCCGCGGGCAAGGCTTTTGTTCGAAAAGCTGCTCTCCTACGCCAACCATGTGGGCCTCTACGCGGAAGAGCTCAGCCCATCCGGGAGGCATCTCGGGAACTTCCCTCAGGCGCTCACGCATCTGTCGCTGATTTCCGCGGCGCACTGGCTCGAGCGGGCGCTCGACGGCGATGAGGGAACCCGGTTCGCAGCCTGACGTTCGCCACCCAAGGGGCGAAGTTTCAATGCAACGCTCCATCGGGAGACGTTCGACGAAGAGACTTTCCAACGGGACGCGGGACGGTTCAGGGTGCCGGCGGCTTCTTATGAGGTGATCCGCCGTAGCGAGAGGCTGCTCGGCCGACACCGCTTGCGTCCTTCCACGCATTCACGATCAGGAGGGGCTCAGTGGCAGCTCAAAACGGACTAAGCCTGGAAGGCCAGAACGCCGTCGTGACAGGGGCAAGCTCAGGAATCGGAGCGGCCGTTGCGGCGGGGTTGGCGAAGGCGGGTGCCGATGTCGTCATCAACTTCCATTCCGACGAGGAAGGGGCGGAAAAGACCCTCTCCGCCGTCGAGCGGGCCGGCAGCCGGGGCGTCATCATCCGCGGCGACGTCGGACGTGAGCGCGATGTCCACAAACTTTTCGATTGCTGCGAAGCGGAGCTCGGTCCGGTCGACATCGTCTTCTCCAACGCTGGCATCCAGCGCGACTGTGCCTTTGGCGAGATGTCGCTCGACGATTGGGAGGCGGTCATCTCCACCAATCTCACTGGGGCCTTCCTGGTCGCCCGTGAGGCCGTCAAACGCTTCCGCAAAAAGGGGTTGCGCGAAGAGGTGAGCCCGGCGCTCGGCAAGATCGTCTTCAATTCCTCCGTCCATGAGCGCATTCCGTGGGCTGGGCGCGTCAATTACGCGGCCTCCAAGGGGGGCGTTTCCCTTCTCATGCAGTCTCTCGCGCAGGAGGTGGGACATGAGAAAATCCGGGTGAATTCGGTGGGCCCCGGTGCCATCGCGACCGACATCAATGCCGATGAGCGCGCCGACAATGCGGATGCGATCCGCAGCCTCATCCCCTATGGGCGGATCGGCGATCCGGAGGATATCGCCCAGGCCGTCGTCTGGCTCGTTTCGGACGCTGCCGATTATGTGCACGGCCATTGTCTGTTTGCCGATGGCGGCATGACGCTTTATCCCGGCTTCATCGGCAACGGCTGAGGCGAGTCGGCCGCTGCCGATGGGCCGGAACGGGCCACAAGGGAAGATGCCAATGTCGCTGGAAAACAAGGTCGCCATCGTGACCGGTGGAGCGAAGGGAATCGGGCGTGCCGTCGCCAAGCGCTTCCTGTCTGAAGGGGCGCGGGTGGTCCTCGCCGATATCGACGACGATGCAGGCAGCGCTTCGGTGGAGGCGCTCGGCGACCTCGGGCCTGTGCGCTTCGTGCATTGCGACGTCGCCGAAAAGCTCTCGGTGCGCAATCTGCTGGCGACGACGGTCGACGCCTATGGGGACATCGACGTCCTCGTCTCCTGTGCCGCGATCGCGCTCAAGGCGGATTTCCTGGCGCTGACGGAGGAGGAGTTCGACCGCGTCCTCAACGTCAATTTGAAGGGAGCGTTTCTCGTCGGCCAGGCCGTCGCCAAGCGCATGGTCAAACAGATCGAAGCGGGCGGCGATCCGGGCGTCATCATCCATATGAGCTCGGTCAATGCCGTCGTCGCGATTCCCGACCAGGTGCCCTACACGGTCTCCAAGGGGGGCGTGAACCAGCTCACCAAGGTGATGGCGCTTGCCCTTGCGCCGCATGGGATCCGCGTCAACGCGATCGGGCCGGGCTCCATCATGACCGACATGCTGGGGCATGTGGCCGACGATGCCGAAGCCCGTCAGCGCATTTTGACGCGCACGCCGCTGCGCCGTATCGGCGAGCCGAGCGAGGTGGCCGCGGTTGCCGCTTTTCTCGCCTCCGACGATGCAAGCTATATGACCGGGCAGACGGTTTATGTCGATGGCGGGCGCCTGCCGCTCAATTTCACGGTTTCGGCCGAGGATGCGTAAGCTGCGCCGTTCCTCCCGGTCTTCGCTATGATCGGCCGATGAAGCAGACGATTCGCATCATCGGCATCGACCCTGGCCTGCGCCGCACCGGTTGGGGTGTCGTCGATATGTCCGGCACACGTCTCGCCTTCGTGGCGGCCGGCACGGTGCGCTCCGACGAAAAAGACGCGCTGTGTGACCGACTGGCGGCGCTCTATGACGGGCTCGTCGCCGTGATTTCCGAACACAGCCCCGGCGAAGCGGCGGTGGAAAACACCTTCGTCAACCGCGATGCGGGCGCCACGCTGAAGCTCGGGCAGGCGCGCGGCATTGCCCTTCTGGCGCCGGCGAAGGCGGGGCTCGAAGTGGCGGAATACGCCCCCAACATGGTGAAGAAGTCGGTCGTGGGCGCCGGCCATGCGCAGAAGGGGCAGATCCGCACGATGGTCTCCATCCTGATGCCGAAGGCGACCTTTGACAGCGACGATGCCGCCGACGCGCTCGCCATCGCCATCTGCCACGCGCATCACCGCGGCAGCGCCGTGGCCCAGGCGGGGGCAAACCCTGCGCTCGAGGCGAAGAGCCGGCGTGGCGGTCGGGGGATCGAGGCGATCAAAGGCTCCCGCACCGCGAACGAACATCTTTCGTCGGACGAACTCATGCGGTTGGTGCGCGGCCGGGGGTGAAGCCCAGGAGAATGCGCCTCGTCGCCTTGCCGACGTTTCTGTAATGTTCTATTCTTACTGCGCGAGGTAAGAGTGCCGAAGAGTTCGACGACCGTGACGACGAAGGGTCAGATCACCATTCCGAAGGGGATCCGTGATCGTCGCGGCATTGCGGTCGGGACGCGCTTTGAGGTGAGCGAACGTGGCGAGGAGATCGTCCTGCGCCGGGCGGGGCCGGCCGCGCCAGACACGGCGGAGGATGCGGAATTCGACGCCTATCTGGAGCGAGCCCGGGGCTCTCTGCGGACCGGCATGAGCACTGACGCCTTCATAAAGCTCCTGCGCGACGAATGAGCGAGACGCTGGTCGACACAAACATCCTGATCGATGTGTTGCAGGAAGACGCGGAATGGGCGGCGTGGTCACAGGCCCAGCTGCGTCAGGGACGGCAGCGGGGCGGGCTCGTCATCAACCCGATCATCTACGCCGAAGTCTCCTGCGGCTACAGCACCCAGCGCCAGGCGGAGCGGGCATTGAGCCCGGCGATCTACCGGCGCGAGGCACTGCCATGGGATGCAGCCTTCGCGGCAGGCCGTGCCTTTCTCGCCTATCGGCGCGCCGGCGGCGCCAGACGTTCGCCACTGCCGGATTTCTATATTGGGGCGCACGCCGATTTCGGGGGGTATTTCCTGCTGACCCGTGATCCGGAGCGCTATCGGCAGTACTTTCCGCTCCTTCAGATCATCTCGCCGGACACCCATCCATGATTGGCAAACTCAAAGGGCGCATCGATTCCTACGGACCCGACTGGGTCATCGTCGATGTCGGCGGCGTCGGCTATGTCGTGCATTGCTCGACGCAGACGCTGCAGGCGCTGCCGTCGCCCGGAGAGGCGGCGACGCTTTCGATCGAGACCTATGTGCGCGAGGACCAGATCCGGCTTTTCGGTTTCTCCTCGGATGTGGAGCGCGAATGGTTCCGGCTGTTGAATTCGGTGCAGGGGGTGGGCACGCGAATGGCGCTCGGCGTGCTCGGCACGCTGCGGCCGGCCGATCTTTCCTCCGCGATCGCGCTGCAGGACAAGGCCATGATCGCGCGTTCGCCCGGCGTCGGGCCGAAGCTTGCCGGGCGCATCTGTTCGGAGCTCAAGGACAAGGCGCCGGCGCTCGGCAGTGGCATCGGTGGCGATCCGTCGCTGTCGCGCCTGCAATCGGATCTCGGCGATCAGGTCGCGCCGCAGCCAATCGCCGATGCGGTTTCCGCCCTCGTCAATCTCGGCTATGCCCAGGCGCAGGCCTCGGCCGCGATCGCCAAAGCGATGCGTGATGCGGGCGAGGGGGCCGAAACCGCGAAATTGATCAGGCTCGGCCTGAAGGAGCTCAGCCAGTGAGCACAGACCGTCTCGTCAGCGCCGATGCGCGCGTCGAGGACAGCGATCCCGACGCCTCGTTCCGGCCGGAGCGGCTTGCCGATTTCGTCGGCCAGGAGAAGGCGCGGGGCAATCTCAAAGTCTTCATCGAGGCGGCGCGGTCGCGCTCGGAGGCGCTCGACCATGTGCTTTTCGTCGGGCCGCCAGGGCTCGGCAAGACGACGCTCGCGCAGATCGTGGCGCGCGAGCTCGGCGTCAATTTCCGTTCCACGTCGGGACCGGTCATCGCCAAAGCGGGCGATCTCGCAGCCCTTCTCACCAATCTCGACGAGCGCGACGTGCTCTTCATCGACGAGATCCACCGCCTCAACCCGGCAGTGGAAGAAATTCTCTATCCGGCGATGGAGGATTTCGAGCTCGATCTCATCATCGGCGAAGGGCCGGCGGCGCGTTCGGTGAAGATCGATCTCGCGCCCTTCACTCTGGTCGGCGCGACCACGCGGCTCGGGCTTTTGACGACGCCGCTCCGAGACCGCTTCGGTATTCCCGTGCGGCTCGATTTCTATACCGAGGCGGAGCTTGAAAAGATCGTGCGCCGGGGGGCGCGCATTCTGGGCGCGCCGATTTCCGATGAAGGGGCGAGCGAGATCGCCCGGCGGGCGCGTGGCACGCCGCGCGTCGCCGGCCGGCTTCTGCGGCGCGTGCGCGATTTCGCGGCTGTGGACGGGGCGGAGCGGATCGAACGCTCTCTAGCCGACAAGGCACTTCTCGCGCTCGAGGTCGATGCCCGCGGGCTCGATCTCCTCGACCGGCGCTATCTTTTCATGATTGCGGAGAATTTCGGCGGCGGGCCGGTAGGGATCGAGACGATTTCGGCGGCGCTGTCGGAGCCGCGCGATGCCATCGAAGACATCGTCGAGCCCTATCTGATCCAGCAGGGGTTTATCCAAAGAACGCCGCGTGGCCGCCTGCTGACGCCGAGAGCCTTCCAGCATCTGGGCCTGGCCGTGCCGACGCAGGACCGGGCCGCGCAGATGGGACTTTTCTTGAATGACGACGACAGCTGACGCGCCCGCCGAACTTTCCGGCCGGCTGACGGCGGATGGGCATATCCTGCATCAACGGGTCTATTTCGAAGACACGGATTTTTCCGGCCTCGTCTATCACGCCCGCTATCTGCATTTTCTGGAGAGGGGGCGCTCGGATTTTCTACGCCTTCTCGGCGTGCATCATCACGTGCTTGCCGCGGACAGCCTTGCCTTTGCCGTGCGGCGGATGACGATCGAGTTCGAAAAGCCGGCGCGTATTGACGATATCGTGACCATTCTCACGAGGCCCGAAAAGGTGGGCGGGGCGCGGGTCACGCTGGCGCAAGAGCTGCGCTGCGGTGACGCCATTCTCGTCAAGGCTGTCGTTGAAGCGGCGCTTCTGACCGGGGAAGGCCGTCCGGCGCGCCTGCCGGTGAAAGTGCGAGAGGCTTTGAGCGCCTCTTTCAAACAAAGCCCGTAAAAATTTACGCGGCCAGTCCTCCGAGAGCGACCAGGAAGACGGAGAGGCCAAGCGCAGAAACGACCAAGGTGTCGGTGAAGCGCGAGTCGGTCTCGGTCGGCTGATTTGCAGTCTGATCAAGGCGGGCGTCAAAGCGCGACATGGGATTCCTCTTGGCCTCAATGGCCTGCTGTTTCGAATTCCAAACGCCTTCCGACTCCAACGGTTCCAATCGTTTATCGTGGATAAGAAAAGTTTGCTGTGAGGACACGCTCCTAACGGTTCGTTAACCGTGATGATCTCTCATCCTTTAGACTGGTTTCATCAGGGCAGGCTCTCTAAGGCCGTGCTTTTGTCACATTCGGCGGTCAAGAGCCGCCAAGATCGAAAAAGAGCGATCTCATTCCATGGATCAAGTTGCCCAGACAGCGCTCGCCGATCCGGCGGGTGGCTTTTCCCTGCTATCTCTATTCTGGCAGGCGCATATCGTCGTGAAGATCGTCATGCTCGGCCTGCTCGGAGCTTCCGTGTGGTGCTGGGCGATCATCATCGACAAGACGCTCCTCTACCGCCGGATGAAGGGTCAGCTCGACAAGTTCGAGGACACGTTCTGGTCGGGACAGTCCCTCGAACAGCTCTACAACCAGGTGTCGGCGCGCGAAGCGCACGGCATGGCGGCGCTTTTCGTCGCCGCGATGAAGGAGTGGAAGCGCACCTATGAGGGGGGCGCGAAATCGCTCGCAGGCCTCGGGCAGCGCATCGACCGGGTGATGGATGTCACGATCGCACGTGAGGTCGACCGGCTCGAACGGCGGCTCCTGGTGCTCGCGACCGTCGGCTCGGCCGGCCCGTTCATCGGCCTCTTCGGCACGGTGTGGGGCATCATGACCTCGTTTCAGGCGATCGCGGCCTCGAAGAACACCAATCTCGCCGTGGTGGCGCCCGGTATTGCCGAAGCGCTTCTTGCGACGGCGTTCGGCCTTTTCGCCGCCATTCCGGCCGTCATGTTCTACAATAAATTCGCCAGCCAGGTTTCCCGGCTCGCCACGCGCATGGAGGGTTTTTCCGACGAATTCGCGGCGATCCTGTCACGCCAGATCGACGAGCGGAGAGCGGCCTGATGGGTGCCGGGATGATCGCACCGAGCAGGGGCGGCAGCAGCCGCCATCGTCTGCGCCGCCGCCATGCGCTGGTGGCGGAGATCAACGTCACGCCGTTCGTCGACGTCATGCTGGTGTTGCTAATCATCTTCATGGTGGCGGCGCCGCTTCTCACCGTCGGCGTGCCGATCGACCTGCCGGAAACGCAGGCGAAGGCGATGGATGCCGACACCGAGCCGTTGACGGTGTCGGTCAATGCCGATGGGTCGATCTATCTGCAGGAGCAGGAGGTGTCGTCCGACAAGCTGGTGGCGACGCTGCAGGCACTTGCGAAAAACGGACTCAACGAGCGCATTTTCGTGCGCGGCGATCGCAATGCCGATTACGGCACGATCATGCGGGTGATGGGCCGTCTCAATGCAGCCGGCTATCGCCGGATCGGTCTCGTCACCCTGCAAGAGACTGATGGGTAAGGAATGCGTGTCGGCCTCGGCGTCTCACTTGCGGCTCACCTGGCGCTGATCTCGCTCGGGCTCTTCGCGTTTCCGGACGCGAAGCCTTTCAGCGTGGATCACACGGAAGCCCTGCCTGTCGATCTCGTGCCGATTTCCGAAGTGACCGATCTTCTTGCCGGCTCCAAGACGGCAAAGCCGAAACCTGACGAAAAGCCTCAGCCCAAGGCGCAAGCCAAGGCGGATCGGCCGGACCCGAAACCGGCGGAAAAGCCGGCGCCGAAGCCTGTTCAATCGGTGAAGGAACCGACGCCGCGGCCGACGCCGAAGGTGGAGGAAAAGCCGAAACCGGAAGAGACCAAGGTCGCCTCTGTGCCGCCGGAACCCGAGCCCGAGCCGGAGCCCGCGCCACGTCCCGATGCGCAGCCGGAGAAGGCGCCAGAAGCGACGCCGCAAGAGGCGGCGCCCGCGCTCGATACCCTGCCGAAGATGCGCCCGACGCCGCCCAAGGACATCAAGCCGCCGAAGCCGGCGGAGACCAAACCCGCACCGGAAAAGCCCGTGCCGGAAAAGCCGAAGGTGACGCAAAAGCCCGAGCCGAAGCGGGATTTCCGGCCTGACGATATCGCGGCACTTCTCGACAAGCGCGATCCGACGGGCGGCGGGGACCCCGATCCCGCTCCCGATCCGCAGACGTTCGGCGCGCGCGAGGGCAAGGCCGAGGCAGCGATGACGCAAAGCGAGATCGAGGCGCTGAAGGCACGGCTTTATCAGTGCTGGAACCCGCCGATCGGCGTGCGCCAGGCGGGCGGGCTTCGGGTGACGGTCGCCATCAGCCTGCAGCCGGACGGAACGCTTGCGGCACCGCCCCGCCCGGTCGGCGGTGGTTTCGACGAGCTTTCCCGCGTGGCGATGGAGAGCGCTATCCGCGCCGTCCACGAATGCGCCCCTTACGACATACTACCGCCAGAGAAATACTCCTTGTGGCGGGATATCGAATTCACCTTCGACCCGAGCGAAATGCTCGGCGGATGAGATTTGACGGAGCTTCACGCCCATGTCCTTTACCGACCGCTTGAGAAGTCGGGCTTTCCCCTTCGCCATCGCCGCAGCGCTCGCCCAGTTCGCGCTGGTTGGCGCTCTCATTGGCAGCGCATCGGCGCAGCTGCGCGTCGACATCACGCGCGGCACGATCCAGCCGATGCCGATCGCCATCCCGACCTTCGTCGGGACAGGCGGCCAGCCCGATCAGCTCAGCCAGCAGATCTCTGACGTCATCACCGCGGATTTGAAGAATTCGGGGCTGTTCGCCCCGGTCGATCCGGCCGCCTTCATCCAGCCGACGATCCCGCCGGACGTGACGCCCGATTTCGCCAATTGGCGTCCGCTCAACGCGCAGGCGCTCGTCTCCGGGCGGGTCGAGGCGACTGCGGACGGACGCGTGCAGGCGGAATTTCGCCTCTGGGATATTTTTGCCGGCCGGCAGCTGACGGGGCAGCAATTCGTGGCAAGCCCCGACAATTGGCGGCGGGTGGCGCATATCATCGCCGATGCGATCTATGAGCGCCTGACCGGTGAGAAGGGCTATTTCGACACCCGCATCGTCTTCGTCGACGAATCCGGCTCCAAGGAACGGCGCATCAAGCGGCTGGCGCTCATGGACCAGGACGGCGCCAATGTGCGCTATCTGACCGACGGCAGCGATCTCGTGCTGACGCCTCGCTTCTCGCCCACGCGCCAGGAAATCACCTATGCGGCTCTTTCGGGCGATCAGTGGCAGGTGTTTCTCCTCAACACGGAGAACGGGCAGCGGGAGAAGATCGGCAATTTCTCCAACATGACCTTCTCGCCGCGGTTTTCTCCGGACGGTCAGAAGGTGGTTCTGTCGCTCGCCCAGGGAGGCAATTCCAACATCTATCTGCTCGATCTCAGGAACCGGCAGATGACGCGGCTGACCGATTCGCCGTCGATCGATACGGCGCCGTCGTTTTCGCCGGACGGTCAGCGCATCGTCTTCGAATCCGACCGGGGCGGCACGCAGCAGCTCTACGTGATGGGTGCGAATGGCGGCCCGGCGCAGCGGATTTCCTTCGGGCAGGGACGCTATGCGACGCCCGTCTGGTCGCCGCGCGGCGATCTCATCGCCTTCACCAAGCAGGAAGGCGGCCGCTTCGGCATCGGCGTGATGGCGCCGGACGGGTCGGGCGAGCGTGTCATCACGGAAGGTTTCCACAACGAGGGTCCGACCTGGGCGCCCAACGGCCGCGTGTTGATGTTCTTCCGCGACCAGTCCGGCGGCGGCGGCCCGCAGCTCCTTTCCGTCGACATCACCGGCTATAACGAGCGGGTCGTGCCGACGCCGAATTATGCCTCCGATCCGGCGTGGAGCCCGCTCCTCGATTGATGCTGGCGGCCCGGTGCCGGAGGGCAGGCAAATTCCATGAGCTCATATTGCGATGAACGCCTGGCGGGTCTTTACGACCTGCTCAATCCGCCGGGCGAGGACACGCGCTTCTACATTCAGCTTGCCGGACAGCTCAAAAGGCAGGCCGAGGGAGAGCTTGAAGCGCAGGGTGAAGAACAGAGCGGCGGACGCGAGCCGCTTGCGATCCTCGACATCGGCTGCGGCACTGGCGCCCTGGCGCGTGCCCTCGCCAGACGCGGGCACAGGGTGACGGCGGCCGATCCGGCGCCGGCGATGCTGGCGGTTGCACGCCGCGGGGCCGGCGCGGAGCGGGTCGATTGGGTGGAGGGCGATGCCACCACCCGTCACGCGGCGGCGCCGTTCGATCTCGTCCTGATGACCGGACACAGCTTCCAGTGCCTGTTGAGCGACGAGGTCATCGAGGCCGCCTTAAAAACGGTGCGGGAGCAGCTTTCACCGGGCGGCCGGTTCGCTTTCGAAAGCCGCAATCCGATCGTCGAGGGCTGGCGGCAATGGACCCCCGGGCGCAGCCGTCGCCTCATTCGTCCGATCGGGAGTGCGAGCGTGGAGACCTATCTTTCCCTGGTGTCAGCGGAAGACGACATCATCGCCTACCGCACGCATCTGCGCTTTCCCGGCGAGGAAGAAGTCATCCTGGAAGATCAAGTGCGGTTCACGTCCTGCGATCTTCTCAAGGAGAAGCTGGCCGAGGCCGGGTTTTCGGAGGTCAATCTCTACGGCTCCTTTGACCGCAGCGAGTTCGGCCCAAAAAGCCCGGAGATCATCGTCGTCGCGGGATAAGGCCTGGCTCATCGGCAATTGAGGCGCCGAGGCCGCGCTTTGTGGCCAAAAAGGTGCGCGAGCGCCAAGCTTCCGCCGTATTCGGTGGCCACCGCTCTCTTTCGGACATTTTGTTTTGCGTCGCCCATCTGTCTGCGTTCACGCCTTCTTAACCCTAATCGTTCATGAGGCCTTAACCCTGTCAGGGTTATCAAAGCCCTTCGATTCCACCAGGAGCTTGCGGCGATGAGCTTTCGCCTGAACATCCGTATTCTAGCTGCTGCCTTCGGCGCAGCCCTTCTTCTGACGGCTGGCGGTTGCGCCAACCAGCAAAAGGCGTTGGATCTGGCCGGTTCCGGAGGAGGCGCAGGTGCGGCCACGCCCGGCAGCCCACAGGACTTCCAGGTCAATGTCGGCGACCGCGTCTTCTTCATCGTCGATTCCTCGTCGCTGACGCCGGAAGCACGGGCGACGCTCGACCGCCAGGCGGCTTGGCTGAACCAGTATCCGAATTACACCATCACCGTCGAAGGCCATGCCGACGAGCGCGGCACGCGCGAGTACAACCTTGCCCTCGGCGCCCGGCGCGCGGCCGCAACGCGCGATTATCTCGCTTCGCGCGGCATCAATCCCGGCCGCATGCGCACGATTTCCTACGGCAAAGAGCGTCCGGTCGCGGTCTGCGATGCGGCCTCGTGCTGGAACCAGAACCGCCGCGCTGTGACCGTTGTGGGCGGCGCCGGCAGCTGATCGCCGTCGCAGTCCTGCCACAGAGGTAAAGAAAAGGCGGCTTCGGCCGCCTTTTTTGCGTTCCTGTCACAAGTGTCGAAGTTTGGCCGAATTGATCTGGAGGTGGTGGAGCCTCACTCAGTCATGCTAGCGACCTTGTCATGAGCGGACGTATTCTTTTTGTATTTGCCGGCCTTCTCCTTTTCCCGGGTCTTGCCCAGGCGCAGAGCCCGCAGGAGATCGGCCAGATGCGGCTCTACATCCAGCAGCTGGAAGAGCGGGTGCGCCAGCTGACCGGTGAGGTGGAGCAACTTCAGCACGAACTGCAGGTCACCCGCCGTCAGGCCGGTATCGCCGGCCCGCCGCAAAGCGGGGAAGATGCCCCAATGGACCAGAGCTTTGGCTGGAACGGCGGACAGCCGGGCGCCCAGCCGAACGCCCAGCCCGATGGTGGCCAGCAATTCGGGGCCGGCTCCAACACCTATGGTGGCGCGACCTATGGCGGCGCGACGGGCGGCAGCGTCAATCCTTCCAACAATTCCAGCAGCGTGGCAGGCGCGCCGCCGCAGGATCTCGGCACGGTGGGCATCTCTCCGGATGATCCGCGCATCGCGCAGGACGGCGAGGGCGGCTTCGATGCCGGTGCGCCGATCGATCTCTCGACGCTTGCGGGCGGTGGTCCGGAGGGGCCTGCCCCGGCCGTCGGTCCGGTCGATGAGATGGGTAGCGGTGGCGAACAGCCTCAAGGGCCAGCGCTCGCCTCTCTCTCCGGTGATCCCAGGCAGGATTATGATTTTGCCTATGGCTATATCCTGACCGGCGATTATTCCGAGGCGGAGCGGAGTTTCGCGGCCTGGCTGGAACGCTTCCCGAACGAGGCGCAGGCGAACGATGCCCGCTTCTGGTTGGGCGAGAGCCAGCTGCAGCAGAACAAGGACAGGGCGGCGGCGAATACGTTTCTGGAGCTTTACAAAACCGCTCCGAAGAGCCGTAAGGCGCCGGACGCTCTGATGAAGCTCGGCATCGCTCTTGCCGCGCTGGGCGAAAAGGACGCTGCCTGTGCCACCTTCGACGAAGTCGGCCGCAAATATCCGGACGCGTCCGGTGCGCTCACCAACCGCGTTGCCGCAGAAGCGAAACGCGCGGGCTGCTGAGGGCGCGATCGATGCGGCCGAGGCGGAGCCGCTCCTTCGCGAATGGCTCGACCGGGGAGCGCTGATCGCGGTCTCCGGCGGGCCGGATTCCCTGGCGCTGCTGGCGCTTGCGGCAGAGATTGCCGCGCATCGCGGCGCGCCGGCGCCGCAGGCTTTCACCTTCGATCACGGCCTGCGGGCGGAGAGTGCCGCCGAGGCGCGGATGGTGGGAGATGTCTGCACGCGGCTTCACCTCCGCCACCATGTGCGTCGCTGGGAAGAGGCGGAGCGGCCGCAAAGTGGTATCGCCGCGGCCGCCCGGCTGGCGCGCTATGCGGCGGCCATCGAAGTGGCGACGCGGGCAGGCTGCCGCGCCATCCTGACCGCCCACCATGCGGACGATCAGGCCGAGACGGTGCTGATGCGCATGGCACGCACCGCCGAGCCGCGTGCGCTCAAGGGGATCGAAGCCGCGTTAAGACGGGAGGGATGGCCGACGATCGCGCGGCCGCTCCTACAATTCTCGAAAGCCCGGCTGCGCCTGAGCGCGGAGGCTCGCAAGCTTCCGTTTTGCGATGATCCGACGAATTCTGATCCCGCGCAGGAGCGGGCGCGTGTGCGCCTTGCCGCGCCGGAGCTTTCTGCCATCGGGCTGACGGCCGAACGGCTCGCCGTCTTCGCCGCGCGCGAAGGGCACATCCATCAAATGTTTGAGCGCGCGGCGCTTCAGGCTGCCGAAAGCGCCACGGTGAGCGAGGCCGGAGCGATCACGATTTTGCGACCGGTTTCGGTGCGCCGGGAGATGGAATTCGAAGCCTGGCTCGCGCTTCTGCGCCGGCTTTTGATGGCCGCATCCGGTCGCGTGGCGACGCCTTTGCGCGAGGCGCTCGTTTCGCTCGATGAAAGGCTGAGTGCGATGGTGGGGGGCGGAGGCTCCCTCGTTGCGACACTGCACGGAGCCCGGCTCGATCTCAGCGAGGATCGTCTCGTCGTCAGCCGCGAATGGGGCCGGCAGGGGCCGGGAGATTGCGATCTCGAAGCCGGGCGCGATGTGGTCTTCGACGGGCGTTATATCGTCGCGCCGCACGCGCTCGCCGGCGAAGACGCCCGTGTTCGTGGCTTCGGGCGGTGCGGACGCGGCAATGCATTCGAGCGGACGATGCCGGCGCTGTTTGCTGGGGACACCTGCATCGCCGTTCCGCCTCTCCTCGGGGCCAAGGGGGATGCCGGATGCCGCACGGATCTCGGCATTCGACAAATTGTCGACGACCGGCTTTGCGATCCCCATATCGGGGGTCTCTACGATCGGTTGATGGTGGAAAACCGCTTGCCGCCAAGACCGGCCGAGATGCACAATATCAATTAGTTGAGCGCGTGACGGGCTTACCGCCTTGCCGGAAGCTGCCGTTTGCGGGCCGCACTCTATTTCTGTGCCTTCACATCAACCCCCTCGCAACCTATCTAGGGGATGTTTGACAGGACGCCCTCACGGATCCGGCGCCGAAAGCGCCATCGGGGAAAGCCAGAATGAACCAGAATTTCCGGAATTTCGCGCTGTGGATCGTGATCCTGCTCCTCTTGGTGGCGCTCTTTAACTTGTTTCAGAGCCCGTCCCGCCAGGGTACGACGCAGGAAATCACTTATTCGCAGTTCCGCAGCGAAGCGATCGACGGCAACATCAAGAACGTCACGATCAGCGGCCAGCAGATTACTGGCACCTACAGCGACGGCAAGCGCTTTACGACTTACGCGCCGGACAACTCAGAATATGTGACGCTGCTTGAAGACAAGGGCGTCACCATCAAGGCCGAGCCCGACGAGAGCGAGATGTCGTTCTTCTCGGTGTTGATTTCCTGGTTCCCGATGCTGCTTCTCATCGCGGTGTGGATCTTCTTCATGCGGCAGATGCAAGGCGCCGGCGGCAGAGCCATGGGCTTTGGCAAGTCCAAGGCAAAGCTTCTGACCGAAGCGCATGGCCGCGTGACCTTCGAGGACGTGGCCGGTGTCGACGAAGCCAAGGAAGACCTTGAAGAGATCGTCGAGTTTCTGCGTGATCCGCAGAAATTCCAGCGGCTTGGCGGCCGTATTCCCCGCGGCGTGCTCCTCGTCGGCCCTCCGGGCACCGGTAAGACGCTGATCGCCCGCGCCGTGGCGGGTGAGGCGGGCGTGCCGTTCTTCACCATTTCCGGTTCCGACTTCGTCGAGATGTTCGTGGGCGTCGGCGCAAGCCGTGTGCGCGATATGTTCGAGCAGGCGAAAAAGAATGCGCCGTGCATCATCTTCATCGACGAAATCGACGCCGTCGGACGGCATCGTGGCGCAGGCCTCGGCGGCGGTAACGACGAGCGCGAGCAGACGCTCAACCAGCTGCTCGTCGAGATGGACGGCTTCGAGGCGAACGAAGGCATCATCCTGATCGCCGCCACCAACCGTCCGGACGTCCTCGACCCCGCGCTTCTGCGGCCGGGCCGCTTCGACCGCCAGGTCGTGGTGCCGAACCCGGACGTCGTCGGCCGCGAGAAGATCCTGAAGGTGCATGCGCGCAAGGTGCCGCTCGCGCCCGACGTCAATCTCAAGACGGTGGCGCGCGGGACGCCGGGCTTCTCCGGTGCCGATCTCATGAACCTCGTGAACGAGGCGGCGCTGCTTGCGGCACGACGCGGCAAACGGCTCGTGACGATGCTCGAGTTCGAAGATGCCAAGGACAAGGTGATGATGGGTGCCGAACGGCGCACGCTCGTCATGACCGAGGACGAGAAGCGGCTGACGGCGTATCACGAAGGCGGCCACGCCATCGTTGCGCTCAACGTGCCGTCGACCGATCCCGTGCATAAGGCGACGATCATCCCGCGCGGACGTGCGCTCGGTATGGTCATGCAGTTGCCGGAGCGCGACCAGCTCTCCATGACCTACCAGCAGATGACCTCAAGGCTCGCCATCATGATGGGCGGTCGCGTGGCGGAGGAGATCACCTTCGGCCATGACCGGGTCACCTCCGGTGCGGCCTCCGATATCGAGCAGGCGACGAAGCTTGCGCGGGCGATGGTGACGCGCTGGGGCTTCTCCGAAGAGCTCGGACGCGTCGCCTATGGCGACAACCAGGAAGAAGTCTTCCTCGGCCATTCCGTGGCGCGGCAGCAGAACATCTCCGAGCAGACGTCGCAGAAGATCGACCGCGAGGTCCGCCGTCTCGTCGACGAAGGTTACGACAAGGCGCGTGAGATCCTGACCACGCATCACGATCAGCTGGAGACGCTGGCACAGGGTCTGTTGGAATTCGAAACCCTTTCGGGCGAAGAAATCCGCGCGCTCCTCAACGGCAAGCGTCCGGTGCGCGAGGATCCGAGCGACGATCTTCCGCCGGCCAAGGGCTCGGCCGTTCCGACAACGGGGTCGCGGCCGCGTCCGGGCAACGATGGCGGGTTGGAGCCACAACCCACGTGATATGCCAGAGGTCCGTTGCAACTTCGTAACGGACGCGCTGATATATTCGTATACACAAAGTGAGGCCCGGAGATCGCTCCGGGCCTTTATTGTTCCTTGAGAAAAATGCGGCACCGTTTCGTTTTCGACGGTGCAGACCGAACGAGCCGGGGCGCGAGCAACCGCGCAGCGCAGGAGAGGGCGCAGGCAAGAATGACACGAAGCTATTTCGGAACCGACGGCATCCGCGGTACGGCGAACGCCTTCCCGATGACGCCGGAGATCGCCATGAAGGTGGCGCAGGCGATCGGCCTCTATTACCGCAACGGCCATCGCCAACGCGTCGTCATCGGCAAGGATACGCGGCTGTCCGGCTACATGCTGGAGAACGCGCTGGTCGCGGGCTTTACGTCCGTCGGTGTCGACGTGTTTCTGCTCGGACCGATCCCGACGCCTGCCGTTGCCATGCTGACGCGCTCCATGCGCGCCGATTACGGCGTCATGATTTCCGCCTCCCACAATCCTTTCGACGACAACGGCATCAAGATTTTCGGCCCGGAAGGCTTCAAGCTTTCCGACGAGGTCGAGACGGCGATCGAGGAACTCGTGGAATCGGATCTGTCGCGCCGGCTTGCGGGTCCGCGCGAACTCGGCCGCGCCAAGCGCGTCGACGGGGTCGTCGACCGCTACATCGAATTTGCCAAGCGCACCCTGCCGCGCCACCTCGACTTCGATGGGCTGCGGGTCGTCATCGACTGCGCCAATGGTGCCGCCTACAAATCCGCTCCGAACGTTTTATGGGAGCTCGGTGCGGAAGTGATCCCGATCGGCATCGAGCCGGACGGCTTCAACATCAACCGCGATGTCGGCTCCACCTCGCCGGCGGCGCTCGCGCGCAAAGTGCATGAGGTGCGCGCCGATCTCGGCATCGCGCTCGACGGCGACGCGGACCGGGTCGTCATCGTCGACGAAAAGGGCAACGAGGTCGACGGCGATCAGCTGATGGCCGTCGTGGCTTCTTACTGGCAAGCCAAAGGGCGGCTCGCCGGAAACGGCATCGTCGCCACCATCATGTCCAATCTCGGTCTTGAACGCTTTCTCGGCGGCCTCGGCCTGTCGCTGGCGCGCACGCCCGTCGGCGACCGCTATGTCTCCGAATATATGCGCCAGCACGGCTTCAATGTCGGCGGCGAGCAATCCGGGCACATCATCCTGTCGGATTATACGACGACGGGCGACGGCCTCGTGGCTGCGCTGCAGGTGCTTGCCGTCGTCTGCAAGGAGGCGAAGCCGGTCAGCGAGGTCTGCCACCGCTTCGATCCCGTGCCGCAGGTGAAGAAGAACATCCGCTACAAGGGCAATCTGCCGCTTGAGCAGGAGCAGGTGCAGAAGCTCATCATCGCGGCGCAGACGAAGCTTGGAAATTCCGGGCGTCTCGTCATCCGGCCCTCGGGCACGGAGCCCGTGATCCGGGTGATGGGCGAGGGCGATGATCGCGATGTCGTCAACTCCGTGGTCGACGATATCGTCTCCGTGTTGCAGAGTGCGGCCTGAGCGCGCAATTCCTGCAAGGCTGCCATTCTCTTATGGCTTGCGACACAAGGACGGCGCGACGCAAACGACGTTGACTTCCAGGACCGATTTCGCCACGAGTTCGCCCATGCAAGAACGTCCGAGCCTCAGCGATTTCGCGCTGCCCGCAGGCCCCGCTCAGCGGCGCCAGTCGGTTGCCGTCAACGTCGGTGGCGTGATGGTCGGAAGCGATCATCCGATCGCCGTCCAATCCATGACCAACACCGATACGGCCGATATCGATGCGACCGTCGCACAGGTGATGGCGCTGGCCCGGGCCGGCTCCGAGCTGGTGCGGGTCACTGTCGATCGCGAGGAGGCGGCTGCGGCCGTCCCGCAGATTCGCGACAAGGTGCGCGCGGCCGGCGTCAACGTGCCTTTGATCGGCGACTTCCACTATATCGGCCACAAGCTTCTGGCCGAATATCCGGGCTGCGCCGAGGCGCTCGACAAATACCGCATCAATCCGGGCAATGTCGGCTTCCGCAAAAAACGCGTGAGCCAGTTCGACGCCATCATCGAGACGGCGCTGCGCTACGACAAGCCGGTGCGGATCGGCGTCAATTGGGGGTCGCTCGACCAGGAGCTGCTGACGCTCCTCATGGACGAGAACGGCCGCCAGGCGCATCCGATCTCCGCCACTGCGGTGATGCGCGAGGCGATGGTGCGCTCTGCACTTCTCTCCGCCGCGCGTGCCGAAGAGATCGGCATGCCGCGCGACAAGATCATTCTGTCGGCGAAAGTCTCCGACGTTCAGCAGCTCATCACCGTTTACCGCATGCTGGCGCAGCGCTGCGATTACGCGCTGCATCTCGGCCTGACGGAAGCGGGCATGAGCTCCAAGGGGCTGATCGCCTCTTCGGCTGCCATGGGCATCCTGCTGCAGGAAGGCATCGGCGACACGATCCGTTATTCGTTGACGCCGGAGCCGGGCGGCGACCGCTCGCTCGAGGTGAAGGCGTGCCAGGAGCTCCTGCAGAGCATGGGCTTCCGCCAGTTCCTGCCGATCGTTTCGGCCTGCCCCGGATGCGGGCGCACGACCTCGTCACTCTTCCAGGAGCTGGCGCGCGACATCCAAAACCATATCGCTGCACGCATGCCCGTCTGGAAAGAGACCTATCCGGGCGTCGAGGCGATGTCGGTTGCCGTGATGGGCTGCGTCGTCAACGGGCCGGGTGAATCCAAGCACGCCGATATCGGCATTTCGCTGCCGGGCACGGGCGAACAGCCGGCCGCGCCGGTCTTCATCGACGGCGAGAAGGCGACGACCCTGCGCGGGCCGAAGCTTGCGGAAGATTTCACCGCGCTCGTCGAAGACTATGTCGCGCGCCGCTATGGCGGTGCTACCCGGCAGGACGATGCGGCCTGAGGCGGAGCGCCTCGCGGACCGTTTTCTCGAGGTCATCGAGACCGATATCCTGCCGTTGACCGAGGCAGGGGTCGCCGCCGGCAACAAAGTGTTCGGCGCGGCGATCCTGAAGAAGTCCGATTATTCTCTGGTCGTCGCCGCCTCCAACCAGGAGCGGACGAACCCGCTCTTTCACGGCGAGGTCGCGGCCCTCAACGCCTTCTACCGCTTGCCGGATGCGAGACGTCCGGCGACCGCCGATTGTCTGTTTCTCGCCACGCACGAGCCCTGTTCGCTGTGTCTTTCGGCGATCACCTGGGCGGGCTTCGACAATTTCACCTATCTCTTTCCCTATGAGGTGACGCGCGACGCCTTTGCGATCCCGCACGACCTCGCCATCCTCAAGGAAGTCTTCGGGATCAAGGACGGGGCCTATCGCGGCACCAACACCTTCTGGACCGCGACGGCGCTCGTCGAACTGATCGACGCCTCCTCCGACGATGCGCAGGTCGCCTTCGCCGAGCGGGTCGCGCGGATCAAAGATGCGTATCAGCGGCTTTCGGGCGCCTATCAGGCGGAAAAGTCGGGCTCCGGTATCGCGCTTTCCTGAAAGAGGCCTCCGGCGCCCTTGCGCGCGGCAGACGACGGCCCAAATTTCCGCCCGGATCCGGTTGAAGATTTCGGGGCGATGCGGCGTTTCGGCAAAACACTTCTGGCTTTCGCGATCGTGGGGCTTTCGGCACCACGGGCGATCGCGTGGGAGGAAGGTGCCGTCGTCGGCATCGGGCCGCCGGCGAATGTGCCGCCCGCTTTCGAAAAGGTTGCCGCCGAACCCGAGGCGATCTGCGCGTCGATCGAGCTGCAGGCACGACGCTTCGGGCTCGATGCCGCCTATTTCGCCCGGCTCATCTTCAAGGAGAGCCGCTTTGATGCCGGTGCCGTCAGCCCGAAAGGCGCGGAGGGCATCGCCCAGTTCATGCCGGCGACGGCGCGGGCGCGCGGCCTTGCCGATTCCTTCGACATCGCCCCGGCGCTTTATCATTCGGCCTCGTATCTGCGCGAAAACTGGAGCCTCTTCGGCAATTGGGGATTGGCGGCGGCCGCCTACAATGCCGGACCTAACCGCGTGAGAAGCTGGCTTGCCGGCGACAGCGGTCTTCCCTTCGAGACGCAGAATTTCGTTCTCTCCATCACCGGCGAGCCGGCGGAACGCTGGCGTGAAAGAGAAGCCAAGCTCGGCGATCTCAGTCTCGACCCCGACCTTTCCTTCCTGGAGGCGTGCCGGAAGCTGCCCGCGGCGCGCACGAGCCCGCGCATGGCCATTGCCTCCGGCGACTGGAAGCCGTGGGGCGCGCAGGTCGCCGGCAGCTTTTCGCAGGCTGCGGCTCTGTCGCAGTTTCAAAGGCTGAAGGGCCGCTACGCTTCGCTCTTCGGCGACGAGCCGCCTATGGTGGTGCGGGCGAAGACGCCGGCGCGCGGTCGCGCTTCGATCTATGCCGTCCGGCTCGGAGCCGACAGCAAAGCGGAGGCGAGCCGGATCTGCGACCGGCTGCGCGCCAAGGGAGGGGCCTGCGTGGTGATGAAGAATTGAGCCGCATCGACAGCCTCGACGATATCGCCAAAGGCCTTACGCATCTCACCCGCGCCGATGCACGGCTGGGGCCGGTGGTGGCGCTTGCCGGCGACGTGCCGCTGCGCCGTCATCACGGCGGCTATGAGGGGCTCGCCTCCATCATCGTGGCGCAGCAGGTTTCCAAGGCGGCGGCCGACAGCATCTGGCGACGTCTTGCCGACAAGCTTCAGGAGGTTGGGCCGCAGAGTGTTCTCGCCGCCGATGAGGAGGAGCTCAAGGCTTGCGGTCTGTCGCGGCCGAAGATCCGCACGCTGCGGCGGCTTGCCGAGAGCTGCGTCGCCGATTTCCGCTTCGAGGGGCTGGAAGACCTGCCGGCGGAGGAGGCGATCGCCGAAATGACGGCGCTTCATGGCGTCGGGCGCTGGACGGCCGAGGTCTATCTTCTCTTCTGCTGCGGCCATCGGGACATCTTTCCAGCCGGCGACATTGCGTTGCAAAATGCCGTGCGCCACGCCTTCACGATGGTGGAGCGACCCTCGGAAAAGGAATTGCGGGGGATCGCGGAAGCCTGGTCGCCGTGGCGCGGCGTCGCCGCCCGCCTGTTCTGGCGCTATTACGCCGTCACTGCCAAAAAAGACGTGATACCTCTCGGAGATTCCTGATGCCTTTAACCCTCCTCGACGGACCGCGAATCGCCCCAGCCTCGGGAGGCGCGGCAAAAAGTCTCGTCGTCTTCCTTCACGGCTTCGGCGCGGACGGCAACGACCTCATCGCGATCGGACGTGAATGGGCGCAGGCGCTGCCGGATACCGCCTTCGCCGCGCCGCATGCGCCGGAGCCGTGCGCGGCCGCGCCGATGGGCCGGCAATGGTTCGATCTCACGCGCCAGGACCCGGACGTCTATAAGCTCGGTGTGGCAGAGGCGGCACCCTCGCTCGACCGTTTCCTCGATCAGGAAATGCAGCGGGTCGGCGTCGACGAGACGAAGACGGCGCTCGTCGGCTTTTCGCAGGGCACGATGATGGCACTCCATGTCGGGCCGCTGCGGCCGAAAAAGCTAGCCGGTATCGTGGGTTTCTCCGGTCTTCTCGCCGACAAGGCGGCGATCGCGGCGCCTGCGGCGCAGAAGCCGCCGGTGCTTCTCGTGCACGGCGATAGCGATCAGCTCATCCCGGTGCAGGCGCTCTTCATGGCGAATGAGGGGCTGACGGACGCTAAGATCCCCGTCGAATGGCATATCAGCCAGGGGATCGGCCACGGCATCGGGCCGGACGGGCTCAGCCTGGCGCAGCAGTTTCTGCAGCGGGTGCTCGGCGCGGCCTGAGGAAGGCCGAGACGCAAGCGCTGCCTCTTTGCGGCGCTTGCAAGATCCTTATTCGCCGACGTGACAGATGAGCTTCACAAGCGTGTCACAGAGCGTATAGACTATGCCTGCGACTAAGAGGAGGCCGTTGACTTCGATGGCATTAGCGCAGCGCCATGACGATACACGTCTCGCCTAACGCGCATCCCGCACTCGTTCTGAACGCCGATTATCGGCCGCTCAGCTACTATCCTTTGTCGCTCTGGTCGTGGCAGGACGCCATCAAGGCGGTGTTTCTCGACCGAGTGAATATCGTCTCCGAATACGACTTCCAGATCCGAAGTCCGAGCTTCTCCATGAAGCTTCCTTCCGTCGTATCCTTGAAGACCTACATCAAGCCCTCCAGAAATCCCGCCTTCACACGCTTCAACGTCTTTCTCCGCGACCGCTTCGAATGCGCCTATTGCGGCTCGGAAGACGATCTCACCTTCGACCATGTGATCCCGCGCTCGAAGGGCGGCCAGACCACCTGGACCAACGTCATCACCGCCTGTGCGCCGTGCAATCTGAAGAAGAGCAACAAGAGCTGCGAGGAGATCAAGATCTGGCCGCGGCATATGCCGTTCGAGCCGACGACCTACGATCTGCATCGCAACGGCCGGCTCTTCCCGCCGAACTATCTGCACGAAAGCTGGATGGATTATCTCTACTGGGATACGGAGCTGGAGCCGTAAGCCGCTACGGCGTTGGCTCCATATCGGCTCAGCGCCGCTTAGCCAGCGTCCTGTAAAGCGCGTAGATCGTCAGCGCGACAAGGAACAGCGAGGCGACCGCATTCCAGCCGGCGAAGGAGAGGCCGAAGAGGTGCCACAGCGCCTCGTCGCAGCTCGGCCCCGACACCCCGCTCTGCAGGGAATTGAACATCGACGCGGCATCGCCCGGACCGCCCGTCTGCACGCAGGTGTCCGGCCCCTTCCACCAATGATATTCGACGCCGGCATGATGCACGCCGAGCCCGAAGCTGACGGCCCAGATGATTGCGAGAACGCCGAAGAGGGCCGCGAGGAGGCCACGTGGCGCGCCCCGCCAGACCGCCAGCACCGTCACCAGCGTGATCGGCAGAGCGACGTAATAGGGCAGGCGCTCGCGCAGGCAGAGGGCGCAGGGCTGATAGCCGCCGATATGTTCGAAGCCGAGTGCGGTCAGAATGGTGGCGCCCGCCGCCAGAAAGAGGAGGAGGGCCAGAAGGCGCAGGGTGCGATCGGTTGCAGCCATCAATGTGAGCCTGGCAGGATATATTTGATGATGATGAAGCCTCCCACCAGGAGCAGCAGGAAGACGGTGAAGACGAGCCCGAGCCGCTTTTCGATGAAAGTCCTGATCGGCGGCCCGAAGGCATAAAGGAGGCCGGCGACCGCGAAGAAGCGGATGCCGCGGGCGATGACGCTCGCCACCATGAAGACGACGAGCGACAAATGTGTGGCGCCCGAGGCGATGGTGATCACTTTGTAGGGAAAGGGCGTGACGCCGGCGATCAGGACGGCCCAGGCACCCCATTCGTTGTATTTGGCGGCAAATGCCTCGAAGGCGTCGCCATAGCCGTAAAAGGCGAGAATGGGCGCCGCGACGGCCTGATAGAGAAAGGCGCCGATGAGATAGCCGAAGAGGCCGCCGATGACGGAGGCGATGGTGGCGACGGTCGCGTAATACCAGGCCTTCGACCGGTCGGCGAGGATCATAGGGATGAGGAGCGCGTCCGGCGGGATTGGAAACACCGAACTCTCGACAAAAGAGACGCCGGCAAGCGCGGCCGTCGCATGGCGGCTCGCGGCGAGGTTCATCGTCCAATCATAGAGGGCGCGAAGCATGGGCCTTGCCGGTCGGGGAGTGATGAGGGCTTATCGCCTTCCGTCGCTGCGGGCTCAAGCCCTAACTTTTGGAGATGGCGGCGCCGGCTGCGCGAGCCCGCTTCGCCTGACCAGGCTTTAGCTCGGTCGCTTCTGCGGGTGAGATTTCTTTCCGCGTCTTGAGGAAATCCTGGCGCACAGCATCTTGCGCTGACGGCCGGCAACGCCTAAGCATCTGCGCGGATTTCCGGACGCCCCTTGCGGGCCGGCCGGGACCCTTGCGGGCGTGGCGGAACTGGTAGACGCGCTGGACTCAAAATCCAGTTCTGGTGACAGAGTGTCGGTTCGATTCCGACCGCCCGCACCACCCTCTCTCTCTCCGACCCTCAGAGCTTTGTCGCGCCGCCTGGCGCCGATGCGGATGAACCATCTGGCGCGGCACGACTTTTGACCGTGCAACGAAGCTCGCGATAAGCTCTGGTGATGTCTGTCGCGGCGCACGTCGATGCCGGAGGAAGAATGCCCGCCCCACATCTCGATCGCTCACTGGTGAAAGATCTCGGCGTTTTTGCCTCGCTCTCAGACGAGGATCTCGAAGCGGTCCTCGCCTCCGCCACGACGCGGCGGATTCCGATCAACACCGCGGTCTTCAATCAGGGCGATCCGGCGGGAGAGTTTTTTGCCCTCTTGCATGGGCGCCTCAAGGTGACGCAGTCGACGCCCGACGGGCAGCAGATCGTCGTGCGCCACGTCAATCCGGGCGACATTTACGGCATCGCCAAGGCGATCCGGCGTCCGGACTATCCCGGTACGGCGACGGCGGTCGCCGACAGCCTGACACTCGCCTGGCCGATGAGCCAGTGGGACACGCTCGTCGCGCGCTGCCCGGCGCTTGCCGTCAATGCGCTGGCGACGGTCGGACAAAGGCTGCAGGACGCCCATACGCGCATCCGCGAACTCTCCACCGAAGAGGTGGAGCGGCGGGTCGCGCATGCCCTTCTGCGCCTCGTCAAGCAGGCGGGCCGCAAGACCGACGAAGGCGTTCTGATCGATTTTCCGATCACCCGTCAGGACGTGGCGGAAATGACCGGCACGACGCTGCACACGGTGAGCCGGCTCCTGAGTGCCTGGGAGGCGAGGGGCCTCGTCTCGAGCGGCCGCAAGAAGATCGTGGTGTGCGATCCGCATGCCCTCGTCGTCATCGCCGAGGGGGCCGAATAAGGACGACTGAACCCCGATTCGTTTTATTGAGGCGCCCTGGGGCTGTGGGCCGCTGCGAGATCGGTGAGCGTGAAGCAGGTCCGGCGGAGGAGATGTCCCTCTTCGTCGACCACGAAGGTCGCGCGCCGGTCGTGATGGAAGAAGACGAGCCGGAAGGTGCCGGCGTCGCGGTCCTGGCCGCGCTCGAGCCGGCTCTTGATCTCGCCCTGGCGCATGAGCGTGCGCACCTCTTCGACCTCGAGCGCGAAGGCATCGGCGAGGAGGCCGGCATCGATGTCGAAGCCGTGATCGGTGCGTGTGATCGGCTTGCCGGTCTCGGCGGGATTTCTCATGGGCATAGGATTCAAGGCCCCTCCTTTCGCGGCTCGGACGTTTCGGCCTGATACTCCGGGCGCTCATGCGGGATCATGTGCTCTGCAAGCTCGCGCAGAAGCGGTTCCGGCTCGATTCCGTGCTCGGTGCAGGCGTCGCGCACGGAGTGCATGTGGCCGAACGGACAGCCGATGCACAAGAGCCGGCGGCGCATGAAGACCGGGATGGCGTTTTTGTACCGGGTGAGGAATTCGTCGACGGCCATGTCGGCGACGTTCCACGACAAAGGCGGTGCGGGCATTGGTGTCTCCTCTCGAACCGAAAGGATCCTATGCCGGGTCGCGGCCGCTCTTCTTTGTCGGGCGACAATCTCGAGGGCGGCTCATGGGCTCGCGCCGCAGAGGTCGCAGGAGACTGCCGACGCGGTGCAGAACGCTCCGCGTCGGCGATTGTCAGAGAAAATGGCTCAGCCTCACCAGGAGGCGATGACGGCACCGTTGAAGCGCTCGTTGATGAAGTCGCGGATCGCGTCGTCATGATAGGCCTTGACGAAGCGCTTCACCCATTCGGCGTCCTTGTCTTCGCTGCGCACGGCGATGACGTTCACGTAAGGCGACTTCGCCGATTCCTTGGCGATGGCATCGGCGCGCGGGTCGAGGCCGGCTTCCAGCGCATAATTGGTGTTGATTGCGGCCGCATCGACATCGGGCAGGGAGCGCGGCAGCTGCGCTGCGTCGAGCTCGATGATGTCGATGTTCTTCGGGTTGTCGGTGACGTCGAGCGGCGTCGCCTTCAGGCCGGCATCCGGATCAAGCGTGATGAGGCCGGCATCCTGGAGGAGGAGAAGCGCGCGGCCGCCATTGGTCGGATCGTTCGGGATGGCGACCTTCGCGCCTTCCGGAAGGTCGTCGATCTTCTCCACCTTGTTGGAATAGATGCCCATCGGCGTGTTGATCGTCGGCGCGACGGCGACGATGTCGAAGCCGCGATCGGCGATCTGGGCGTCGAGATAGGGCTGATGCTGGAAGGCGTTGGCGTCGAGCTCGCCGTCCGCCAGCGCCTGGTTCGGGACGACGTAGTCGGAGAATTCCAGGACCTTGATGTCGAGGCCGTCTTTGGCGGCGATTTCCTGGACCTTTTCCATGATCTCGCCCTGCTCGCCGGGCGTCACGCCGACGGTGATGGTTTCTGCGAGAGCGGGAACGGTGAGGCCGAGGGCCAGCGAACCTGCGAGGAAGAGTGTTTTCAAAGCCATGACGATACTTTCCGTTTTGAGGGGTCTTTGAAGCTCAGTTGCTGCGGCTGCGCTTGTCAAAATGGCGGGCGAGCTTGTCGCCCGTCGACTGCACGGCCTGAACGAGGACGATGAGGACGACGACCACCGCCAGCATCATCTCCGGCATGAAGCGCTGATAGCCGTAGCGGATGCCGAGATCGCCGAGGCCGCCGCCGCCGACGGCGCCGACCATGGCGGAATAGCCGATGAGGCTGACGACGGTGAGGGTGAGGCCGAGGGTGATGGAGGGCCGCGCTTCCGGCACCAGCACTTTGAGGACGATCTGCAGCGGGCTCGCGCCCATGGCGCGCGCCGCCTCGATCAGGCCCGGATCGACCTCGCGGATCGAGGATTCGATGAGGCGCGCGACGAAGGGGAAGGTCGCCACCGTCAGGGGCACGATGGCCGCGGTGGTGCCGATCGAGGTGCCGGTCAGAAGCCTCGTGAAGGGGATGATAGCCACCACCAGGATGATGAAGGGGGTGGAGCGCAGGGCGTTGACGATGGCGCCGAGGATGCGGTTGAGGATGGGCGCGGCGAAGAGCTCGCCCTTGCGGCTGGTGGCGAGAAAAATGCCGAGCGGTGCGCCGATGGCGACGCCGATGAGGGCGGAGACGGCCACCATGAAGAGCGTATCGAGCGTCGCCGACCAGAGCAGCCAGAACATGTTAGCGGACATAGCCGAGGACCTCCGAGGTCAGGCCGCGCTCTTCAATGAGCGCCTGCGCGGGGGCGAGCGCCGCCTGGTCGAGCGAGACGACGAGTGTGCCGTACGGCTTGCCGGCGATTTCGTCGACAGCGCCCGCCAGAATGTTGACGTCGGTTGCGAGCGTCTTGCCGATTTCAGCGAGGATCGGGTCGGTTGCGGTCGGACCGGTGAAGACGATTTTGACGACCGCGGCGGCGCCCGGCTCCGGTTTGCTCGTCATCTTTTCGGTCACGAAGGCGGGCAGGCGCACGCCCGTCACGCCTTCCAGGAAGGTGCGTGTGACCGGGTGCTGCGGCCGGGCGAAGACCGAATAGGTGTCGCCTTTTTCCACGATGCGGCCGCGATCGAGAACGGCGACCTGGTCGGCGATTTCGCGCACCACCTGCATTTCGTGGGTGATGAGAAGAACGGTGAGGCCGAGCTCTCGATTGACCTGTTTCAGAAGCGCTAGAACGGAGCGGGTCGTCTCCGGATCGAGCGCGCTCGTCGCCTCGTCCGACAGGAGAACCTTGGGGTTGGTCGCAAGTGCGCGGGCGATGCCGACGCGCTGTTTCTGCCCGCCCGACATTTCGGCGGGGTAACGGTCGCGCTTGTCGGCGATGCCGACGAGCTCGAGGAGCGGCGTGACGCGCTTGGAGATCTCGGCCTTGGAGACGCCCGCGATTTCCAAAGGCAGCGCCACGTTGGCATAGGCCGTTCGCGACGACAGCAGGTTGAAATGCTGGAAGATCATGCCGACGGACCGCCGCAGCGTGCGCATCTTGCGCTCGTCCATCGCCGCCACGTCGATGCCATCGACGATGACCTGCCCGGAGCTCGGCCGTTCCAGGCCGTTGACCATGCGGATGAGTGTCGATTTGCCGGCGCCGGAGCGCCCGATAATGCCGGTGATGCTGCCTTCGGACACGGTGAGGTCGATGTCTTCGAGGGCGACGAATTCGGCGCCACCGTCCGGTGCCGCAAAACGCTTGCCGGCCGAGGCGAAGCGCACGATCGCAGTCTCGTCTGCCGAACCGCTTTGGGGGCCGCCTGGCGCGCTTTTGTCTGAATGTGGAGAAAGCTGAAGCATAAGGTCTCGGCTCTTAGCAGCGCAGCGGTCGGTTAAGGAAGCGGCCTCGGTCGCAGCGCCCGCACCTTTTGTGCGCGAAAGCCTGCTCGCACAAGGAATGGCTTTTCACGAGCGGAACCAGGCTTTCGAAAAACTTGCCGCAGAGCCGAGAATTTTGAGACCTCGGCCCGCGGGCTTCATCCCGCCTCGGCAAATTGACCCGCGATCACGAAGATGCCGGCGATGGTGGTGCAGATGGCGACGACGTAGAAGTCGAGCAGGAGCCTCCAGCCTCGGGAGGCCTCTCCGATCTCCAGAAACCAGCGCAGGATCGCCATCGCCTTGGCCGCGGCAAGGGCGAGGATGAGGGCTGCCGACACGGCACCGGCGGTGCTGCTGGTGCCGAGCGACAACAGTGTCAGCGCGACGAGCGCGAGCCATGCCAGATCGATGTCCCGCATCTCCCTCACCGCAGCAGATAAAGGGTCGGGAAGATGAGGATCCAGACGAGATCCACCATGTGCCAGAACGCGGTCCCGGTTTCGATGTTCTCGGCACTGTTCTGCCACGCGACGATGGCGAGCACGATGATGCCCATCACCACGTGGAGCGCATGGAAGCCGGTGATCAGAAAGTAGAGGGTGAAGAAGGTGTCGGTTTCGATGCCGATGCCGGCCGCAAATTCGCGGCCGTATTCGATGCTCTTCAGGACCAGGAAGCCGCTGCCGATCAGCATCGCCGCGACAAGCTGCGGGCGCCCGCTCTCTCCGCGCCGGACGCAGTGAAGCGCACGAGCCGCAAGCCAGCCGCTCGTCACGAGCGTGATCGTGGCGAGGCCGGCGAGGAGCGGATGGAGATGCGCCTGCGAGGCCGCGAACTCCGCCGGGTGAAGCGCTCTCGCGATGCTGAAGCCGGCGAGGAGGATGGCGAAGACCAGCATTTCTCCGAGGATCAGGATCCACATCATCGGATTGCCGGGCAGGCCGTCGAGCGGGCCCCAGCCTTCCGCAATCTCCTCTGCTGCACCCGTCCTCGCCGCCTCCGTCATCGCCGAAGTCCTCTGATGTTCCGTAAGGGCGGATAGCAGGGGCGAGCGTGCGCGACTTTGCGCAAACACAAGCTCGTGGCCCCGCGCATATGGCGCCGTTCCGAGCACGAAGCTCCTGCCGCTTCCAAAGTTTGCGTTTCTGCAAAGAGCGCCACGGCGTGGCTGCGTAAGTCGTCTGCCCATCGACACGAGTGCCTGCAGCAAGAGGAACGCCATGCCTGCCTGTCACCGGAGCCACGCGCGATGAGCGAGCGCTTCACCAAATCCGCGGCCCGCAACATTTTCTATGGCGGGTCGATCTTCTTTTTCGTCGCCTTCGTCGGCCTGACGGCGGAGAGCCACTGGCACATCGTGAGCCAATCGACCGACACGGCGACGCTCACGCCTTCCGTCGCGCACGGCAAGAGGGTGTGGGAAAAGAATGCCTGCATCGACTGCCACACGCTGCTCGGCGAAGGCGCCTATTTCGCGCCCGAGCTCGGCAATGTCTGGGTGCGCTACGGCGGACGCGACGATCCAGAGATCGCGCGCGAAGGCCTCAAAGCCTGGATCCGCTCCATGCCGACCGGCATCGAGGGCCGCCGGCAGATGCCGCACTTCGATCTCAGCGAAAAAGAACTGAACGATCTCATCGACTTCTTGGAATGGACCAGCCGCATCGACACGCAGGACTGGCCGCCGAACGACGCCGGCTGAAGGAACAAAACCCATGAAATACGCATCGCAAAGAGTGGCGTACTGGTACTTCGCCGGCGCCATGAGCTTGTTCGCCGTCCAGCTTCTCGCCGGCACGTTGGCGGGGACCGTCTACGTCCTGCCGAACTTCCTGTCGGAATTGCTGCCGTTCAACATCATCCGGATGATTCACACCAACGCGCTGATCGTCTGGCTTTTGATGGGCTTCTTCGGCTGTGCCTATTACCTCGTGCCGGAAGAGGCGGAGCGGGATATCGAAAGCCCGTTTCTCGCCTATGTGCAGCTCGGGCTCTTGATGTTCGGGGCGCTGTCGGCCGTCGCGGGCTACACGGTCGGTATCCATGAGGGCCGCGAGTTCCTGGAACAGCCTTTGTGGATCAAGGTGGCGATCGCCGTCGTCGCGGTGATCTTCCTCTACAATATTTCGATGACGGTGCTGCGCGGTCGCAAGACGGCGGTCACCAATGTCCTGCTTCTGGGCCTCTGGGGCATCGCCGTCTTCTGGCTGTTCGCCTTCTACGAGCCCACCAACATCTCTCTCGACAAGGTCTACTGGTGGTACATCGTCCATCTGTGGGTCGAAGGCGTGTGGGAATTGGTAATGGCCTCCGTCCTCGCCTTCCTGATGATCAAGATGACCGGCGTCGATCGCGAAGTGATCGAAAAATGGCTCTATTCCATCGTCGGACTGGCGCTGTTTTCGGGGCTCCTGGGCACCGGCCACCATTATTACTGGATCGGTGCGCCAGGGTACTGGCAGTGGGTCGGCTCGATCTTCTCAGCGCTCGAAGTCGCGCCCTTCTTCGCCATGGTGATCTTCGCCTTCTCGATGGCCTGGCGCGGCCGGCGCGATCATCCCAACAAGGCCGCGATGTTGTGGTCTCTCGGCTGCACGGTGGGTGCCTTCTTCGGCGCGGGCGTGTGGGGCTTCCTGCACACCCTGTCCTTCGTGAACTATTACAGCCACGGCACGCAGCTCACCGCAGCCCACGGGCATCTCGCTTTCTTCGGCGCCTATGTGATGCTGAATCTTGCCCTCATCACCTATGCGATGCCGTATCTGCGCGGCCACAAGCCTTACAACCAGTCGCTCAACATCCTCTCCTTCTGGATCATGACGACGGCGATGACGGTGATGACCTTCGCGCTCACCTTCGCGGGCATCGTCCAGATCCAGCTGCAGCGCGTGATGGGCGAAAGCTACATGGAGGTGCAGGACCAGCTCGCCATGTTCTACTGGATCCGTCTCGGCTCCGGCGCCCTCGTGGTCGTGGCCGCGCTTCTCTACCTCTATTCGATTTTCGGTCCCGTGCGGGAACGCGGTGCCAGTCGGACTGCGGCCTTGCAGCCCGCCGAATAGATTGAGCCAGCGCCGGGCGGGATCCCGCCCGGCGTCTCTTCCCGAGCAGCCGAAATTTTTAGAAACTCGCCGGAGCCCATCATGTCCGCGCTGATCAACACAGCCCTGTCCGAGCCGGAGCTTCCCTTCTACGCGCCCTCGGGCTCCGAATGCCTTCTCTTCGAACACGCCTATCGCAACCAGCTGCCGGTGCTTCTGAAGGGGCCGACCGGCTGCGGAAAGACCCGCTTCGTCGCGCATATGGCCGAAAGGCTCGGGCGGAAGCTCTACACGGTCTCCTGCCACGACGACCTGACGTCGGCGGATCTCACCGGGCGCTATCTTCTGAAGGGTGGTGAGACGGTCTGGGTCGACGGGCCGCTGACGCGGGCGGTGCGCGAAGGCGCGATCGTTTATCTCGACGAGGTGGTGGAGGCCCGCAAGGACGTGACGGTCGTCCTGCATCCGGTCACCGACGACCGCCGTCTCCTGCCGCTTGAACGCACCGGCGAGCTCCTCGCCGCGCCGCCAGAATTCATGCTCGTCGTGTCGTATAATCCCGGTTACCAGAATGTCCTGAAATCCTTGAAGCCGAGCACGCGCCAGCGTTTTGTGGCGCTCGAGTTCGGCTTTCCGGCACCTGAGGAAGAGGCGCGCATCGTCGCCAGCGAAAGCGGATTGCCGCGCGAGCGCTGCGTGCCGCTCGTACGGGTCGCCAATGCGCTGCGCGAACTCACGGGACAGGACATCGAGGAAGGCGCCTCGACGCGTCTCGTCATCCATTGCGCGAGCCTGATCGCAAGCGGCATCAAGCCGGAGATCGCGATCGAGGCTGCGCTCTTGCAGCCGCTGACCGACGATCCCGACGTGATGACGGCGCTTGCCCGCATCGCAGAAATCGCGCTCGGCTGACGGCGATGTCGATCTTCGAGCCCGAGGAGACGGTCGGCGTCTTCTGGCACCGGCTTGTGGGCGGTGTCAGCACCTATCGGCATCATCCGGAGGCGGCCGTCCGTCTCGACGAGGTGCGCACGCGGCTCGGCGTCATGTTTCGCGCTTTCGGCGGCAGCGGTGCCGTCCGCATCGCCGAAGGGGCGGCGAGCGTCTCCTTGCACCGGCTGCCGCTCTTGCAGAAGGTCGGGCTCGGGGCGGAAAGGATGCCACGGGCGATCCTCGATGCGGAGACGCTGCGGCTGCCGGATGTGCTCGACGTTTTTCCGGCCCGCGCCGACAACGAGGCGCTTTATGAATGGCTTGCGGCCTGGTTTGCGCATGCCGGGGCGACACCGACGGCCGCCGATCCGCTCGTTGCGGACGTCTTGCGGCTGCGGGCCGCGGTCGCCGCAATCCGCACGACGCTGGTGGCCTGGCCCGGATTGCGGACGACTTATCAGCGCTTGCGGCAGGCGACACTGGAGGTGCGCCCGCGCCGGGCTCTCTCCGGCTCTGAGGCCGAGATCGAGGCTGCGATCATGAGCCTTCTGGGCGGCCGCCGGGCCGATGGCGGACGGTTTCTGGCGCTGATCGAGGACGCGCATATTGCCATTGCCGGCCTCTCAGCCCCGCGGGGTTACCGGCCGTTTCTGCCGGTGCCGCTCTGGGGCGAGGTGATGGCCGGCGACGGGTTGGCCCGCGCGGAGGAGGGTGACGAGCCGGGCGGGGAATCCGTCACGGTCGATGCCAGGCGCAGGCGGGCCTCGCGCCACGAGAGCGAGCAGAGCGACCGCGGCGATTCGCTGATTCTGCACCGTTTCGAGACGATCTTCAGCGTCGCCGAAATGGTCAACGTCAACCGCAAGGTCGAAGACGACGACGAGGACGGCGCCCGTCAGGCGGCCGACGATTTGCCCGAACTCAGCATCGGCTCGAACCGGCAGCGCGCCGCAAGTCGGGTCAAAATGGATCTCGATCTGGCGCCGGCAGCGGCCGAAGGGGAGGTGCTTTCTGCGAGCCTCACCTATCCCGAATGGGACTTTAAGCGGCATTGCTATCGCCGCGATCATTGCCGGGTGATCGCCGGACCAGCGGCCGAAGAGGGCGAGGACTGGACGCCCGACGCGGAGATGCAACGGCGCATTCGCCAGGTCCGGCGGCAGTTCGAGGCGCTCCGCCCGAAGCGTCAGATCTTTTACGGCGAGCCCGATGGCGAGGATATCGATCTTGCGGCGATCGTGCGCGATGTCGCCGAGCGCCGGGCTGGCGGGGCCGGCTCGGAGCGTGTGTTCACGACTGCGCGGGCCACTGACCGCGATCTCTCCATGGCCGTCCTCATGGACGTCTCTTTATCGACGGATGCGTGGCTGGGCGGCCACCGCGTGCTCGACGTGGAGAAGAGCGCGCTCCTCGCCCTGACGCACGGGCTCACCGCCTGTGGCGACGAGCATGCGATCTTCACCTTCACCTCCAGGCGCCGAACGTCTGTAAGCGTTGCAAGCGTCAAGGATTACAACGAGCCGCTCGGCGCGCGGGTGATCCGGAGGGTCGAGGCGCTCAAACCTGGCCAGTATACCCGCATGGGTGCCGCCATCCGGCATGTTGCCGCCGGCCTCAAAGAGCGGCCGCAGCGGCACCGGCTGCTTCTGCTTCTGACCGACGGCAAGCCGAACGACATCGATTATTACGAGGGCCGCTACGGCATCGAGGATACGCGCATGGCGATCCGCGAGGCTCGTAAGGACGGCATCCGCGTCTTCGGTGTCACCGTCGATGAGGCGGCGCGCGATTACTTTCCCTATCTCTTCGGCCGCGGCGCCTATGCGATCGTCCCGCATGGCGAGCGGCTGCCGGCGGCTCTGCCGGCGATCTATCGCCATCTCACCGCCTGAGAGACGGGCCGGTGGCGCCGCGTCAAATGTCCAAGTGTTTGTGATTGCACAAAGTTTGTCGGTCGGAAGGGCTCTATCAAGACGCCATGGCGCACCCCCGGACGCCGCAACGACAGGACCATGATCATGACCCTCGCCAAGACCTCTCTCGCCGCTTTCGCCGCCAGCCTCGCGCTCGCATCCTTTGCGCTCCCGGCTCAGGCGGAAGAGTTCGACGTCAAGATGCTCAACAAGGGCGAAAAGGGCGTCATGGTCTTCGAACCGGATTTCGTGCGGGCGCAGCCGGGCGACACGATCAATTTCATCGCCGCCAATCCTGGGCACAACGCCGAAACCATGAAGGGCATGCTCCCGGAGGGTGCTGAAGCCTTCAAGAGCAAGACGAGCAAGGATTTCTCCGTGACGCTCGACAAGGAAGGCGTCTACGGCGTTCGCTGCACACCGCATTTCGCCATGGGGATGGTGGCGCTCATCGTCGTCGGCGATCCCTCGAGCAATCTCGAAGAGGCCAAAGCCGTGAAGACGCCGGGCATGGCGAAGAAGAAGTTCAGCGCGCTCTTCGACCAGGCGGCCGAGCACGATGTTGCCGCCAAATAGGCCGCGCCCGAGACAGTCTGGGCCGGAGGGGATGCCCCTCCGGCCACTCAGCTCTCGGCGGCCACTCAGCTCTCGGCGGCCGCTCAGCGTTCGGTGCCATAGTTTCTCTCTGGCGAGACGGCGCCTCTGTGACAAAGACGCGCTGTGGAAATCGGGCGTTCCTGGCGTGGCCAGAAACCGCCGTTTCACGCGCCTTCACGGCCGTGTGAACAGGAGATTTTGATATCGCTCTGCCGCAAGCGAAAGCGGTACGAGGCGAGGCCGGTCGTGCGATTGCACTTGGAAGTCGCCGAGGAGTCTGGTTTCTTGCGCCCCCATGGCCGCTGCTGTTTCGCGCGGTGAAGCAAGGGGGAACGAAGAGCGTATGGAGTGGCTGACAGAGCACAAACTGCCGATCGGCGCATTGGCGCGCGACGGCGTCGACTGGCTGACAGCCAACGCCTCCGGCTTCTTCGATAGCATCTCCTTTGCCCTCAGCTATGTGATCGACGCGATCCTGTTTCTCCTGCAAAAGCCACCGGCGTTTGCGGTCATCGCGTTCACCGCGGTCCTGGCTTTTCTCCTGAGGCGCTCGCTGGCTTTTGCGATCTTCGTGGCGGCGGGTCTCCTTCTCATCGTCAATCAGGGCTATTGGGAAGAGACGACGGAAACGCTCGCTCTCGTTCTGTCCTCCGCCATCATCTGCATGGTGATCGGCGTGCCGATCGGCATCGCGGCCGCGCGACGGCCCTGGCTGATGCAGGGGCTGCGGCCGATCCTCGATCTGATGCAGACGATCCCGACCTTCGTTTATCTCATCCCGGCGCTCATTCTCTTCGGGCTCGGCATGGTGCCGGGGCTGATCGCCACAGTCGTCTTCGCCATTCCGGCACCTATCCGCCTCACCCAGCTCGGCATCGTTTCGACGCCACGGCCTTTGATCGAGGCGGCCGATTCCTTCGGGGCCACCTCCTGGCAGCGCCTCTTCAAGGTCGAGCTTCCCTATGCTTTGCCGCAGATCATGGCGGGGCTCACGCAGACGATCATGCTGTCACTCTCCATGGTGGTGATCGCCGCCCTGGTCGGTGCCGACGGTCTCGGCGTGCCGACGCTGCGAGCGCTCAACCAGGTCAACATCGCCCGCGGCTTCGAGGTGGGCGTGGCGATCGTCCTCGTCGCGATCATCCTCGATCGCCTGTGCCGCGGCCAGACGGACAAAAAGGCATGAGCGAGAGATCCTCACGCCAGCCGGTCGTCCGCTTCAAAGGCGTCGATATCGTCTTCGGCGATCACCCGGCGAAAGCGCTGCCCTTGATCGATGCCGGCAAGAGCCGCGCCGAGATCCAGGACGAGACCAACCAGATTGTCGGGGTCAAGAACGCCGATCTCGACGTCTATGACGGCGAGGTCGTGGTGCTGATGGGGCTTTCCGGCTCCGGCAAGTCGACGCTTCTGCGCGCCGTCAACGGGCTCAATCCGGTGACCCGCGGCGAAGTCTTCGTGCATGACGGCGAGAGCGACGTGCCGGTGCATTCCTGCGGAACGCGGCAATTGCGCAAACTCAGGCGCAACCGCGTCTCCATGGTGTTCCAGCAATTCGCATTGCTGCCGTGGCGGACGGTGCGCGAAAACGTTGCGCTCGGGCTCGAACTCTCACATGTCGGGCGACGCCGTCGGCGCAAGGACGTCGAACGCCAGCTCGAGCTCGTCGGCCTCGGCGGCTGGGGCGACAAACGCGTGGAGGAATTGTCGGGCGGCATGCAGCAGCGCGTCGGGCTTGCCCGTGCGCTCGCCAACGATGCGCCGATCCTTCTCATGGACGAGCCGTTTTCGGCACTCGATCCTCTGATCCGCGACCGCCTGCAGGACGAGCTTCTCGATCTGCAGCGGCGGCTTCAGCGCACCATCATCTTCGTCAGTCACGATCTCGACGAGGCTTTGAAGCTCGGCAACCGCATCGCCATCATGGAAGGCGGCATCATCGTCCAGGTCGGCACGCCGCAGGAAATCGTGCTGTCGCCGGCGAGCGAGTATGTGCGCGCCTTCGTCTCGCATATGAACCCGCTCAACGTCCTGCGGGCGCAGGAGGTGATGCGGCCTCTGCGGGTGAGCGGAGAGGGGTCGACGACCACGGGCGAGGGGGCAGGAGCCGAGAACGGCGGCGCCGAGAGCTACGAACTCGTCTCGGATGGAATCGTGCGCAACGGTGAGACGCTGCCGCTCATCGATCTGCAAAATCTCCGTTCTGGTTCTCTGGCGCCCGGAAGTCTGGTGCGGGTCGGCCGCGAGACCGGGTTGCGCGATCTGATCGATGCGCGGCTGATGCATCGGGGAGATTTCGTCGTCGTCGGTGACGACGGCGTCAAAGGTGTGATCGGCGACGAGGAGCTGTTCGGTGCGCTCATCCGCGGCCGCAGCGAGCTTCAGGCGCGATAGGCGACGAGGAAGGTGCCGCCGGCAATGGCGGCGATCCCGAGCCAGTTGAGCGCGCTCAGTTTCTCTCCGAGAAAGGTGACGCCGAAGATGGCGACCAGAAGCACGCTCAATTTGTCGATCGGGGCCACCTGCGAGGCGTTTCCGAGCTGGAGCGCGCGGAAATAGCAGAGCCAGGATGCGCCGGTGGCGAGGCCCGAGAGAACAAGAAAGGCGTAGCTGCGCGCCGGGATCTCCGGCAGCCCGCGAAATTCACCGAGGGCTATGAGGATCCCGCCCAGAGCCACCAGGATGACCACCGTGCGGATGAAGGTGGCGAGATCGGAGTTGACGTTTTCCACGCCGATTTTGGCGAAGATCGCCGTCAGGGCGGCGAAGACGGCGGCAAGAAGTGCCCAGACCTGCCACGACAGAATGGGGGAAGGCATGCCGGTTCTCCTGCTATTTTGCTGGGATCGTCCCAAAGAGAGCGAGCATAGGTGGCGGGGAGGCGCGCGTCATGCCGACAAAGCGCAGATTCTCCCTCTGCGGATTGACAAAAGGCGCTGCCCGCGCATATCTCACCGCCGAAAACGAGCACGGGCGCGCGCCTGAAGGGCGCTGCGAGAGATCAATGAAAATTCGCAATTCGCTGAAGACGCTGAAGAACCGTCACCGCGAGAACCGCATGGTTCGTCGCAAGGGACGCATCTACATCATCAACAAGACGCAGAAGAAGTTCAAAGTCCGCCAGGGCTGAACCCTTCCGGTGGCCGTCTTTGCACGGCCCTCTTGTTGCATTTTCCCCTTTGACGCCGATGTCGGCAGGCTCTAGCTTTCCGGCATGAGGAAACTTTTGTGCCTGAGCGCCGGCTGTGCCGCGCTCCTCGCCGCTCTCATGATCCCGTCTCAGGGCAGGGCGCAGGAGCTGCCGCGGGCCAACCCGTTTGCGGAACATCCCTCGTCCATCATGCGCCATGAGGCGCCGTCGCTGCGCGATCTCTCGCAAGATGACCTCTTCGAGATGCTCAAGGCCGCGCCGAACGAGGCCTCCGCCAAGCCGGCGGAGAGCGAGCTGCTGCGCCGTTTCCGCGAATCCGACAGCGACACGATCGATCTGTTCATGGGCTGGGCGAGCCGGGCGATGAATGGCGAGGAATGGGGCGCCGCTTTGGACGTGCTCGACCGGGTGGTGATTCTCGATCCGGGTTTTGCCGAAGGCTGGAACAAGCGGGCGACGGCGCATTTCGCGCAGAAGGAATACGGCAAGTCGATCGCCGATATCGAGCGCACGCTGCAGATCGAGCCGCGCCATTTCGGGGCGCTTGTCGGGCTCGGTATGATTCTGCGCGAGCTCGACGAGAAGGACGAGGCGATCGCCGCGTTCAAGGCGGCTCTTGCCATCCATCCCCAATTGACGGAAGCGCGCGAGGCGCTCGAAGAGCTGGAAAAGGAACAGGCCGGCCAGGAGATCTGATCGCTGGCCGTGCGTCTTCTGGCTCGGCGTCTGTGGGCAGACCTCTCCTGACAGAGCGTCTGGGGCGTCAAATGCCGGCTGCAGCAGATCAGGCGCCGAGAGGTTCGGCGCCTTTTCTCTTTTCAGATGCTGGCCAGAGGCCGGCCTTACATCCCTGAATGACCGTCCGGGCTGACAAAGGCGAGCCGGAGGAGATTGGTCGACCCCGGCGTGCCGAACGGGACGCCGGCCGTCGTGATGATCCGCTCTCCCGGAGCGGCGAAGCCCTCGTTGTAGGCAACGGAGCAGGCCCGGTCGACCATCTCGTCAATGTCCATGACGTCGTCGCTGACGACGCAATGCAGTCCCCAGACGAGGGAGAGCCGACGCGCCGTCTCGCGCACGGGCGACAAAGCGAGGATCGGCACGGTCGGCCGCTCGCGCGAGGCGCGCATGCTCGTCGAACCCGACGATGTGAAACAGACGATGGCCGCAAGCGACAGGGTCTCGGCGATCTGGCGCGCTGCGGCCGTAATGGCATCGGCACCGGTTGCCAGCGGTTCGGCCCGCTGGGCATTGATGATCATCGGATAATACTGATCGCGCTCGACCGCTTCGGCGATGGAATTCATCACGCGCACGGCATCGACGGGATGCTCGCCGGATGCCGATTCGGCCGACAGCATGACGGCATCGGCCCCTTCGAAGACGGCGCCGGCCACGTCCGACACCTCGGCGCGCGTCGGGGTTGCCGCGCCGATCATCGATTCCAGCATCTGCGTCGCCACGACGACCGGCTTGCCGGCGGCCCGGCCGGCCCGCGTGATGCGCTTTTGAATGCCCGGCACCTGCTCGAGCGGGATTTCGACGCCGAGATCGCCGCGCGCCACCATGATGGCATCGGCGAGCTCGATGATCTCGTCGAGCTGTTCGACGGCCTGGGGTTTTTCGATCTTGGCGAGCACGCCGACGCGCCCGCGCGCCAGCTTGCGCACTTCGGCGATGTCGTCCGGGCGCTGAATGAAGGACATCGCGACCCAATCAATGGGTTCTTCGAGCGCGGCTTCGAGATCGCGCCGATCCTTTGGGGTGAGGGCCGAGGTCTTGAGCGTCGTGTCCGGCAGGCTGACGCCCTTGCGGTTGGAAAGCTGCGAGCCGGCGATCACCTCGGTTTCCGCCTGGTCCGGCGCGTTCTTGATGACGCGCAGCTGGACGCGGCCGTCATCGAGGAGAACGCGGGCGCCGGGGCGCAGGGATTCCATCACGTCGCGATGCGGCAGCTGCACACGATTCTTGTCGCCAGGTGTCGGGTCGCTGTCGAGGATGAGCTTCTGACCGATTTCGAGCGGGATGCGGCCTTCCGCGAACTCACCGATCCTGAGCTTTGGACCCTGCAAATCTACGAGAATGCCGATCGGGCGACCGTGCTCGGCCTCCACATTGCGGATGAGGCGCACCAGGCGGCGCATTTCCTCATGGGTGGCGTGGCTCATATTGATGCGGAAAATATCCGCTCCGGCCACGAAGAGTGCGCTGATCGTCTCAGCGGTGTTCGAGGCAGGACCCAGAGTTGCCAGGATCTTGACCTTGCGATTGCGTCTCATTGGCTATCCACGCCCCCGCTCGTCTGTTCTGTCAATTGTACTGTCCAGCTTGCCTGTTCGCCGGTGTCGACCTCGAAAAAGCCCGTTCTTTGGAAGCCGCGGGCGACGCAGTCGCCGACACTGGTGATGGTGAATTCCTTGTCCCGCGTGCACATGAAGGCCTTGCCGCCCCATTCGCCACCGCGGTCGTAGTCGACGGCGTAAATGTAATAGTAGCGGGCTGACAGGGCCCCGGCGAGAAGCGTTTCGCATACGCCGGGATCAATGTTCCACCAACCTTCCGTCTGCCAGTCGTCGGCTCCCTTGTAGCCGATTGCAACCCCGACGCGGCTCGAGGTCTTGTTGCACAACCGAAGGTCTGCCAAGGCGGTTCCGGCTGTCGCGGCGAGGAAGGCGGCTAGGGTGGTGACCATCAGCCCGAGACGTACTGGCGTCATAAGGTCTCTCGACGTTCTCACATTCTCGGCTGCCCCAGCGCGGGTTTTGCGCAGTGAGCGCGGCTTGTCAACGAGGTGGTGCGGCAAAGTCGTTGCTGCAACGGCGAGATTTTGGGCAGATGGTCGTGTGGGGAGCACTCAGAGCGGCTTGGTGACGGGGCGATGCGTGCGGGGCCGCGCAAAGATGACACCTGCGAAGATCGCGGCCGCACCGACCGCCTGGAGGGCGCCGAGCGATTCGTTGAAGACGAGATAGCCGAGGAGAGCCGCGGCAACCCCTTCCAGAAAGATCACGAGTGCCGAGAAGGCGGCCGGCAGATGGCCGAGGGCGAAGGCGAGAAGGCCCTGGCCGCCGGAATGGCTGATGATGGCAAGCGATAAGAGGGCGCCGATCGCGGCACCGCTTTGCGGCCAAAGCTGCGCTTCCATCGAGACGGCTTCCACGGCGAGAACGGAGGCGGTGACGATGGAGGACAGAAACAGCGTCCGGCCGCCTCCGAGGACCCGCCGCGCACGGCGCACGGCGATGAAATAGCCGCCGAAAAAGAGCGAGGTGATGAGGCCATAAATATCGCCGGCGAGATTTTCCGGCGAGACGGAGAGGCTCTCGCCGATGAGGAAACCGCCGCCGAGGAGACACAGGCCCAATCCGACGACAAGCCGGCGGTCCACCGGCTCGCCGAGGAAGAGGCCGGACCCGAGCGCCACCCAGACCGGCGCGAGCGTCGCCATGAAGGTGGCGTTGGCGACCGTCGTGTTGAGAACTGCGAGATGCCAGAAGGTGAGGTCACCGGCAAAGAAGATGCCGGCCAGTGCCAGCGATCCGGCGACGGGCCGCCAGGAGGGCGCGGTGCGGCCGGACGGGGTTTCGAGCCTCGCCCAGATCCACAAGAGCGGCAGGGCAAGTGCGACGCGCCAAAAGGCGCTCGTCAAAGGGCCGACTTCGGCAAAACGGACAAAGATCGGGGAGGCGCCCATGGCAAAGGCGCCGAGCACCAGCGCGGACATCGGGATGATATCCGGCATTGCGGTCACGAGACCGCTACGTTCACCAGCTTCGCTCAAGACAATCTCCGGCACGCCTTGGCCTCGAAGCCGGGCGGCGTTATGGATGGCAGGGCCTAACATGGCCGGGCCCCTTGCGAAACTGCTTCACACGGACAGATGAACGATACGAATGCGGCGCGGGCCGTGACCGAGACCGCGCCTGCCGATTCCTACAAGGTTGTCCCGGGTGATCCGGGTGGCGGACTTCTGATCCTCTGCGATCACGCTTCGCGGCGCATGCCTCCGGAATATCGTGATCTCGGCATGCCGGCGGAAGAGCTCGAGCGCCACATCGCCTACGATATCGGCGCCGGTGCGTTGAGCGAGGAGCTCGCCGAACGTCTGGATGCACCGGCGGTTCTCACGCAATTCTCCAGATTGCTGATCGACCCCAATCGCGGCGAGGACGATCCGACCCTCGTCATGCGAATTTCCGACGGGGCGGTGGTGCCCGGCAATGCCCGCATCGGAGCTGATGAGCGCGCGCGGCGTCTTGAGCGCTTCTATCGGCCGTACCATCGCAAAGTGTCGGAGACGATTGATCAGATGATCGAGGCGGGGCGTCCGCCGGTCATCTTTTCGGTGCATTCGTTCACGCCGGATTGGAAGGGAACGCGGCGGCCCTGGCATGCAGGAATTCTGTGGGACAAGGATCCCCGCCTGCCGCTGCCGCTCTTGGAGGCGCTCAGGGGCGAGCATGGTCTCAGGATTGGCGACAACGAGCCTTACACGGGGGCTCTCGCCGGCGACACGCTTTACCGGCACGGCACGTTGCGCGGCCTCGCGCATGCCCTCGTCGAAGTCCGCAACGACCTTATCTCCACCGCTTCCGGCATCGCGGAATGGGCCGAGCGCCTGGAAGCGCTCCTGCGCCCACTTCTCGCCAATGAGGAGCTCTACGAGATCCGTCATTACGGCTCGCATGCCGATGCGCAAGCGTGAAAGGAGAGACAGTGAGCGAAGATAGGGAGCGAAGCGAGATCGAGGCGGCCGTCTTTCGCCGGCTTGTCGAGCATCTGCGCGCACGCAGCGACGTGCAAAATATCGACCTCATGAATCTTGCCGGCTTTTGCCGCAACTGCCTGTCGAACTGGTATCAGGAGGCGGCGGAGGAGAGGGGCCTTGCGCTCAGCAAGGCCGAAAGCCGCGAGATCGTCTACGGCATGCCGTACGAGGAGTGGAAGAGCCGTCACCAGACGCCGGCGAACGCCGACCAGCAAGCCGATTTCGAGAAGAACAAGCCACAGCATTAAGGGCAGGCCGGCCCGCCGCGTGGAAAACGTGGATGAGGTCTTTCCGGCATTGACCGAAGCGGGCATCACCTGCACGCGAAACCCAAGAACTTGAATCTCAGGAGAAAATCATGGCCGAAGAGTCATCCGGACCGGGCGGGGTGGCCGCCGGCCAGCTGCGCGCCTTTATCGAACGCATCGAGCGGCTGGAGGAAGAAAAGAAGACCCTGTCTGAGGATATCCGCGAGGTCTATGCGGAGGCCAAGTCGAACGGCTTCGACACCAAGGTGATGCGCCAGGTCGTCCGCCTCAGGAAGCAGGATGTCGCCGAGCGGCAGGAGCAGGAGGCGATCCTCGACCTTTATATGCATGCGCTCGGCATGGCGCCGGCGGCGCTCGACGACGATGAGGCCGCCTGACCCGTCCGATGAACGAGGATTGCGCCGCGCCCGTGTGTGAGCCTTGCGAGGCGAGACGGGCGCGATCGACCTTTCTTTCCCGCCCCTTTCTTTGCCTCCCGCAGGAGCCTCTATCATGACGCCGAGCTACGACATTCTTGTTATCGGAGGCGGCGTCAACGGATGCGGCATTGCGCGGGATGCGGTCGGGCGTGGCTGGTCGGTTCTCTTATGCGAGATGAACGATCTCGCCAGCGGCACCTCGTCGTGGTCGACGAAGCTCATTCACGGCGGTCTGCGCTATCTCGAATATTACGAGTTCCGTCTGGTGCGCGAAGCGCTGATGGAGCGGGAGAGGTTGTGGGCGATCGCGCCGCACATCATCCATCCCTTGCGTTTCGTGTTGCCGCATCATCGCGGGTTGCGCCCAGCCTGGTTTCTGCGGCTCGGACTTTTCCTCTATGACCATCTGGGCGGGCGAAAGAATCTGCCGGCGACGAAGACGCTCGATCTCAGAAACGACCCGGCCGGGGAGCCGCTTGCCGGCGATTATCGCCGCGGCTTCGAATATTCCGACTGCGCGGTCGACGATGCGCGGCTTGTGACGCTCAACGCCTGCGATGCCCGTGACCGGGGCGCGACGATCGAAACGCGGACCAAGGTCGTCAAGCTGGAGCGCGTCGAGGGCGGCTGGAAAGCCATTCTTCGCACGTCAGATGGCGAGGAGCGCGAAGTTCGCGCCCGGCTCGTGGTCAATGCGGCCGGTCCCTGGGTCGACGACGTCCTGGAGACGGCCGCGGATGCGCAGCAGCAGCCCATTCGTCTCGTGCAGGGCAGCCACATCGTCGTGCCGAAACTCTACGAGCACGACCGCGCCTATATCTTTCAGAATGCCGACGGGCGCATCGTCTTCGCGATCCCCTATGAGAGGGAGTTCACGCTGATCGGTACAACCGATCGCGATTACGACGGCGATCCCGCCAAAGTCCGCATCACGGCCGAAGAGACCAGTTATCTGTGCGAGGCGATCAGCGCTTATCTCCGTCGCACGGTGCGCCCGGACGAGGTGGTGTGGTCGTTTTCCGGTGTCCGTCCGCTCGTCGATGAAGGCAGCGGCTCAGCGCAGGCAGCGACCCGCGACTACGTTATCAAGGTCGACGATGGCGACGGCCGAGCGGCGCTCGTCAATGTTCTGGGTGGCAAGCTGACCACCTACCGGCGTCTTGCCGAGACGGTTCTTCTGCGCATCGAGGCGGTGCTCAACGAAAAGCGGGGCAAGCCCTGGACCGCCGATGCGACTCTGCCGGGCGGCGATTTTCCGATCGACGGTCTCGCCGCGCTGGAAGAGAAGGTGGCCGGCCAGCATCCGGGCCTGCCTCGTCCGCTGATCGCGCGGCTTGTGCGCGCCTATGGCACGAAGACGTTCGAGCTCCTGGAAGGGGTCTCATCGCCAGCCGATCTCGGACGGCATTTCGGCGCCGACCTCTATCAGAAGGAGGTCGAGTATCTCCGCCGTGCGGAATTCGCGGTGAGTGCGGAGGATATCCTCAACCGCCGTTCAAAACTCTGCCTGCACGTTTCGGCGGAGGACCGGGAGGCGCTCGGTCGCTATCTCGGCGAAGGGATTGCGAGCGCGGTGACGGCGCCCGCCACGTAAGCGGACGGGTCGGCGCGCACTCTTGAGCGCCGATACCACTGAGTGATCTCTGGGATCTGCGTCAGTCCAGCGACGCGACGAGAAGATAGACCTGATCGGGTTCGTCGATGAAGGCGAGGTCGTCCTTCGTGGCGAAGCGATCGGTACGCAGCTGCTCTGCCTTGCTGATCGCCCGGGCGACGCCCTCATTCACCGGAATGGCAAAGAACTCGACCGCGCCGGAGGGTCGCGGGGCCTGCAACAGGGCGAAGATGAAGGTCCGCGTCGTATCCTTGCCCATCAGGCGTGAGAGATCGCCGGAATCGGGCCTTTGGGTGATGAGGCGAGCGAGCGGTGCCGCCGGCGCCGTGATCTCGACGGCTGCAGCGAGGCTCAGCGGGGTCTCCTGCGGAATGGCGAGGCCGGCGGCTTCTTCGAGCGCGGCTGGCGCCTCGGCGCTATCCTGGGCGGGGCGATCCTGGGCGGGGCGATCCTGGGGAGAGGCATAGGCGAGCGTCGCCTCCTCTTCGGCGGCGATCCCGGTTTTCGATCCGGCGAGACCCGCAGCGGCGTCGATGGCATCAAAACCCTGTGGCTCGGCGCCGAGCGAGGCCGTCACGATCGGACGGGCTGCCGGCAGAGCGATTTCTTTCGCCGTATTCGACGGCGCCATCACGGCATTCGCCAGGACGAGGCCGGCCGTCGCCTGCGCATCGCGCGGGGAGGCGGTGGCCGGATCGGCGTTGGCAAGGGCGCGCTCATAAAGGGCCGTCAATTCGCTGGCGTCCTCGGCCGTCGCCGGGCCTGCCGTCTCAGGCATGACGGCTGGGAGGCCGTCCGGGCGGGCCTGCGCCATCGCCGCATAGGCGAGAAGACCGACAGTGTCTTGCTCGGCGATCTGAGGCGCTGCAGGTGCGGTCGGATCCGCCGTCTCCGTCCGCGTCGCCACCGCGATCGCCCGGATGGCGGAAGGAGCGGCGCGTGGCAGCATCTCCGGAGGAGACAGCTCTTGCGGCGCAACGCTGGCGACCTGAACTTCCTGAGGTGCGGAGCGTGCCGTCTGGACAGGAGCAAGGGCCCGCGCCGGAGCTGTCTTGGAGCGCATCGGGCGGGTCTGATCGCCCTCGTCCTCGTCGCCGTCGAAGACATTCTTCAGCCAGGCGACGACGGTCGCCTTCTCGTTCGGGTTCGACGATCCGCCAGATCTTCCGAGCGTCTCTTTCTTGCCGCTGCGGCCATATTCGGCGAGCACGATCTTGTAGCCCGGCAACGGTTTGCCGTCGGACGGGATGTGCAGGGTCTTGCCGTCCGGGAAGAGCGCCAGGAGCTGCTGACGCGTCATGCGCGGCCAGTGGCGGACGCTGCCGACGTCGAGATGCACGAAGGGCGAGCCGGACGTCGGATAATAGCCGACGCCGCCGACCTGTTTCTTCAATGCGATCTTTCGGAGTCTTTCGAGGGGCACACCGGGGATGAAGAAATCCATCGCCTTGCCGGCGGTGTGCTGACTGCGCTTGGCGACGCCGGAGGAGCGCTTGCGCAGCATGTTGTTGGTCTTCAGAGAGCGGAAAGCGGAGACGACCGTGACAGGGCTTTGCGCGCCGGCCTCCTGATAGACCTCCCAGACGAGGTCGAAGAGGCGCGGATCCATGTCGGTCGGCTCGTCGGCACGCCAGTCGCGCAGAAAATAGTTGAGGCGCTTCAGCTCGCGCTGGTCATAGCGGCCGTTGCGACGGAAGGTGAACTCGCCGCGTTCGCCCGTATGGGCGAAAAAGAGCTTCAGAGTTCGGTCGCCGGAACGCGATAGGGACGGATCGGAACCTCCGAGAAGGAGGGCGAAGGCCAGCGTCAGGCACACCATTGGGCCGCGCAGGCGCGAGAGTTTGAACTCGGCCGGTATCAGCAAGCGTGATCGCCTTCTTTTGCGGGAAGCCCCTTCCCCATCCCCAGGCACGAGAGCGAATTCTCGCTTCTCTTGCTTAACGCTCAATTACAAAATGGAAAGCTGTGGCGAAAATGCGACTGAGGCGCCATTTTCTCGCCTCAGCCTAGGTCATGGTTACAGATTGAGTAACTTAGCCAGCTTCTCGTCATAGCCATAAACGTCGGGAACGGTCTTCAAGCTTCCGTCTGCTTCCGGGATCATCGTGAAGTACGCAAGGAAAACCGGCAGCTTCTGCTGCAAGTTGATGCGCACTTCCTGGTTCGAATACATTCGTTTCAGTCGCGTAGAATTCCACTGGTCGTCGTGGGCCAGGATAGAGTCCGCGAACGCCATCGGATCTTGCACGCGCACGCAGCCATGAGAAAAAGCCCTCGAGGATCTCTTGAACAGGCTTTTCGCGGGTGTGTCGTGCAGGTAAACGGCGTGCCGGTTCGGGAACATGAACTTGATGCGGCCGAGCGCATTGCGGTCACCCGGCGGCTGACGAATGCGAAGCTGCCGCGTGTCGACCGCGTACCAGTCGATCCGCGTCGGATCGAGCCGGTACGTCTTGCCGCGGATGTCGGCGAGAAGCTGGTAGCCCGTCGAGTTGAAGTATCCATAAGGATCCTTCCGGATCTTGGGCAGCATTTCCGCGGTGACGATCGAATTCGGCACGTTCCAGTAAGGATTGAGGATGAGATGGTCCATCTCGTCGCCGAAAAGCGGGGTCGGATGCGACCGCTGGCCGACGACGACACGCGTCTCGTGGTTGAGCGCGCCGTCGCGGTAAACACGGACCATGAATTCCGGCACATTGACGAAGATATAGTCGTCGCTGAAGTCGCGCGGCATCCAGCGCCACCGCTCCATATTCACGATGACGGTCTTGATGCGGTTCTCGCGGCTCGCGCCGTTCAGGGTCTCAAGCGTCTGCGGACCGACCATGCCGTCGACCGAAAGGCCGTTTTCGCGCTGGAAGTCTTCGACGGCGGCGACGACCGTCTCGTCATAGAGCATCGCATCGTTGCCGGCGCGATAGGCGACCGGCGTCGGATCGAGCTTGAGATCGGCGCTGTAATCGTGCGCCTTCTCCATGAACCCTGCCGGGGGCTGTGACCGCGAGGCCTCATCCATCTTGGTGGAAGACGCGGTCTGAGCTAGCGAGCCCGTCGTTTCCGGTTCCGGCATGTCCACGGCCGGGACGGGGGCAGACTGCGCTTTCTGTGGCGGTTCCGGGATCTCGATGCCGAGCCGCTCGCGCAATGTGAGGACGCGCGGGTCGCGCTGGCCGACCTTCAAGGTCGGGCCCTCGGCGATGTGCGGCAGCGGCTTGCCGTCGCTCTCGCGCAGCTTCGCGAGCTTCGCCTTCAGCGCCTGATATTGCGGATGCGGGGGCGCAAAGGCGGAGATCGTGGCGTCGACATCCTTCGCCATGGTCGTCTTGGCGAGGGCTTCACCGAGATCCGGCAGGGCCGGCGCGTAATAGACTTCCTTGTTGACCGACTTCGGCAGAACCCGGCCGATCGCAAGATGCGTGATGAAGCGGGCGGCGTTCTCGCTGAGGGCCACGTCTTTTGCCGCAATGGCATCGGCATCGGTGAGCTCGTCTTGCGGCAGCTCGATCGCCCCATAGTCGGAAGGAGCAAGGCCGTCCTCAGCCGCGCGGGCCATGCGGTCGAGCAAGGCACGGGCCTGCTCCGTCGCTTTGCCGTCATGAATCCACACGGGAGCGAAAGACCGCTCTTCGTAGAAACTGCGCACCGACGCGGCGATGTCTTTGGCGCGCGGATCGGAATATCCCGGCTGATGGGCGAGAGCGGCCCGGATCGCTGCGGCTTCCGTCGTGATGGCCGGTGACGACGTCTCGGCGGCGTCTTCGACCCCGACCGTGGCAACCTTTAGGGCCGGTGCCGCTGCGACAGGTGTCGCCGCCATCAACGCCAGGAAAACCGCCGTGCCTCTCAATCGCATCCAACTCTCCAGTTTGTCATTCCTTGGCGAACGCGCGCCTCAGGCCGCATCGACGGCGGCCGTCTCGATCCCGTAGTCTTTCAGCTTCCGATAAAGCGTCGAGCGGCCAATATGCAGGCGCCTTGCCACTTCGCTCATTCGTCCGCCGTAATGCTCGACGGCAAAGCGCACGGCTGCCTCCTCGAGCGCATCGAGCGCCCGCATTTCACCGTCCCGATCCAGAAGATGCAGGAGACCATAAAGGGGGGGCGAGATTTTGTCAGCCGATGCGACAGGCCTGTCAGGTGTTTCCCTCTCGCGATGGTGCGCGCGTGCAACATGACCTGTGCCCGATGCCCGCGTGCTGGCCGCGGCGGCGCCCTCGTTCTGCCAGGCTTTGACCAGTTCCGGGATGGCGCCGGCATCGAGAGCCGTCTGGATCTGCGGGAAATCCCAGGGGCGCAAAAACTCTCCCTCGCACAGGATGACGGCGCGGTAGACGGCGTTTTCGAGCTGGCGAATATTGTCGGGCCAGTGGAAGGCGGCGAGAAGCGCTTCCGCCTCGGGCGCCAGCCCCTTGAGGCGAGGGCGACCCTCTTCCGCGGCGAAGCGGGCGAGGAAGGTGGCGGCGAGTGGGAGAAGATCCTCGATGCGGTCGCGCAGCGGCGGCAGCCAGATCGGGAAGACGTTGAGCCGGTAGAACAGGTCCTCACGGAAGACGCCCTCGGCCACGCGGTCGACAAGCCGACGGTCGGTCGTGGCGATGAGGCGAAAGTCGGCGCGGGCCACGCGTTCGCCGGCGAGAAGCGGGAGGGTGCCCTCTTCAAGAACGGCGGCAAGGCGCGCCTGCACGCTCGCCGGCAGGTCTGCGATCTGCCGCAAGAGCAGGGTGCCGCCCTGGGCCTCGTGAAGGCGGCCGCGAAGGGCCGGCGTCGCACCCGTCGCGGGGCGGCCGAAAAGAAGCGTTTCGATATCGTCGGCGGTGTCGGCCCCGCAATCGACGCTGACGAAGGGTCTCGCCCGGCGCGCGCTTTCGCCATGGATGGCGTGTGCGAACCATTCCTTGCCGGTGCCGGCCTCGCCCTCGATGAGGACGGGGATGGCGGAACGTGCCGCGCGCTGGCCGAGCTCCATGGTGCGCATCATCGCCGGTGCGGATGCGATCATGTCGTCGAAGGAGACGGTCTCTTCGCGCCGGTGGCGCAGGCGCTGGACCTCGCCCTGCAAAGCCGAGAGCTTGAGCGCATTGGCGATCGAGACCCGCAGGCGTTCGGGAGCCGCCGGCTTGACCAGAAAATCGAAGGCGCCGGCGCGCATCGCCGAGACGGCGGTGTCGATGCCGCCTTGCGCAGTCTGGACGATGACGGCCGGGGGCGCCGGCATTTTCTTCAGTGTTTCGAGCACCATCATGCCGTCGACATCGGGCATGACGAGGTCGAGGATCACGACATCGATCGGAGATGAGGCCGTATCTTTGATGCGGTCCAGAGCGGACTGACCGCCGGATACCGATTCCGACAGATAGCCGAAGGATTGCATCATGCCTGCGAGCAGACGCAGGGTGATCGGGTCGTCATCGACCAGAAGCATACGAGCTGGCATCAAGCGTCTTCGTGGGCACGAGAGCGTTTCATTTCGCATCAAGCTGCCCCGACTCAGGTTAAGGGGTTGTTACCCATGACGCGGAAGCGGTGGAATTCTTGCCCGCCGAGATCGCTTGCGCCGTGCCGAAATTTTCGGCCGCAGGCGTGGGCCGCGCCCGCAAAGCTTGCTCTTGCCGCACAAATTGCCAGATGAGAGGCTGGGCGCTACGCCGTCTGCACCAGCTATCAAGGAGAATGATTGATGCGCACCGAGCAGAGTTTGCTGCAATTCCAGCCTGGCTTCGATGTGACGAAGGAGGGTGCGCAGGTCGCAGACGAGGGCCTCGGCGCTCTCCCGGAATGGGATCTGACCGACCTCTACCCGTCGATGGATGCGCCGGAAGTGGCCGCCGATATCGCCAAGGTCGACGAAAAGGCGACGGCCTTCGAAGGGGCCTATAAGGGCAAGCTTGCCGAGATCGCGCAAAGTGCGGATGGCGGCAGCCGCCTTGCCGGTGTGATCGAGGAATTTCAGGCGATCGAAGAGATCATCGGCCGGCTGGTGAGCTATGCGGGGCTCGTCTATGCCGGCGATACCAGCGATCCGAAGCGGGCAAAATTCAACGGCGATCTGCAGGACAAGCTGACGGCGGTTTCCACGAAGCTCTTGTTCTTCCCGCTGGAGCTCAACCGGATCGACGATGCGGTGCTCGACAAGGCCATGGCGAGCCCGGAGCTTGCGCATTGGAAGCCGTGGCTCGACGATCTGCGCGAAGAGCGCCCCTACCAGCTTTCAGACGAGATCGAGAGGCTCTTCCATGAGAAGTCGCTGACGGGCCGCGCAGCCTGGAACCGGCTCTTCAACGAGACGATGGCGGCGCTTCGCTTCAAGGTGAACGGCAAGGATCTCACCCTGGAGCCGACGCTCAATCTTCTGACCGACCACGACGAGGCGCAGCGCAAGGCCGCCGCCACCGCGCTTGCCGATACGTTTCGCGAGAATCTGCGAACCTTCTCTTTGATCACCAATGTGCTGGCCAAGGACAAGGCGATCTCCGACAGCTGGCGTGGCTTCACGGATGTTGCGTCCGCGCGCCATCTCGCCAACCGGGTGGAGCCGGAGGTGGTCGATGCGCTGGTGCAGGCCGTGGCGACCTCCTATCCGAAGCTGTCGCACCGCTATTACGCGATGAAGGCGAAATGGCTCGGCAAGGACAAGCTCGACCATTGGGACCGCAATGCGCCTCTTCCGGAGACGTTGAAGCGGACGATCGACTGGCAGGAGGCGAAAGAGACGGTGCTTTCCGCCTATGGCAGTTTCGATCCGCGCATGGCGGAGATTGCCGGGAATTTCTTTGACAAAAGCTGGATCGATGCGCCGACGCGTTCGGGCAAGGCGCCGGGCGCCTTCGCGCATCCGACGGTGCCGAGCGCACATCCTTACGTGCTCCTCAATTACCAGGGGAAGGCGCGGGACGTGATGACGCTCGCCCACGAGCTCGGCCATGGTGTGCACCAGGTTCTGGCCGGAGAGCAGGGGCTGTTGATGGCGCAGACTCCGCTGACTTTGGCGGAGACGGCGAGCGTTTTCGGCGAGATGCTGACCTTCCGTTCCATGCTCGACAATGCCGCGACGCCGAAGGAGCGTAAGATCCTGCTCGCCGGCAAGGTCGAGGACATGCTCAACACGGTCGTGCGCCAGATCGCCTTCTATCAGTTCGAGCGCCGCGTCCACACGGCGCGTCGCGAGGGCGAACTGCCGGCCGAGGTGATCGGCGACATCTGGATGGAAGTGCAGAAGGAGAGCCTTGGACCTTCGATCCGGCTCGGCGAAGGCTATGAGGTGTTCTGGGCCTATATCCCGCACTTCGTGCATTCACCGTTCTACGTCTACGCTTATGCCTTCGGCGACTGCCTGGTGAACTCGCTCTATGCCGTCTACCGCGATGCCGAGACCGGCTTCCAAGACCGCTATTTCGACATGCTGAAAGCCGGCGGCACCAAGCGCCACAAGGAGCTCCTGGCGCCCTTCGGGCTCGATGCGTCCGATCCGGCCTTCTGGATGCAGGGGCTGTCGGTCATCGAAGGGCTGATCGACGAATTGGAGAGTGTGCAGGCTGCGTAGGCCGTGGCAGACCACGCGAATGGCGGCTTTTTCATCGGGCCTACAAAATTTGCGGATCTCGCAAATTTTGTGCTTGCCAAGCAGCCGCTTGGTGGAGAAACTCAGAATTGGTCGAAACAGCTTGAAAGGAGGTGATCCAGTGTCGAGTGAGAATGGATGGGGTATTTGCCTGATCGGTCACAGGACGGTGGAGCAACCTCTGTCGCTTTCGTGATCGAGTAAATTCTGGGCAAATCGCCCGCTTCTCGCGGAGGGCCGCCGTTCTGGCGGCCCTTTTCCTTTTGGGGAATGCGTTTTGCGGCAGGGTCCGTTTGCGGCAGGGTCCGTTTGCGGCAGGGTCCGGGCGCCCCTCACGGTCAGGCTGGGGGTGAGCCCCGCTCGCGGACAACCGCCCCCGCTTCCTCGCCCCTGTGCCGCAAAAGTTTCAGCCCGGCAATGCGCGAAAGGCGGATGCAGGTCAGCCTCAGGCACCCTATCTAGCGGATACGAAGACGCGCGCGTGTATGACGTAAAGGGTTACCTCTATGCCTGTTGATCCGCCTCGTGACGACGAACGCAACCGCTTTACCGGCCGCATGACGCGCTATGCGCGGGTCGGCGCGGGAATGGGCGGTATTGCGGCGCGTATGGTCGGTTCGCGCGCCTTGGGTCGCGAGATCGATCCGAGCCGTAACGCGCAGGAACTGGCGCAGGCGCTGGGCGGTCTCAAAGGCCCGATCATGAAGGTGGCCCAGCTGATGGCCACGATCCCGGACGTGCTGCCGCCGGAATATGCCGCCGAACTGACGCAGCTTCAGTCTGATGCGCCGCCGATGGGTTGGGCGTTCGTCAAGCGGCGCATGACGGCGGAGCTCGGGGCTGGCTGGCAAAGCCGCTTCCAGGAATTTGAGCATCAGCCGGCCGCCGCCGCCTCACTCGGCCAGGTGCATCGCGCCGTCGATCACGACGGGACGAAGCTCGCCTGCAAGCTGCAATATCCGGAGATGGCGAGCGCGGTCGAAGCCGATCTCGGCCAGCTGTCCGTGCTCTTCTCGTTGCACCGGCGCATGGATACGGCGATCGATACGCGTGAGATGGCCGAAGAGATCGCGGCACGTGTGCGCGAAGAACTCGATTACGAGCGCGAGGCCAAACACATGGCGCTCTACGATGCCGTCCTTGCGGACGAGCCGCGGGTGCGGGTGCCGAAACTGCGGCCGGAGCTTTCCACCCGCCGGCTTCTCACCATGACCTGGCTCGACGGCAAGAAGCTCCTCGACTACCGCGACCATTCGCTGGAGGAGCGCAATCATCTCGCCGCTTCGATGTTCAAGGCCTGGTGGCAGCCTTTCAGCCATCAGGCGATCATTCACGGCGATCCGCATCTCGGCAATTACACGGTCTTCGAGGAAGAGGGGAGCCCCGCCGGCATCAATCTCCTCGACTATGGCTGCGTGCGCATCTTCCCGCCGCATTTCGTGGAAGGTGTGATCGAGCTCTATCGCGGCCTGCAGACCGACGATCGCGACCGCATCGTCAGCGCTTACGAGACCTGGGGGTTCCGCGGGCTTTCCAACGAACTCATCGATATCCTCAATATCTGGGCGCGCTTCATCTATGGGCCGCTTCTCGACGACCGGACGCGGGCGATTGCCGACGGCATCTCGCCTGCGCAGTACGGACGGGGCGAGGCCTACCGCGTGCATATGGCTCTCAAGGAGAAGGGGCCGGTCACCGTGCCGCGCGAATTCGTCTTCATGGACCGTGCGGCGATCGGTCTCGGTGGGGTCTTCCTGCATCTGCGTGCGGAGATGAATTTCCATCGTCTCTTCAACGAGGAAATCGACGGATTTTCCGTCGACACGGTCACCCGCAACCAGGCGGCGGCGCTTCGAGCCGCGAATCTTGTCGTTGAATCTGCGGGATCAAATTCGCGGCAAGGGCATTAAAGCAGCAATGAACTGCTGGAGGCTCAATTTGCAAACCCGTTACGTTACCGCTGCCGTCCTTCTTTCCGCGGCCTTTCTGGCCGGCTGTCAAACGGGCATCGGGGGACGAGAGATTTCATCGCCTGTCGAGGGGCGCTGGATGTCCAGCGACCGGGTCTTCGTCTCGACCTTCTCGAACGGCTCCATGACCACCGAAGACGCCAAGACGGGCGCCCAGCTCGCCACCGGCAGCTACAATATGGCCGGTCCGCAGACCGTCGAGATCAGCTGGTACTCCATCGCCACCAAGCAGCAGCGCGCGGCCACCTGCACGCTTGCAGGCTCAAGCAGCATGACCTGTCGTCAGCCGGGCGCGTCCTTCACCTTGCACCGCGTCTGATTGCACCGCGTCTGAGACGCCCATCTTTCCGTCTTGTGACGGCGCCCACGGGGCGCCGTCTTCGTTTGTGCGTCGGCCTGTATTCGAAGCCCCTGCGGCATTTGGAGGTTTACCCGGCGTTGCCCTTGTCTAAGATGGCGTGGTAAGGCCGGCGATATATCCCGCCAATCTATGCAAGGGCAGTAGCGCATGGCTGAACAGGTGATGGCGTCGGCAGGTTCCGCAATGGATTACGAGCACCACGAGAAGACGTACGACAGGTTTCTGTCGCTCCTCATCTTGGGTATCATACATGTCGTCACGATCGTCCTGATCGTCGCTATTTTCGGCCTTGGGGGCGCCCTGTGGCTCGGCTCTATCGCGCTCGCGCTGACGCTCGCCACGCTGTTCTACGGCCTGTTCAGGCAGAGCAGATGGGGGCCCTCCGCGGTCGTCCTCGGGATTACTTTCGTCTTCTTCCTCTTCGCAGTGGCCTGAGCTAAATCATTATGCGCATTGCAGTTCTTAAGGAACCGCGGGACGACGAGCCGCGTGTCGCGGCAACTCCCGAATCGATCAAGAAATTCAAGACTCTCGGCGCCGATGTGGTCGTTGAGAGCGGCGCCGGGGCAGGCTCTTCGCTTGCCGACGAGGTCTTCGCCGAAGCGGGCGCGGACGTCGCCCAGACCCGGCAGGCGGCGCTTCAGGGCGCCGACATCGTCCTCACCGTTCGCCGTCCGGACGATTTTTCCGGCTTTCCGGAAGGCGCGGCCGTCGTCGCCCTCATGGATCCGTACGGCCATGAGGAGGCGTTGAAGAAGATGGCCGCGGCGAAGCTTTCCGGCTTTGCGCTCGAGCTCATCCCGCGCATCACCCGCGCCCAGTCGATGGACGTTCTCTCCTCGCAGGCGAACCTTGCGGGCTATCGTGCCGTCATCGAGGCTTCGGAAGCCTATGGGCGCGCCTTGCCGATGATGATGACGGCCGCCGGTACGGTTCCGGCCGCCCGCGTCTTCGTGATGGGGGCTGGCGTTGCCGGCCTGCAGGCGATCGCGACCGCCAAGCGCCTTGGCGCCGTCGTCACGGCGACGGATGTGCGCCCGGCGGCCAAGGAGCAGGTGGAGTCCCTCGGGGGCAAGTTCGTCGCGGTCGAGGACGAAGAGTTCAAGGCGGCGGAGACGGCCGGCGGCTACGCCAAGGAAATGTCGGCGGAATACCGCGCCAAGCAGGCGGAGCTGGTGCGCGAGCACATCGCCAAGCAGGACATCGTCATCACCACGGCGCTCATTCCCGGCCGTCCGGCCCCGAAGCTCGTCGACGCCGAGATGGTGAAGTCGATGAAGGACGGTTCCGTCATCGTCGATCTCGCCGTGGAACGCGGCGGCAATGTCGAGGGCGTGGAAGCCGACAAGCAGGTCGTGAAGGACAACGTCACGCTCATCGGCATCGTCAATATGGCGGGGCAGATCGCAGCGTCCGCTTCGGCGCTTCTCGCCCGCAACATCTATGCCTTCGTCGAGCCGATGGTCGACAAGGAGACGAAGGCCCTTTCCATCAACCGTGAAGACCAGATCGTGGCGGCGACGCTGCTCACCCATGGCGGGGCCGTCGTGCACCCGCAGTTTGGTGGCGAGCCGGTGAACGCGCCGAACGAGAAATAGGGGATAGCCGATGGCTGAAGAAACAGTAAGGCAGGCTGTCGAACAGGCGCAGTCGGCCGCAGAGGCGGCGCGGGAAGCCGCCTCGCAGGCGCTCAATGCGCTGGGAGACGGGGAGGCCGTGGGTCAGCTCGCGCATGCTGCGAGCGGTGGCATGATCGACCCGTTCGTCTTCCGCTTCTCGATTTTCGTGCTGGCGATCTTCGTCGGCTATTACGTCGTCTGGTCCGTGACGCCGGCGCTGCATACGCCGCTCATGTCCGTGACCAATGCGATCTCGTCGGTCATCGTCGTCGGCGCGCTTCTCGCGGTCGGCGTCGACCTCGTCGCGGACGGTTCCAGCACAGCGCGCTGGTTCGGTTTCTTTGCGGTGATGCTGGCGAGCGTCAACATTTTCGGCGGCTTTCTCGTCACGCAGCGCATGCTGTCCATGTACAAGCGGAAAGAGCGGTAAAATGAGCCAGTTTTCCAAGGCTCGGGCGGCAGGCGCCGCCGCTGAGGGAGTGCGCGCCTGATGTCTGCCAGCGTCACAGCCTTTCTTTATCTGATTGCGGGTGTCCTTTTCATTCTGGCACTGCGCGGTCTTTCACACCCGGAAACCAGCCGCCAGGGCAACCAGTTCGGCATGGCCGGCATGGTCATTGCCGTGCTCACGACGCTGATCGGGCATCCCCCGGCCAGCTTCGGATCCTGGGGTCTCATCATCCTGGCGATCGCCATCGGCGGTGGCGCCGGCGCGGTGATCGCCAAGCGCATCGCCATGACGGCGATGCCGCAGCTTGTGGCCGCGTTCCATTCGCTCGTCGGCCTCGCCGCCGTTCTGGTGGCCGCAGCCGCGCTTTATGCGCCGCAGGCCTTCGGCATCGGCGATCCCGGATCGATCCACGGAGCAAGCCTCATCGAGATGTCGCTCGGCGTGGCGATCGGCGCGATCACCTTCACCGGCTCGATCATCGCGTTTCTGAAGCTCGACGGGCGCATGAGCGGCAAGCCGATCATGCTGCCGATGCGCCATCAGGTGAATATCGGCCTCGGCGTCTTCCTGCTTCTCTGCATCATCATCTTTGCGGCCAGCGAGAGCCACACGGCTTTCTGGCTGATCACCATCGTCAGCCTGGCGCTGGGTGTTCTGATCATCGTCCCGATCGGCGGGGCGGACATGCCCGTCGTCGTGTCGATGCTGAACTCCTATTCGGGGTGGGCGGCCGCCGGCATCGGCTTCACGCTCGGCAACACCGCGCTCATCATCACGGGTGCGCTCGTCGGCTCGTCGGGTGCGATCCTGTCCTACATCATGTGTAAGGGCATGAATCGCTCCTTCATCTCCGTCATCCTCGGCGGCTTCGGCGGCGAGACCACGGCTGCGAGCGGCGGTGCGGACGATCGTCCGGTCAAGCAGGGCTCGGCGGAAGATGCGGCCTTCCTGATGAAGAACGCCTCCAAGGTCATCATCGTGCCGGGTTACGGCATGGCGGTGGCACAGGCGCAGCACGCGCTTCACGAAATGGCAGCGGCTTTGAAGAAGGAGGGCGTGGAAGTGAAATACGCCATCCATCCGGTCGCTGGTCGTATGCCGGGGCATATGAACGTGCTGCTGGCTGAAGCGAACGTGCCCTATGACGAGGTCTTCGAGCTCGAAGATATCAACTCCGAGTTCAGCCAGGCCGATGTCGCCTATGTCATCGGCGCCAACGACGTCACCAACCCGGCCGCGCGCGACGATCCGCAATCGCCGATCTACGGCATGCCGATCCTCGACGTCGACAAGGCGGGCACGGTGCTCTTCGTGAAACGCTCCATGTCGTCGGGCTATGCCGGCATTCAGAACGAGCTCTTCTTCCTCGACAAGACGATGATGCTGTTCGGCGATGCTAAGAAAATGACGGAAGCGATCGTCAAGTCGCTCGGCTAGGGTCCGAGAGATTTTCCGTTTTCCAACGGCCGCAGCGCATGCTGCGGCCGTTTTTTATTGTCTGACGAAGTTGACGGTCGGCGGCTGAAGGCGGCGGCTCTGTGGAGAGATTGCTCGCCTTTTAATCAAGTTTTTCACTTGGTTTGATCCCGCACATCGGATTTATGGGCTCCATAAAGTCGAAGAGACGCCGTTCCCCCTTCCTGGAAATCGCGCCGCATGAGTGAAGCGGTCGGCACCAGGGGAGGGCGGCACCATTGAGGGATCGCCTCATGGATGTGATGAACGTTCTTTTGCTGTTTTTGGAGCTGACCGTCTATTTCGCGGTCATGGCCGGTCTCTTCAGGCTTCGTCATCGGCTGGGGATCGGCATCTTCTTCTGCGCCCTCGGCGCCATGCATTTTTTGGAAACCTATCTGGCGGCGATCCTCTACGTGCCTTTCGCGGAGGGGACTGCAATTTCACCGGGCTCGACCGTTCTCTTCGCCGGCAAGCTTGTGCTCCTACTCCTCGTCTATATCCGCGAAGACGCTTCCACCGTTCGCCAGCCGATCTACGGGCTCCTCATCGGCAATTTCCTGACCGTCGCTCTCGTTTTCCTGGCGCGCCATCACATCGTCGCGCCGGCGACGGGGCAATTGCCGGATTTCAGCTTCATGAACGACATGGGCTGGCTGATGGTGTGGGGAACGGTGCTTCTGTTCGTCGACAGCATCCTCATCATCCTGCTTTACGAGCGGCTCGGCCGGATCATGCGGCAGAGCATTGGCCTGCGCATCGCGCTCTGCGCCATGGTGGTCCTCACCTTCGATCAGATCGGCTTCTATTCGGCGCTCTGGGCGCTTCTCGATGCGCCGATCGACGTTCTGGTCGGCGGCTGGCTCGCCAAGATGGTGACGGCCTGCATCTATGGGGTGCTTGCCTGGTTTTATCTGCGCTATCTCGAGCGCCCGCCGCTGGTGGCGCCGCGGCAGAAGCGGATCTCCGACATTTTCGACATCCTCACATATCGGGAAAGATACGAGGATCTTCTGAAGCGGGTGGGACGGGACGAGCTGACCGGCGTTTTCGACCGCAGCCGGCTTCCGGGCGAAGGCAAGGATGCGCTCAACTGCACCCCCGAGGCGGGGCGGCCGTTCAGCGTGCTCGTTGTGGACATCGACGAGTTCAAGGCGATCAACGACGATTTCGGCCATGCGTGCGGTGATCTCGTTCTCAAAGAGATGGCCGCGACGATGCAGGGCGTCCTGCGAAAGGAAGATGTGCTGGTGCGCTACGGGGGCGACGAGTTCGTCATCTGCTGCAACGACCTCGACCGCTGGGAGGCGACATCGCTTGGCGATCGGCTGATGCGCCGGGTTGCCGCGCTGCAATTGCCGCCGCTGGGCCGGCCGGTGACCGTCAGCATCGGCCATGCGACATCGCCCGATGAAGGGCGCACATTCGAGGAATTGTTCGCGGCCGCCGACCGGTCGCTTTACCGGGCGAAGCGGCGGCGGCACGGGGAAAGCTCAAAGCTGCGGGCGGAAGGAGACCTTGCACGAGATCCGGGCGTGCAGCCTGACAGCGCTCAAGATCCCGAAGGCCTCGGGACCGAGCTCGTCTGAGCCCTCGAATCTGCTGTCACCTGTGACTGGTGCGCTTGTGACTGGTGCGCTTGTGACCGGGGCTCTCTTGCTGGCAGATGGCTGCGCTTTCAGACTCGCTCGATGCGCGGCACGTCGGCGCCTCGTCGCTTTTCATCCATGCATCGACGCTGACCACGGCCGGCAGCCGAAGATGGTGGAAACTCGCGTGGGCATAGCCCGCGACCGAGGCCAGCGTCAGCGCAGTGGCGACCAGAATGCGAAACAACATTTGGAGCTCTGTCCGCTCGCCTTGTCGAAAGGCTCAATGATAGGTGCGGGCGATCTGTGGCTCAGATTCCGGTGGCTCAATCAGGCCCCGAACCACCTCGCACGGCACCGACATCAGCCGCTGGCCGTGTGAGTCGAGCGCCGATGCGAAGCCGAGCGCTGCCTCAAGCGGTTCGCGATGATCGGCAAAGCCGCAAAAACGCTCCAGACAATAATCGAGGCAGGAGCCGTCTCGATGCTGACAGGCGGCGATCATCGCTACGGCGAGACATTCGTCGCGGCAGATATGGGGGCAGCCTGAGCTGAAGCACTGGATCGGGTCCGTGCGCCAGAGGAAGACGGAGCGCACCCAATGGGCAAGCTGGGTGACGGAATGGCGTGCCGGGCCGTGACCGAATTTTTCGGAGAAGAGATTCCAAGCCTCGCTCCAATGCTCGATGTCGCCCGTCTGATAGCCGGCGACCCACAGCCTGAAGCCGTTGACCACGAGGGCTTCCGGAGGGCGCTTGAGATAGCCGCAGGCCCCGGCGAAAGGACATTCGTGCATGGGCTATTCCTGTTCGCGGAGAGAGAGGTGTGTCGCTTGGAGACGCGCCCGAAGACGCGGCGCACGGGACGGTTCTGGGCCATCGGCCAAACCGGCTGCGTGAAGGAGGGGCGGATGCGCCTGATCCGCTGCGGTCGCGCAGAAAAATCTCATTTATTTCCTCCAATCGAAAGGGTTCAAGGCCCTGACATCAAAGGACGTTGCGACGGGTGTCGCGACCTTGCGAACGAACCAGAAGGCCCGAGCAAAATCAAACACTATGTTCTGGATCTATTCTAAAGAGAGCGGCGCTCCCTCGGAGTTCGGTTCGCGCGGCCAGAGCGTGGTGAAGGGCTCCGACACGTTGCTGAACCCGCGATTGCGGGTAGGCTTTCGTTAAGGTTTAGAGGCGTGGTTAATCTTCATAGTTAAGTGCTTCTTAAGTGATTGCGGCTAAACCTTGTCAACATCAGTGGGTGATTTCGGGCTGCCGGACGCGCCGCAAAAGACGAGGACCACTATGTTGAAACGCGCCACTCTTGCGCTTGCTGCCAGCGTGACGGCCTTGACCACGGCACCGGCAGTTTTTGCTGCTGATCTTCCGCTTCCGCCGATCGTCGAGCCAGAGCCGCTGCCGCCGGCCGCGCCTTCCTTCAGCGGCTGGTATTTGCGCGGTGACATCGGCATCACCAATCAGCGGGTCGACAAGATCACGAGCAGCCTCATCGATCAGGCGATCGCGAACGGCGACACCGTCAGCTTCGTCAATGATCCGGAATTCGACAGCGGCGGCTTCGCCGGCGTCGGTATCGGCTATCAGATCAATCCCTGGGCACGTGTGGACCTGACCGGCGAATATCGCGGCAAGACGAGCTTTTCCGCCTTCGACACCTATGTCGGCGCAGATCCGGCGTTCGTCGGCTCGAACGAATACGAGGCCATGAAGTCGGAATGGCTGTTCCTGGCTAACGCCTATGTCGATCTCGGCAGCTGGCACGGCTTCTCGCCCTATGTCGGCGCGGGTGTCGGCGCCTCGCGCAACACGATCAGCGGCATGCGGGACATCAACACGCCGAACGGCTACACGTCCTATGGTGGCGATCACAGCGAGTGGAATCTCGCCTGGGCGCTGCATGCCGGTGTCGCCTATCAGGTCACACCCAATCTCGCGCTCGATCTCGGCTATCGCTACGTCAATCTCGGTGACGCGGAATCGGCCGACATGGTCGGCTACGACGGCAACAACGACAACGTGAACCCGATCAAGTTCAAGGACATCGATTCCCACGATGTGAAGCTCGGCGTGCGCTACACCTTCGGGGGGCCGGCCGCCGAACCTGACCCGTATTACGGCGAGCCTGCCGTCGTTAAGTACTGAAGCTCCAGTCCTGAGCCTCTCTCTGGCTCTGCTCCAGGAACGGGTCGGCTTTGCCGGCCCGTTTCGCGTTTTGCTGCCTTTTTCTCATGCCGCGCGGCAGAGGCCCTGACGCGCAGGCTTCGTTCAGCCCGGAGAGGGCGGCAGACGGCTCGGAGAGAAGAACGCGGCCAGGCGCCATGCAGCGAGCGTCGACAGGCCGGCGACGGCTGAACAGGCGCGCACGACCGACCATGTCTCGATCGCGTGAAGCGGCACCTGCAGTGCGACGAGCGGCGAAATCGCAAAGAAGACGATGGCCGGGGCGAGAAGCCCGAAGAGGCCGAAGGCGAGCGCCAGTTTTGCAAGCAGGCTCGCCAGAAGAACCAGAAAAAACACGATCAGGACGATTGCGGCGAGCCGCTCTGCGAGGGGCGGCGTGCGCCATTTCCAGCTGACGGGATCATGCAGTTCCGCCACCGCGGCGCCGCACGCCAATGTGGCGGCCGAATAAAGCAGGAGCGTCACAGCGCCCGACATCACATCTTCCCCAACCCGCGTCTCTGCCACCCCCGAAAGGATCGGATCGACGCTTCCCCGACGACACTCTTCTGAAAACGCATTCTCTATATTGAGGCAAGCGCGCAACAGACATGGCTGCTCTCCGGCGGCCCACAATAAGTCAGTTGCGTTGTCACCCCCATTTCTGTAAAGGCGGCGGCGGGACACTCCGCCCCAACGCGGAGCGCCTATCTGAAAGGGTAGACTGACATGACGATGATTTCGCAGCCGGCAGAGCGCCCGGCCAATCCCCGCTTTTCTTCTGGACCGACTGCCAAGCGCCCCGGTTGGACGCTTGATGCACTTTCCGACGCCTTCCTCGGCCGTTCGCACCGCTCCAAGGGCGGCAAGGCCAAGTTGAAGCAGGCGATCGAAGAAACCCGCGACATTCTCGGCGTTCCCGCCGACTACAAAATCGGCATCGTGCCCGCCTCCGATACCGGCGCCGTGGAAATGGCGCTGTGGTCGATGCTCGGCGCCCGTGGCGTCGACGTTCTTGCCTGGGAGAGCTTCGGCTCCGGCTGGGTGACGGACGTCGTCAAACAGCTGAAACTCGAAGATACGCGCACGCTCAAGGCCGAGTATGGCGCGCTCGTCGACCTCGGAGAGGTCGATTTCAAGCGCGATGTGGTCTTCACCTGGAACGGCACGACCTCTGGCGTGCGCGTGCCCGATGGCGAATGGATCCCGGCCGACCGTGAGGGGCTGACGATCTGCGATGCCACCTCCGCCGCCTTTGCGCAGAAGCTGCCGTTCGACAAGCTCGATGTGGTCACCTTCTCCTGGCAGAAGGTCCTGGGCGGCGAGGCGCAGCACGGCATGCTGATCCTGTCGCCGCGCGCGGTGGAACGGCTTGAGAGCTATACGCCCGCCTGGCCGATGCCGAAGATCTTCCGCATGGTGAAGGGCGGCAAACTCAACGCCGAGATCTTCGAAGGCGCGACGATCAACACGCCCTCGATGCTCGCCGTGGAAGATTATCTCGACGGGCTCGCCTGGGCCCGGTCCGTCGGCGGCCTCAACGGCCTCGTCGGCCGCGCCGATGCGAATTTCGCCGTCATTTCCGACTGGGTGGCGAAGACCCCCTGGGTCGATTTCCTGGCGCATGAACCGGCGATCCGCTCCAACACCTCCGTCTGCCTTGTCATCGTCGACGATGAGGTGAAGGCGCTTTCCGAGGCCGAGCAGGCCGCCTTTGCCAAGGCGCTGACTTCCCGTCTCGACAAGGAAGGCGTCGCTTTCGACATCGGCGCCTATCGCGATGCGCCGGCCGGTCTCCGCATCTGGTGCGGCGGAACGGTCGAAAAGGCCGATCTGGAAAAGCTGACGCCCTGGCTCGACTGGGCCTTCGCCACGGAAAAGAGCGCGCTCAAGAAAGCCGCCTGACCTTTTCTTCGCCTGCGGGACAAGCGCCCGCGGGCGCTTCCCCGATCTTTCACGAATTGACCGGCCTCCGGCGTGTCGAAACGACCACCGCAGCAGGCCCGACGAGGATTTTCGCCATGAGCAAACCCCGCGTACTCATTTCCGACGCCCTTTCCGAAACCGCTGTCGCCATCTTTCGCGACCGCGGAGTGGACGTCGATTTTCAGCCTGCCCTCGGCAAGGACAAGGATGCGCTGATCGCCGCCATCGGTGAGTATGACGGTCTCGCCATCCGCTCCGCCACCAAGGTGACCGACAAGGTGATCGCCGCTGCCAACAAGCTGCGGGTCATCGGACGGGCCGGCATCGGCGTCGACAATGTCGATATCCCGGCGGCGACGGCCAAGGGCATCATCGTGATGAACACGCCCTTCGGCAATTCCATCACCACGGCCGAGCATGCGATCGCCATGATGTTCGCCTGCGCCCGCCAGATCCCGAAGGCCGATGCTTCGACCCAGGCCGGCAAATGGGAAAAGTCGAAGTTCATGGGTGTCGAGATCACCGGCAAGACGCTCGGCATCATCGGTTGCGGCAATATCGGTTCCGTCGTGGCGCGCCGGGCGCTCGGGCTTTCCATGCGCGTGGTCGCCTATGACCCGTTCCTGTCGGAAGACCGGGCGGCCGATCTCGGTGTCGAAAAGGTCGAGCTCGACGAGCTGTTCCGGCGTGCCGATTTCATCACGTTGCACACGCCGCTGACCGACCGGACGCGCAACGTCATCAATGCCGATGCGATCGCCAAGATGCGCGACGGCGTGCGCATCATCAATTGCGCGCGCGGCGGGCTGATCGACGAGCAGGCGCTGCGCGATGCGCTCGACGGCGGCAAGGTGGCGGCTGCGGGCGTCGACGTCTTCGCCCAGGAGCCGGCGAAGGAAAACGTGCTCTTCGGTGCGCCGAATGTCGTCTGCACGCCGCATCTTGGAGCTTCCACGATGGAAGCGCAGGAGAATGTGGCCCTGCAGGTCGCCGAGCAGATGGCCGATTACCTGACGACCGGTGCGGTGACGAACGCCCTCAACATGCCGTCGATTTCGGCCGAAGAGGCGCCGCGGCTCACGCCCTTCGTCAAGCTTGCCGAACAGCTCGGCTCGTTTGCCGGTCAGCTGACGGAGACGGGCGTGCGCCGGGTCCGCATCGAATATGAGGGCACGGTTGCGGAGATGAACACCAAGGCGCTGACCTCTGCGGCGCTGACGGGCTTCCTGCAGCCGCTGCTGCAGTCCGTCAACATGGTCTCCGCGCCGGCCGCCGCCAAGGAGCGCGGCATTCAGGTGGAAGAGACGCGCCGCGAACAGCACGGTGCCTACGAAACCTATATCCGCCTCACCGTCGTGACCGACAAGCAGGAACGCTCCGTCGCCGGGACGGTCTTCGCCGACGGCAAGCCCCGCATCATCCAGATCAAGGGCATCAATATGGAGGCGGAGCTGTCGGAGCTGATGCTCTACATCACCAACAACGACAGGCCGGGCTTCATCGGCCGAATCGGCACGCTCCTCGGTGAGAACGGCATCAACATCGCCCGCATGCAGTTCGGCCGCGACTTCGAGGGCGGCAACGCGATCGCCCTCGTTTCGGTCGACCACAAGATCTCGCCGGAGCTGATGGAGGCGATCAACCGGATCGAGAACGTGCAGCAGGTGAAGCCGCTCGTCTTCTGACGCGCTTCGATGCCCGATCGGCGGCCGGCCTGACCGGCCGCCATCATGCGAGAGCCGGCGCCGCTATGCGGGGTCCGGCTCTTTTGCTGCCCGCAGGCCCCGGCACGGGCGGCGCTCACCGCCATGCCCTGCACCTCAGACAGGGCCGCCATCCGCTGCAACGCTTGACGGAAGGGGCCAAAGCAGGGCACTCGCGGTAGGAATTCCTGAAAGACGCTGGACGCAGAAAGGCCTCGTGTCATGGCCAATGTGGTGGTTGTCGGCTCGCAATGGGGCGACGAAGGTAAGGGCAAGATCGTCGACTGGCTGTCGGAGCGCGCCGATGTGGTGGTGCGTTTTCAAGGCGGCCACAATGCCGGTCATACGCTCGTCATCGATGGCGTGTCGTTCAAGCTGAGCTTGCTGCCCTCCGGAGTGGTGCGACCGGGCAAGCTTGCCGTCATCGGCAACGGCGTTGTGCTCGACCCGCACGCCTTGATTGCGGAGATCGACCGCCTCGCCGAGCAGGGTGTGACCGTGACGCCCGAGACGCTCCGCATCGCCGATAATGCCGCCCTCATCCTGTCGCTGCACCGTCGTCTCGACGGGCTCAGGGAGAATGCCGCCGCGCCCGAGGCGAAGATCGGCACGACCCAGCGCGGCATCGGGCCGGCCTATGAGGACAAGGTCGGCAGGCGCTCGATCCGGGTCATGGACCTTACCGAACCCGAGACGCTGCCGGCCAAAATCGATCGGCTTCTCGTCCACCACAACGCGCTTCTGAAAGGCCTCGGCGAGCCGGAAGTCTCGCGCGAGGACATTCTTGCCGAGCTCGAGGAAGTGCGCGAACGGGTCATCCCGTTCTGCGATACCGTGTGGGCATTGCTCGATGCGCGGCGCAAGGCGGGCGATCGCATTCTCTTCGAGGGGGCGCAGGGCGCGCTCCTCGACATTGATCACGGCACCTACCCCTATGTCACCTCCTCGAACACGGTGGCGGGACAGGCCTCGGCCGGGTCGGGGATCGGGCCTTCGGCGCTCGATTACGTGCTCGGAATCACCAAGGCCTACACGACCCGGGTCGGGGAGGGGCCGTTCCCGACCGAAGACAAAGGCGAGATCGGCAATTTCCTCGGCGAGCGCGGCCGCGAATTCGGCACCGTCACGGGCCGCAAGCGGCGTTGCGGCTGGTTCGATGCGGCGCTCGTGCGCCAGACGGTCAAGGTCTCCGGCATCGACGGCATCGCCTTGACGAAGCTCGACGTGCTCGACGGCCTGAACGAGATCAAAGTCTGCGTGGGCTACGAGGTGGATGGCCGCCGCGTGTCCTGGCTGCCGGCGGGCGCTGCGGCCCAGGCGCGGTTAAAGCCGATCTACGAAAGCCTCGAAGGCTGGCAGGAATCGACAGCCGGCGCACGAAGCTGGGTCGATCTTCCCGCTCAGGCGGTGAAATACGTCCGGCGCATCGAAGAACTCATCGAAGCTCCGGTCGCTCTTCTGTCGACGAGTCCGGAACGAGCCGATACGATCCTTGTCCGTGATCCATTTCAGGACTAAGCCTTGCCGTTAATCCACGGTTACACAGTTCTTCAAGCGTTATGCCCGATTACGTAGCGATCCTTAAACGCTCCATCGCCAGTCTTCCCGATGACGGGCCGGACATGCGCCAGGCGGTCTATGACCGCGCCCGCTCTGCGTTGGCGCGCCAGCTCACCGCCGTGGAGCCTCCGCTGCCCCCCGAAGATATCGAAGGGCATCATGCGGCGCTCGAAGATGCGATTGCCGTCGTGGAGGAAGATTTCGCGGCCGAGAGTGCCGGTGTCCAGGAGCCCGACGAGGAGCCGGCACCACCGCCGCCTCCACCCCCTCCGCCACCACCTCCTCCTCCGCCGCCACCTCCGCCCCCGCCTCCTGCAAAAGAGGCGCCTCGGGCGGAGCCGCCGCACGCCCGGGCCGTGCCGCAATATGGGGAGCGCGACCTTCGTGGAAGCGGCTCTGTTGGGGGCGGTGCTGCTGGCGGCGATTTCGCGGGAAGCCGGGAGCCGAAGCGGCCGGATGCTGCGGCCGGGGCCGGCCCCGCCGGCGCGCCCGTGCCGAATGTGACGTCCGAGGGCAAAGACGATTACCCCCACGACGCCCGGATCGATGGCGCCGGTGTCGAGGACGAAACGCCTTCTGCCCGCAAGTCGCGTTGGAAGAAGGAAAAGAAGCCCAAGGCCAAGGGCGAAGCCAGAGACGAGGTTAGGGACGAGGCCGTTGCGGCGCCGCGCCATGACGATGGTTCAGAGAAGGTGCGGACATCGCGGGCGCCGGCGCTGATCGCGACCGTTCTGGTTCTGTTGATCGCGCTCGGCATCGGAGCGGTCGTCTATTCGCAATGGGATACGATCGTCACCGCGTATGACGATATCTCCGGCCAGGTTTCCTCCGACGAGACGGCACAGGGAACGGCTCCGGGGAACGCCGAGGACAACACGTCCTCGTCGCCTTTGACGGGCCTCATTGAGAGCCAGGGCGAACGCGTGGAAGGCAAGGACGAGGATCGTCTCCTCACCGGGCCGGAAGCCGAGACGCCCGATGCCGGACCTTCCACGAGCCAGGAAGAGCCGATGGATGCGCCTCTCGACGGTGCGCCCAGCGACGAAGGTCTGCCGGACGACACAGGCGAATCAGATGGCGCGGGCCTGCCGGCAGACGAGACGCCGCCGGGAACGCCGGACGAGCTCTCCGAGACGGCGCCCTCCAGCGGGAATGCCGCGGGACAGGCCGCGAGCGGTTCGCTCGTCGGGCAAAGGGCGATCTTCTACGAGCAGGGCGAAGACGGTGCCGCCGGCAAGGCGGTGAACGGCGCCGTGTCGTGGTCGACGGTCAAGCGCGACGACGGAGGCTCTGCCATCCAGGCGAAGATCGACGTGCCGGAGCGTGAGGCCGAGGTCACGATCACCATTTCCAAGAACAACGACGTTGCCCTGCCGGCGAGCCATCTCATCGAGATCGCCTTCTCCGGGACGCTCGACGACACCGCGGTCGTGCAGCGTGTTCCGGCCTTGGTGATGAAGCCGAACGAGCAGGCGCGTGGACAGCCGCTCGCAGGCGCTGCCGTCGACGTGACCGGTGACCTCTACTGGATCGCGCTTTCTGATACGCCCGATCAGGTGGAGCGGAATCTGGAGCTTCTTCGCAGCGGTTCCTGGTTCGACCTGCCGATCCTGTTTGAGGGCGGAAAGCGGGCCCTGATCACCTTCGAGAAGGGTATTCCGGGCGACAAGGTGTTTGAGAATGTGATGCAGAGCTGGGGCGATTCCTGATCGCCCCAGCCTGACTGGCTTTCACCGAACTGGCTTTCACTGAACGGGCCTTTACCGAACGGCCTGGGCGTAGCTTTCCAGCTCCGGCACAGTCTCGATCAGTCCCTGATCCTTCATGAATTCCGCGAACCGCTGATAGCGGCCGGCATCGAAGGCGCCGGGGCTTTTCGAAAAGCGGGCGACCGTATCCATGAACGCGCGGCGGTTGAGTTCGTCGCCGAGATCGGGATGTGCTTTCGTGAAGATCTCGAGGGCTTCCTCGGGATGGTTGGTCAGATAAAGCGTGGCGCGCTCGATCGCCTTCAGGAAGCGCGGCAGCCTGTCGTCGTCGAGCTTGTCGGAGCGTGCGATGAAGATGAGCTCGTCATAGGGCGGCACGCCGTGCTCCTCGGGATAGAAGGCGCGGCCGGGCTTGCCTTCGATGTCGAGCTGGTTGAGCTCGACATTGCGGAATGCGCCGATGACGGCATCGACGCGTCCTGCGAGAAGGGCCGGTGAGAGTGCGAAGTTGACGTTGACGAGATCGACGTCGTCGAGGGTCACGCCGCTTTCTCCGAGCATCATCTTCAGAAGCACATCCTCGAAGCCTCCAACCGAGAAGCCGACCGTCTTCCCCTTGAGATCGGCGAGCGTCGTCACATCGCTGTCTTCCAGAACCACGAGCGAGTTGAGCGGCGTTTCGACGAGCGTTCCAAAGCGCGCCAGCGGCAATCCTTCGGCCACCTGAAGATAGAGGTTGGGCTGGTAGGAAATGGCGACATCGCCTTCACCTGCCGCAACGAGGCGGGGTGGGGCGCTCGGGTCGGCCGGCGGGATCATTTCCACATCGAGGTCTTCCTCGGCGAAATAGCCCTTTTCCTGCGCGACGACGAGCGGCGCGTGGTCGGGGTTCACGAACCAATCGAGCAGCACGGTCAGGTGGTCCGCGGCCGCGGCGGGCGATGCCGTCAAGATGAGCGCCAGAAGCATCAGGCGCAGGCGGTCGAGCATGGTCATTTCCTCTCTTTTCGGATCATGTCGGGTTTAGGCGGATCGTCAGGCGATGCTCGCTTCTCCCGGCACCCAGCCGAGGAGGCGGCGCAGGAAGAGGTCGATCAGGGCGCGCAGCAGGATCGCCATGGCGGCGAGCAGGAAGAGGCCGACGAAGACGCGGTCGGTCTGCATGCGGGCATTGGCCTGCAGCATGACAAAGCCGAGGCCAGCCGAGGCGCCGACCCATTCCCCGACGACGGCGCCGATCGGCGCGATCGCGGTGGCGACCCTGAGCCCGGAGGCGAGGGCGGGCAGGGCCGCGGGAATGCGGATGTAGCGGAAGGTGTCGCGCCTGGAGGCGCGGTTGAGCCTTGCGAGATCGAGAAGGCCCGGATCGGTGCGCTTCAGACCATCGGCAAACGAGGTGGCCACCGGAAAATAGATGATGAGCCCGGCCATTACGACTTTGGACGCCATGCCGAAGCCGAACCAGATGACGAGAAGAGGCGCGATGGCGAAGACCGGGAGCGCCTGGCTCGCCGCCAGGATCGGCATGGCGAGCCTTTCAAGCGCGGGAGAGGCAACGACCAGGATCGCCGTCAATGCGCCGACCAGCGCTCCGGCGAAGAGGCCGACCACGATCTCCGTCGCGGTGACGGCGGCATTGCCGAGATAATAGAAGGGGAGGGCGGAGAAAGCCGTCACGAGATCGCTCGGCGCCGGCAGGATGAAGCGCGGTACGCCGGTTGCGCGCACGAGGCCTTCCCAGATGGCGAGGAGTGCGATCGCGATCGCGAGACGGATTGCGAGAATGGCCAGCACGCGCCCCTTTCATGGCAGAGATCATGCGTGCTGGAGAGACTGAGGCCCGTCCCTTCGCCGGCATGACCCGGATCAGGTTCAAAGGGTCCGGCCGCCATCACGGCCATCTCAGCGCGGTTTGTCCGCACACCCCTCGGAAGCGTCCACCATAACTCTCCGGCCGAGGCTTGCAAGCCGTCTCACTCCGCCACTGGGGCGCGTTTGGGCGCTCATCCATGGTCCCGGTGGATGACAAATTTGCCGCAGAGGAATAGAGGCGGGGAAATGCGTGTCCTCTTTGCCCCTTTGCGTTGGCTTTTCGATCAACCCTATCTGCTCTTGACGCTGACCTCGCTCTTCTGGGCCGGCAATGCGGTGGTCGCGCGGGCGGTGATCGATGATTTCTCACCGATCCTTTTCGCGCAGCTGCGCTGGGGTGGGGCTGCGCTGTTGATCCTGCCTTTCGCCATGAAGGCTCTGCGCGCCGACTGGCCGGTGATCCAGCGTCATCTCGGCGTGCTGACGCTGATGGCTTTGTGCGGCATCACGCTCTTCAACACGCTTCTCTACTGGGCTCTCGAATATACGACGGCGCTCAATGTCGTGCTTCTGCAGGCGACGACACCGCTCGCCATCGCCTTCGTCGTTTTCATGCTCTTCCGCGAGCGGCTCACCTTCGGCCAGCTTGCCGGGATCGTCGTCTCCCTCATCGGCGTCGTGGTCATCGTCTCGCGCGGGCAATTGCAGGTGCTGGCGCATCTGCGGCTCAATCCGGGCGACGTGATCATGCTGATCGACGTCGTCATCTATGCCACCTATTCCGCGCTTTTGAAGCGGCGGCCGCCTCTTCACTGGCTGAGCTTCCTGGCGATCACCATCGGATGGGGCGCCATCATGCTCCTGCCAGCAAGCGCGCTCGATCTTTTGCGTGGCGGCCATATCGACATCAATGCAGCGAGCCTTGCCGCGCTCTTCTACGTCGCCGTTTTTCCCTCAGTGCTCGCCTATATCTGCTTCAACCGGGGCGTCGATCTCATCGGTCCGAACAGGGCGGGGCCCTTCTTCCATCTGGTGCCGTTCTTCGGCGCCATTCTCGCCGTCTTCGCTCTTGGCGAGACTTTTACCTACGCCCACGCTTTCGGCGGCGTGTGCATTCTCGGCGGCGTCTTCCTGGCGAGCCGGAGGCAGCGCCTCAAGAATCGGGTGGAGCCGGAGAGAAGCCTCTCTTAGGGCTCGTCACATGGACGCCAAAACCCTCCCCACATCTTCTCGCGCCGCGCCAGCGGAGGCTTCTCTCGATCTCGGCAGCCTGACGCTTCTTCTCCTTCTGTCGCTCCTCTGGGGCGGCTCGTTCCTGTTCATGCGCGTCGCGGGTGCGGAGGTGCCGGTCTTCACGCTCGTGCTCTTGCGCGTCGGCATCGCGGCTGCGGCACTCTGGGTCGTCATCATCGCTTCGGGGCGGCGCCTGCCGAGCCGGGGTGGTATTTATCTGCGCGCGCTTTTGATGGGTTTTCTCAACAACGCCGTGCCGTTTTCACTGATCACCTTCGCGACCGTCGAAATCGGTGCGGGAGCGGCCTCCATCCTCAACGCGACGACGCCGATCTTCACCGTTCTCATCGCGCATGTTCTGACGGCCGACGAGAAGATGACGACGAACAAGGTCACGGGCGTCGTTCTCGGTTTTCTGGGTGTTGCCGTGATGATCGGCCTGCCGGCCCTGCGCGGGCTGACGGCTGATTTTCTGGCCGTTCTGGCGATGCTTGCCGCGGCGACGTCTTATGGGTTTTCGGCGGTCGTCGGAAAGGGATTTCGGGCGACCGATCCCGTCGTGGCGGCGGCGATGCAGCTTTCCGCATCGACCCTTTTGATGGTTCCGGTCGCATTTCTCATCGACCGGCCCTTCGCCACGGCAATGCCCGGCATGGCCGCGATCCTTTCGATCCTCGGCCTGGCACTTCTGTCCACGTCCTTAGCTTATGTGCTGTTTTTCCGGATTCTGGCGCGCGCCGGCGGCACGAACGCGATGCTCGTCACGCTTCTCGTGCCGGTGAGCGCGGTGACGCTCGGCGTCGTGCTTCTCGGAGAAAGCCTGTCGGCGGGGCAGTTCGCCGGCATGGCGATGATCGGCGCAGGGCTCGTCGTCATGGACGGACGGGCCCTGCGGCGGTTGCGGGGCGGTTGACGCGCCTGGCGGGTGAAGCGCGGCGCGATTAAGCGCTTGGGCGGGTGCTCCGCCTCAGGCGTCGGCGAGGAGGCGCTGCTGGGCGCCGCGGTCGCGTTCCTTGGAGGCGCGGATCATCGCCTTCTGCACCTTTTCGAAGGCCCTGACCTCGAGCTGGCGCACACGCTCGCGCGAGACGCCGAACTCGCCCGACAGCTCTTCCAATGTCAGCGGTTCGTCGGAGAGACGACGCGCCTCGAAGATCCGCCGTTCGCGCTCGTCGAGCACCTCGATCGCGTCCTTCAGCATGGCGCGGCGCTGCTGGAGTTCGTCCTGGGCAATGAGGTTCGTCTCCTGGCTTTCCGTCTCATCGTCGGACAGCCAGTCCTGCCATTCGCCGCCTTCGCCTTCATTGGCGCGGATCGGCGCGTTGAGCGAGGCATCACCGGACAACCGCCGGTTCATGGAGATGACCTCCTCCTCGCTCACATTGAGACGCTTGGCGATCGTTGCCACCTGCTCGGGCTTCAGGTCGCCTTCTTCCAGCGCCGAAATCTGGCTCTTGGCCTTGCGCAGGTTGAAGAAGAGCCGCTTCTGATTGGCCGTCGTGCCCATCTTCACGAGCGACCATGAGCGCAGGATATATTCCTGGATCGCGGCGCGGATCCACCACATCGCATAGGTGGCGAGGCGGAAGCCCTTGTCCGGATCGAAGCGCTTGACGGCCTGCATCAGGCCGACATTGCCTTCCGAAATGACCTCGCCGATCGGCAGGCCATAGCCGCGATAGCCCATGGCGATCTTGGCGACGAGGCGCAGATGGCTCGTCACCAGACGATGCGCGGCATCGCGGTCGTCATGCTCCTGATAGCGCTTGGCGAGGATATATTCCTCTTGCGGCTCGAGCATGGGGAATTTGCGAATCTCGTCGAGATAACGAGACAAACCGCCTTCGGCGGTGGATACGACGGGGATGTTGCCTGTGGCCATCGGGATTGCCTGTCATCAGAAGAGTCGACACCGGGAGGCGCCGCGGAGCGGCCGCATCCTGTGCACTCGTGGATTGTCTTGGAGCAGAGCTTTCGACCCCGCCTGTCTAACTTTTGTCACGTCCTGGGTTGCGTCAAGCCTATCACGGCTCTTGCGATGCTTCCTAATTACGGCCTTGTAAGGCTTCCGAAGGCTTTCTTAAGGCGTTCAGAAGTGTCTCGAAATCGCTCGGCAGTTGCGAATGGAAGAGCACTGTCTCGCCGGTTTCGGGATGGCGAAAGCCGAGCGAGCGGGCATGCAGGGCCTGGCGGGCGAGGCTGTGAAGGGCGTCGGCCGCGTCTGCGGGAAGTTTTGCGACCTTCGACTGAAAGCCTGAGCCGTAAAGTGCGTCGCCCAGAAGCGGATGGCCGATATGGGCCATGTGCACGCGAATTTGATGGGTGCGACCGGTCTCGAGACGGCAGGTGACGAGGCTTGCGAGCCCGTTCTGAAAGGTTTCCTCCACCCGGTAGTGTGTGACGGCATGACGGCCGCCGCGGCGGACGGCACGTTTTTCGCGGTTCTTGGTATCGCGGTCGAGCGGGGCATCGACCGACCCGGCGCGCAATTGCGGCACGCCCCAGACGAGCGCGCAATATTCCCGCTTCAGCGGGCCTTCGCGGCCGTGATCGGCAAATTGCGCCGAGAGATCGCGATGGGCGACATCGTTCTTGGCGATCACCAGAAGACCGCTCGTGTCCTTGTCGAGGCGATGGACGATGCCCGGACGGCGAATGCCGCCGATGCCGGAAAGCGTGTCGCCGCAATGGTGGAGGAGGGCGTTGACGAGTGTCCCGTTGTGAGCGCCGGGCGCGGGATGAACGACCATGCCCGCCGGCTTGTCGACGACGACGAGATCATCATCCTCATAAACGATCGCAAGCGGGATCTCTTCCGGCCGCGGGGTGGCTTCTTCCGGCTCCGGCAGGTCCACTTCGACCGTCTCGCCGGGTTTGACCCGGTAGTTCGGCTCGTCTAATTTCCGCGCGCCGACGCGGACATGGCCGTCCTTGATCAAAGCCTTGAGGCGGCTGCGCGACAGACGATCGGCGCGGGCAGCCAGAAAGGCATCGAGGCGCAGGCCGGTTTCGTCCGGCTCCACAGTGTAATCCAACACGCTTTCGTGATCCTTCATGACGCCTCACGCATCCGCCAAAGAGCGCCCCGGAAAACTGCCGCCGGTGGGCGACGACGACGAAAAGCCTCTCGATCCGGCCGCAGAAAGAGTGCGCCGGCGGCTCGTCCGCCTGTTGATCGTTTCGTTCGGGACCATGGTTTTGGGCTTTGTCGCCGTGTTCGGCGCAATAGTCTACAAGCTCGGTCTCCTCGGTGCCCCGGCCGGGACGGGGCCGAGCGTCGCCGAAGTGCGGCTGCCGGCGGGATCCACCGTCACGTCGGCCGCGCTCGACGGCGACAACATCCTTCTGCGGATCAGCGAAGCGGCGCGCGGCGACGGCCAGGAGGGCCGGGGCGAAGAGCTTCTTGTCCTCGATGCGGCGAGCGGCACGATCCTGCACCGTGTCAAATTGCTCCCGGGCGGCTGATCGAGGGCCTGAGAGCGCGGTTGGCTGGGGGCAGGGGCTGTGCTTGCCGGAATAGGCGGCAAGAACTGCACGCCACAAGACCCGCAGGTGGCAGGACCCGCACGCGCCAAGCCGCAATGGCGCGCCGCGGCTCCTGCGCCTTGCCGTGCCGTTGTTGTTTTGCTCCTTGCGCTGCTTTGAGTGTTTCGCACCTTGGGGCGCGTTGAGTGTGTCGCACCTTGCGGCGCTGGTGGGGAGCGAGCCTTTTGCCGTGATTTGCGGCGTTCTACGGGCGCCTCGTCCGCACAACGGGCCGGGTGGATCGGACGCTGTCCGGCTCGCAAGCGGGATTTTCATTTCTCGTCTCGTCGCCTCTTGCATCGCCGCGCGGGTCATGCCACATAGCGCCTCCGATGCTTCACGCGGGCGCTTTCGCCTGCCAGGCTGACGCCGCTGCTCCCTTCGTCTAGCGGTCTAGGACGCCGCCCTCTCACGGCGGAAACAGGGGTTCGATTCCCCTAGGGAGTACCAGCGCCTGAGTTTTGATGCGACGATTCCGTGGGTTTCGCTTCGGACATCAGGCGTTGACTGTAAGCTCCGGTATGCGGGCTTCTTGGGATTCTCTCTCTACATTCACACCTCTTCGGATCCGCGCTTTTGCTGAGGTACGGCGCGGGCGGCGCTTCGAGCAGGCGCTTCGGCTGCGTGGCATCGTCTTTATGGGACGGTCTCCTGTGCCTTCGGGCAAGGTCCATTTCCGTGCAGTTCATCGCCCCGTCACGACGAGTTTCGAGCAGGCGTTCGCCCGAAAACGCGGCCTGAGCTTGTGCGCGCCGGCGTCTTTGAGGGCGGATTGGCTGATTTTGAGGCTGGGCGACGGCAATCCGTTCAACAATCGAGCGAGGACTGTTTGAAAGAGTGACGTCGAAGCGGCTTCCGAGGCTCCGCCTTCACAAATCTTGCGGCTCGGAATCCCGGGGTTTTCAAGGGGTTTTGCCCGTCTCCGCGGCCCGCTCTGTTGGAAAGTTTCGTAAAATCCGGCTTCGAAAAGTCATTAGGGTCTCAGGAGTGAAACGAACTCCTTGAAGGGTGAGACCTCGGATGAACGAGCAAGTCCCGATTGAAGGCCGCGCCTCGGCTACAGCGTCGACGGCGGCCGCAGAAAAAGGTGGCATCCCCGGCTGGTGGATCACCATTTTCCTCTTCTGGCTCGGTTGGGTGTTCATGTACGCCGACCGAACCGTCCTCAGCCCAGTGATGCAGGACATACAGACCGAATTCGGCCTGAATGGGACCGAATTGGGGCTGATCAGTTCCCTGTTCTTCCTGGCCTATGCCGCCCTCCAGATCCCGGCCGGTATCCTCGGCGACCGCATCGGCCGCAAGAAGGTCCTCGTACCGGGCTTCCTGCTCTTCGGCGTCTTCACTGCCGTCAGCGGCATGGTCAAGACGTTCCCGCAGCTCATTGCCGCGCGCATCATCACCGGGGTGGGCGAGGGCACCTATTACGGGCCGCAATACGGTATCTCTTCGGAACAGATTCCGCAGAAATTCCGCTCCCTCGGCAGCGCCATCATCAATTCCGGCATGGCCTTCGGCATTGCGCTCGGACTGATGATGTCGAGCTGGGTGGCCTACACGCTCGATCTCGGCTGGCGCATGCCGTTCTATGTGCTCGCCGTTTTGACCATGATCACGGGTCTGTTGATCTGGGTTCTGGTCAAGGAGCATCCGCGCGCCAAAAGCGCCGAGGGCACGTCGCAAGGCTCGTCCTTCAAGTCGCTCATCAAGAACCGCAACCTGCTCCTCACCTATCTGATGGTGTTCTGCTCGCTGTTCGGGTTCTTCATGATCCTGACCTGGCTGCCTTACTATCTGCAGACAGAGCGCGGCATTCCGGCTGAAAACATCGGCAACATCGCCTCGCTCGTGGCCTGGGTCTCGATTCCCGGCGGGCTGCTCTTCGCCCACATTTCCGACCGGCTCGGCAAGCGTCGTCCGCTGGTTCTGGTTCTCGTCCCGATCGCGGCCATCAGCCTCGTCTCGATCGCCTTCCTCGACGACGTGAACCAGATGATCGCGGCGATCTGCGTCTACGGCTTCTTCGGCAAGCTGGCACTCGATCCGGTGCTGATCGCCAACGTCGCCGACAACGCCTCGAAGGAATCCTACGGCACCGCCTTCGGCATCTTCAACTTCGTCGGCATGTCGTCCTCGATCCTCGCTCCGACGATCGCCGGCATGATCGCCGACGCCACCGGCAGCCTCGCCGCCAACTTCTATCTCTCCGCCGTCATCCTGATCGTGGGCATGCTCGGCATGATGTTCATGAAAGACGTCCGCAAGTCTGCGGTCGAAAAGGAAAGTTGAGATGCTCAGTGCTCGACTGATCAAAGGAAACTTCCAGGATTCCGTGACCTTGATGGTTCTCTCCAGGGACCTTTCGTCTCTTCCCGAGGTGAACCGGGTGTCGGTGATGATGGGAACCTCCGCCAACAAGGACGTCTTCCGCGAAACCGGCATGTGGCACGACGATCTGGATGACGCCACGCCGAACGATCTGTGCATCGTCATCGATGCGGAAGGCGAGGATGCGGGCGTCGCCGACAAGGTCGCCGCCCAGGTGGAAGAGCGGCTTGCCGCCATGGCCAAGGGCGGGTCGAAGGCCCGCTATCCGGTGGCGCGAAGCTTCCGGCGCGCCTGCGACCAGCTTCCGAAAGCCGATCTCGCGCTCATCTCCGTGGCGGGGCAGTACGCCCACGGTCTGGCGAAAGAGGCGCTCGATGCCGGCCTCAACGTGATGATCTTCTCCGACAATGTCAGCGTCGAAGAAGAGCGTGACCTCAAGGAGCAGGCGCGGGAGCGCGGGCTCCTGGTCATGGGGCCGGATTGCGGCACGGCGATCGTCGGCAAGGCGCCTCTCGCCTTCGCCAACCGCATCCCGCAGGGCCCGATCGCCGTGGTCGGTGCTTCCGGCACCGGCCTCCAGGAAGTGACGTGCCAGATCGCCCGTGGCGGCATGGGCATCAGCCATGCCCTCGGCCTTGGTGGTCGCGACCTGTCGGAGAAAATCGGCGGGACCTCCGCCGAAACCGCTCTCGATTTCGTGGCCGCCGACGAGGCGTCAAAAGTCGTCGTCTTTGTTTCCAAACCCCCCGCGGCGGCCGTGCGGGCCAGGCTTCTCGACAAGCTGAAGCAGCTTGGCAAGCCGGCCGTCGCCCTCTTCCTGGGCGATCATCCCGACCGTCGGGATTACGGCGATCTGCACCTGACACGCACGCTCGACGAGGCGGCAGCCTTGGCCGTCGATCTCGCAAGGGTCGAGGAGCAGGCAGCGAGCGTGCCGGCCGTCACGGCGAAGGGTATTCGCGGTCTTTATACCGGCGGCACGCTCGCCGGAGAGGCCGCACAGCTTCTCGCCGAGGCTCTGGATCTGTCGCCGGATGCCGCCCATGACGAAGGCTTCATGCTGCGCACGGCGGAGCATCGCATCATCGATCTCGGCGATGATCTCTACACCAGAGGTCGGCCGCATCCGATGATCGACCCGTTCGGGCGCAACGAGATGATCCACGCGCTCGCTGAGGACGCCGATGCGGCCATCCTGCTGGTCGACGTCGTGCTCGGTTTCGGCAGCCATGCCGATCCTGCCGGTGAACTTGCCCGGGCGGTGGAAGAGATGCGGGCGGCGCGCGGCGACAAGGCGCCGATCACCGTCATCGCCAATCTTACCGGCGTGAGCGAGGACCCACAGGATTACGCCGCGCAGGCGAAGACGCTCGAGGATGCCGGCATCCTCATCGCAGACAGCGTGCGCATGGCCGTCCTCCTGGCGCTTCGGCTGATCACGCCCGCGAGGGCAGAAACGGCGAAAGCGTCTCCGCTTCTGAGCGAGCCGCCTGCCGTCATCAACATCGGACTTCGCGGCTTTGCCGACGATCTCGCCAGCAACGACGTCGATGTCGTCCACCTCAAATGGGAACCGGTCTCCGACAAGACCGAGAAGCTGCGCCGCATGGCCGCGTCCCTGATCTGAATCTGGAGTTTTCAAAAATGTACGCAACGATCAACGAAGCCAATGCGGCCGTTCTCGACGAAATGCGCAGCGCGCGGCCTTATCTCGTCGATGTCCGCCCGGCGCATGAATGCATCCCGGCGCTCGCCGAAGGGCATGTCCTGATGCATGCCGGCCCCCCCATCGAATGGGCGGCGATGACCGGCCCGATGAAGGGGGCCGTCCTCGGTGCCTGTCTCTATGAGGGCTGGGCGAAGACGACCGAAGAGGCCGAAGCGTTTGCGCAAAAGAGCGTCCGTTTCGTGCCCTGCCATGATCAGTCGGCGGTCGGCCCGATGGGCGGCATCACCTCCGCCAATATGCCGGTCCTCGTCGTGCGCAACGCCAATCAGGGGAACTTCGCCTATTGCAACCTCAACGAGGGCATCGGCAAGGTGATGCGCTTCGGTGCGTTCGAGGGGGAAGTGCAGACGCGTCTTGCGTGGATGCGCGACGTGCTGGCCCCGGTCCTGTCTGAGGCTCTGAAGCGCAATTCCGACGGGCTCGAGCTCTCCGCGATCATGTCGCAGGCCATCACGATGGGCGACGAGTTCCACCAGCGCAACATCGCCGCCTCGGCGCTTCTGTTGAAGGCGCTCGCCGCCGACATCGCCATCGGCAGTGCGTCGGCCGCCGACAAGGAAGAGGTTCTGCGCTTCCTGGAGCGGACCGACCAGTTCTTCCTCAACGTGGCCATGGCCTATTGCAAATGTGTCATGGATGCCGGGCACGCCGTGGGCGAGGGCAGCATCGTCACGGCGATGACCCGCAACGGCCGCGATTTCGGCATCCGCGTCTCCGGGCTCGGCAAGCAATGGTTCACGGCGCCGGTCAACACGCCGGTCGGCCTGTTCTTCACCGGCTATTCGCAGGATGACGCCAATCCCGATATCGGCGACAGCGCGATCACCGAGACGTTCGGCGTCGGCGGGGCGGCGATGGTTGCGGCACCCGGTGTCACCCGCTTCGTCGGCTCGGGCGGCTTCAACGATGCGTTGGAGACGTCTGAAGAGATGCGCGAGATCTATGTGGAAGCCAACACGACGCTGCAGATCCCGACCTGGGATTTCCAGGGCGCCTGCATGGGTCTCGATGTGCGGCGTGTGGTGGAAAGCGGCATCACGCCGGTGATCAACACCGGTATCGCGCACCGCGAGCCGGGCATCGGCCAGGTCGGCGCCGGTGTCGTGCGCCCGCCGCTCGAATGCTTCGAACAGGCGTTCGAGGCCCTCGTGGAAGCGCGCTCCAAGACCGCCTAAGCCGGATCGGCTGAGACGGGGCGGGCGCTTTGAGGGCCCCGCCCCCTTTCTTTTTCGAACCGCTTTTTGATCGGGTTTTCGCCTCGACCGCTGTCGCGGCCGGGAACGGGCCCCGATTGTCTCAAGTCCAAGCAAATCTTCAAACAACCAGGAGGTCGAGATGACCGAGGGTATCCCTCCGCGCCTGCTGATTGCCATTGGCGGAAACGCCACCCATCCGGAGGGCATTCGCGGCACTCCGGCGGAACAGTTCGAGGTCGGCGCGCGTCTTGCGACAACGCTCCTGCCTTTGATGGAGCTCAACACCGAACTCGTCCTCACGCATGGCAACGGCCCGGTGGCGGGAAAAATCCTGATGCGCAACGCGATCGCGCGCGACCGCGTCACGCCGATGTCGCTCGACGTCTGCGGCGGCCACAGCCAGGGCGGTATCGGTTATGTCCTGATGCAGTCATTCGAGAACGCGCTCAGGCGCGCCGGTGTTGCGCGCGAAGTCGTCTATATGCTGACGCAGGTGGTGGTCGATGCCGATGATCCCGCCTTCGACAATCCGACAAAACCGATCGGCTATTTCTACGATGAGGAAGAAGCGCGGGCTCTGACCCAGGAAATGGGTTGGGAGATGCGCGAGGATTCCGGGCGTGGTTGGCGCCATGTCGTGCCGTCGCCCGAGCCTCGCCATATCGTGGAGACGGCGATGATCGGCACGGCGGCGGCGGCCGGTGCCGTCGTGATCGCCGGCGGCGGCGGTGGCATCCCCGTGGTGCGGGACGCGGAAGGCGATCTCCACGGCGTGGAGGCGGTGATCGACAAGGATCGGACGTCCGTCCTCATGGCGAACCTCCTGGGCATCGACGATTTGATGATCCTGACGCCGGTGCCGCGGGTCGCGATCGATTTCGGCAAGCCGACACAGCGGCCTCTCGAGCAGGTCACTCTCTCGGAGATCCGCCGCCACCGCGCCGATGGACAGTTTCCCCCGGGTAGCATGGGGCCGAAGATCGATGCGGCCATCACGTTCCTGGAAAATGGCGGCAAGCGTGTCCTTATCGGACGCATTGAGGACGCGCTCGCGATGCTGAAGGGTGAGGCCGGAACGTCCGTCACGGCGGACGATCTCGCCTAGGAAAGGAGCCGGCGGTGATACGTCTCTTTCCGGTCACAACGGCGGGTGCCGGGGCTGCTCGTGTTCTCCCAGCGGGCGGCGAGGGACGGATCATCGCCGTGTTCCGTCGCAGCTTCTATGCGTCTTTCGAGAAGGGCCTCATCTGCGTCGGCCCGCCGGGTTTTGGGCCGGGGCCTTTGCATCTGCTCGCTCCGATGGCCGGCATTGCGTCTTGGCAGTCATGGCTTGATGTTGGAGAGAGGGCGGTGGCCGAGGCGGGGAGGCTCCTCGTCGACGATCTCTGCTTCGATGCGCGGAGCGTCCGGCCGTGGCGGGCTTCTCCGCCTTTGCTCACCAGCGCGGACAGTCTTGCCCGCGGTCTCGGCCGGCTGGCAGCCGAGGCGGAGGACGCTCGTCCGGCAGGCCTCGGCAAACTGATTATCTCTTTGGATGGTCATGTCCCAGCAGACCACCTCGCTTCAGATGATCCCGTCCTTGCCAAGGCTCTGCCGATCATCGACGCTTTGATGGGGTGGGCAGGCCGTGCAGAGGTCGCCAGAGACGCGCCTCTGCCTTCCGTGAAAGGGGTGCTCGGCCTCGGACCGGGCCTGACGCCCTCCGGCGACGATTTCCTCGCGGGCTTTCTGGTTGCCTTGCAGCGCCTCGGTGCGCCACACCTCGCCGATCGGCTGGCCTCCTCGGTTCTGCCGCTCGCTGCGACGGAAACCAACGCGATCAGCGCCGCCTATCTGGCCTGTGCCGCAAAGGGTGAGGCTGCGGCCAGTCTGATCGACGCTTTTACCGAAATCTCTGACGGCGGCGCAGACCTCAGACCGCATTTTGAACGCATCGCAGAGATCGGTCACAGTTCTGGATGGGATTGTCTGGCGGGAATGGCGTTCGCCGCCCGGGCAATGCTGCCGGCATTGGTTTGCCGCGACCAAAGCGTTGCGGAGGCATTTGGTCGCTACGCGGGTGCCCTTTAAGCATTCCCGAGCTATTCTTTTTGCCGCTTGCGTTATGGATCGCTACAGTCTTCTGAGATTGTTCTTTCCGCCGCGCTTTGTGCAAAGAGATGCTGCCACCATGAACTCTGGTCTGCCCAATCTCGATCTCGAGGCCATTCGCACATTCGTGGCGGTGGCCCGGCTGAAGAGCTTTTCGGCCGCGGCTCAGCATCTTCATCGCACGACGTCTGCGATCAGCTACCGGATCAAGGCGCTGGAAGACCGCGTCGGCACGCCGCTTTTCGTGCGCACCACCCGTCAGGTGACGTTGACGTCGGCCGGGATGGTTCTCCTGGAGAAAGCCACCCAGATTTTCGAATGGCTCGAGGAATTGCCGGACGAGCTGCGCCAGGTCGGCGACAATGTCGAGCCGCATTTCAAGCTCGTCATCAACAACCTTCTTTACGATGCCGGTGCGGCTGCGGAGCTGCTCGACAATTTGAGCCGGGCCTTCCCCTATACGGAATTCGAGCTGCGGCTCGCCGTCTATATGGGGGTGTGGGACGAGCTGTTGCACAATGGCGGGCATATGGCTCTGGGTGCGCCTGGCTTTCACACGATCAACGACGATTTCCGCACGCATGCGCTCGGCACGATCCATTGGGTTTTCGTGGTCTCGCCAGAGCACCCGCTCACCCAGGTTCCCGAGCCGCTGAGCGATGACGATTTGCGGCGTTTTCCCGCGATCAATGTCCAGGACACGGCGATCCGGCTGGTGAAGCGGGTCGCCTGGAAATTGTCGGGTCAGAAGGAACTGCTCGTGCCCGATCTCCAGACCAAGCTTCTTGGCCACCTGACCGGCGCCGGCATCGGCTTTCTGCCCGAGGTGATGGTGCGTGAGCATCTGCGGGCGGGGCGGTTGGTGGCGCGTCGCGTGGTCCATCCGCGGTCATCCTCGCCCCTGTCGCTGGTGTGGCGGCAGGGAACCACCGGCCGCGTGTGTTCGCACCTGCAGGAGCTTTTCGTGCGCAAGGCCGATGTCGTCGCCCCCATGCTGAGAAACGTGGATGCCGAAGACACCGTCGAAGCCGGGCAGCCGTCTGCCCAGAGCTTTCGCCGCGCCACCGATTTCAATTGAGGGGTGAGAGCGCTCCCGCGCGCTTCATTCGGGTCGTGAACCCTGGTGCAGTCGTGGAACCTGGGGCAGATGCCCCGGAGGTTTTGAGTAAACCTCCGGGGCTGATCCTCATGGGAAGAAGTTGATGTGGACGATGCCGGGTTGGACGCCTGTGGTCATCGGTGCGGCGATGATCTGGCCGCCTTTATAGGGAACCGCGTAGCCGCCTTCTCCGTAATCGGCGAAGGGCTCGACGGAGGAGGCGTTCGCGCCTGTCTTGCCGGCAAAATGGTCCGCCAACGCCTTGCTCAGGGCTATGCCGTCTCCCGAGCCCATGACGATGGTGCTGCAATGGTCGGCAATGCTCGAGAAGCCGATTTTGACCGAGGCATTGATGCCGTCGGGGCCGGTGAAGCTCGCATATGTGATCGATCCGGCGTTCGTTCCGGATTGATTGCCGAAGGTTTTGGAGCCCGCAAGAGCGGCGATCGCTTTCGTGAGGTTTCCGCCGTTGGCGAGGCAGTATTGCTCGAAATAGGAGGCGGCTTGAGCGGGGCGGCCGTTCAACTCGGCGGGACCTGCATTCGCGGAAGAGATCGTTCCAGCCAGGAAGAGGCCCGCCAGTCCCAAGGCGATCTTTTGCATCATAACGTCATTTCCAATCGGGCTGAGTGTGGTGATTTGAGCGCCGCCGTTCGGGTGAGGGATCGGCGGGCTCTTCGGGAGGTGGGCGGTGAAGGGGATCATTGACCCGCCTTCGCCGCGAGAGGTGTCGCGCCGTCCGGCGTGGGCGGCCGAACATTTGGCGCAAACGGTGGCTCTCGGGTGAGGGACCACCTTGGAGCGGGCCTAAACTGCGCGCCCGCCTCCGGGCAAGGGAGAGACGTCGTCGGAACATATTTTGCCGGCAAATCCTTGTGGAAATCCCGGCCTCTCGCGCCGGTTTTTCCGTGTGACGTTGGCGGCTATGCAGGTCACGCGGCTTGACGTCAGGGAAATGTTCGGCAAACCCTTCCGCCCACATCCGAAATCGGCTTCGGCCGCTTGCCCTGCGTTTCCTCCCCTCAAGGCTCCCGGTGCCTTTCATGCGTTCCTCTCTGACCCGCTCCCTGATCATCGTTGCCGTCTTCTCGCTTTTGTCCTTTCTTCTCGGCTTCGTGAAATTCGGCGGTGCGAGCTCCATCGCCCTCGACGCGTTTCCCTCGTATTTCGTTGCCGGCTTCTATGGCCCGCTTCTCGGTGCGCCGGTGGCCGCGGTCGCGCATCTTCTCTCAGCCGTTTCGGGCGGCTTTCCGTTTTCGGTTCCGGTGCATCTCTTCATTGCGGCGGAACAGGCGCTCTGGGCATCTCTCTTCGGCGCCATCCTGCGGTATTCGAACGATGTGTGGTTCCTGGTCGTTGCCATTCCGGCCGGTATCGTGTGCAACGGCTATGTCGGGCCGAAGCTGATCGGCTGGGTCTTTCCAGCCCTCGAGGCGCCGGTGAGCGGGCTCATTCCGGTCCTGCTCGTGGCGAGTGCGGTCAATGTGGCGCTCGCGGCCGCCGCGATCCTGGCGCTGCGCAAGACGCCGCTCGGTCATACCTGACCCATATGTGATGTCGTCGGGGATGCATCTTCGTGTCGAAGCCGGCACGGCCGAGATTGCCGGTCATGCCTTCACGGTGCCGCAACGCATCGACTGGGAGGCGGGCGATATCGTCTATCTCGATGCCGCTTCGAGTGAGCGTCCCTCTTTGTTTCTTGAGCTCTTGTCGGGGCTCGCGCGCTTTTCCAGGTATTTGCAGCCCGTCGAGGGGCGCGCGATGGTGCGGCGGCCTTTCCCGGTGCGCGGGCTCGACCTCTTTTCTTTCCGGCTCCCGGACGGTTCGTCGTTCAAGCTCACCCTGCCGGATGAAGAGTGCCCGGCCGGCCTCGATTTCCGTCTTCACCGCGCACAGACGATCGGCTTCGTTTTCGGCGAGCCGAAGCAGTATAGCGTCGGGCGCAACGTCGCCGAGGAGATCCGCTATTCCTTCGCCGCCCTCGGGCGGGAGGTGCCTTCGGATCTTTCCGCTTTTGACACATACGGTCTGACGAAGATCCTGGCGCATCCGACGCAGTCCCTCTCCGGGGGAGAGAGCCACCGCCTCAATATCGCCTGCGTGGTGGAAACCGGATCGCCCTTCCTGATCCTGGATTTGAGCGCCGCCAATCTCGACCGCGATTTCAAGGCGTTCCTGAAGACGTTGTTGAACGAGATCCGGGAGACCCGCATCGTTCTCATCTATGACGGGGGACGGGGAGATTTCGCCGATCTCTGTCGTCGCGCGGTGACGATTTCGGCCGGGCGTGTCGCAACGGTCGAGGTGGCGAGCGTACGGGAGGCATGCGCCTCGCGAGCGCCGCTTCTCCTCACCGACCCGGCGCGTGAGGGCGCCGAGCCCATCCTCGTTGCCGAGGGGTTTGGTCATGCAGGCCTGGCGCGGCCTTTTTCTGCCCTTTTGCGGGAGGGAGAGCATGCGCTCTTCCTGGCCCCGAACGGAACGGGCAAGACGTCACTCGCCCGCGGTCTCGTCGGCATCGACGCGCGCCATGATGGCCGGCTGTGGCGGCGGGAGGGGAGCCGGATCGCCGCCATCTTCCAGTATCCCGATCGTCTGCCGGTGCATTTGACGGTGGGTGAACTCGATCGGGGCGGCGCCTTTCGCGACCATTTTCCCGAGGTGGGGCGGGACGTGCGGGTCGCAGAACTCCCGCTGTCTCGCAAAAAGCTCCTCTATGTTCTCGCCTTCCTGGCGATGCCGCTCGACATTCTCGTTCTCGACGAGCCCTTCGCCGGGCTCGACCGGCCGGAGATGGAAATCCTGCTTGCGCAGATCAACGCGGCAACCGGACTGTCGGCGATGATCTTCAGCCATGAGGCAGAGATCGACGCCGAGACGGTGCGCCATCTCATATGATCTTCTTCCTTGCACTTGCCTTCGCCTGCGGGGCGGCCAGCAGCCTTGGCGACTTCGTCTTGCCGGCGCTCGGCGTGGTCGCGCGAAGCCTCTATCTGCGCAAGAGTTTCAGACTGCCGGTCTATGCGCTTCTGCTCCCGGCGATCTCGGCTTGCGTCCTCGTTGTCTCCGCCTTCGGCGTGGCGATTGTGCGCGGCGCCACGCCCGAGGCCGCCTTCGAGATGCTCGCCGGCGACTTCCTCTTTCTCCGCATCCCCTGTGCGATGTTTCTTCTCCTCGTCTTCGTGCACAACAACCGCGCCGAACTCGTCGATTTTCTCGGCCGCGTGCCGGTCGTCAATTACGTCGTGCATTTCATGGAGCGGGCGCAGGACGTGCTGGCGGAAGCCATGCGAGAGACGCGCTACACCGCCGATGCGCTCGAGGCGGCCACACCTGCGGCAAGCGGGCGGGGGCCAGTCTCGGCAGTGCGGCGCCTGTCACGGCGTCTCGATACGCTCATGGTGTTTCTGGTGATCTACGTGGAGCGGGTGACGACCGTGATCGAGGCGCGGGGCGTGCTGCCGCCGATGCGCCGCTGGCGCGGCTATGGAGGCAGGGCCGAAATCGTTGCCGACGGCCTCGTCTGCGGGGCCTATCTCATCTGGATCTGGGGGCCATCTGTGGTCCGGCACATGGCCGGAGCGGGCGGCGTCGCCGGCTGAAGGCGCGCTGTCCCGATCCTTTGCGCGGCAATCTCAGAAGATGGAGCGTCCGCGATGCGAAGCTGAGGTCCGTGAGGTGTCGGCGATCCAGGCATTCGGCTTGCGATCGAGCGCGGAGAGGGGCGAGCGGTCTATGTCCAGCCATCCTCGGTCAATCGCGAAGCGGACGATATCGGCCCGGCTTTGCAGAGAGAGCTTTTGCGCCGCGCGACGCTTGTAGGTCTCGACAGACTTCGGGCTGACACAGAGCTTCCCGGCGATCTCCTTGATACTGAAGCCGAAAGCGGTGAGCTTCAAAGTCTCTTCTTCCCGCCGGGTGATCTCCGTCTCCTCGCTGTCATTCTCGCCTTCATTGACACAGGGCAGGAGTTGCGTGGCGAGGCAGGGGTCGATGTAGCGCCTGCCGGAGAGAACGAGACGCAACGCGTCGATGAGGTGGCGTGCCTCGGAGCTCTTGAGCACGTATCCGGTGACGCCCAGCGCAAACACACGCTGAAGAATGCGTGTGTCCGCATGCATCGTGTAGGCGAGGACCGGAAGAGACGGCGCTCTTGCGATCGCCTCCGGCAGCCAGGCGCCTTCCGCTGCACCAGGGAGGCTCAGGTCGGCGACGAGCGCATCGAGGGTGCCGCTTTCCGCGAGCGCCAAAGCCTGTTCGGCGGTGCGCGCCTCGCCGGAAAATTCGAACCCCTCTTCATATTCCAACGCAGCACGGATGCCTGCGATTACGCAGGGATGATCATCCACGACGCCTATGCGATACGCTTTCGAAGCTGCTTGCATCGTCTTTTGCCTCCAGGGAGATGGAGAACCGAGCATTCTGCCCATTCGAGGGTCGGATCTCGACTCTGAGTGGTGAGAATTCTTCTCTTGTCTTCTGTATGGCGGTCGAAAAAACGAAGTCTTCTAACGAACCTTCAGGATTTCCCCATCCATCTTTAAAATTTGCTTCAATATGCGCTACAACTGTAAATCGGTCCACAGCTGAAAGGCTGACTGCGACAAAAGCATCATCGTGCCGGAGACAGCGTGCGGCGGCGATGATCCGTTCGATTGCGCAGGCGACCACGAGGCAGAAACGCAGGCTGAAAAAGCCGGCGTTTTCTTTCGAGGAAAGAAGGTCGATCTGCAGATGATGGCGGGCTGCAATGACCGGAGCCATCGCGCGCACGAATTCGTCGAGAGAAATTGAGCAGGTGTGGGAAAGTTGTGTGGCCGAATAGATGCGATGGATGAGAGGAGAGATCTGGTCGACGTCGCGACCAATATCTCTGATCAGCTCGTCGTCGGCATATTTTCGTGTCAGCTGAAGAAGCTTGAGATTAAGCGAACTCAGAGACGCGCCGACGATGTCGTGTAGCAGCGATATCTCCTCGCACAGCGCGCATTCCTGTTCCGCTTGCATGCTTCCCCCTGAGCAGAGGCACGTTCTGCGTGTACCTTGGGTGCTCCGTAAGCAGAGGTTATTCTAATTAAAAATTAGAATCTATATGTTTTTTCGAGTTTATTTGTGTCTTCGGGCGTTTCGTATTGTCATCGGTCAGGGGAGGGAAGGGGCCCGCCGGAGTTTTTCTCTGTGTTTGCCCGCAGATGGCGTTCGAGCTCAGGGAGGAATTGCCAGAGGTCGCGGTTGAGTTCTGTCATCGAGTGCGCCGCTTCGTTCATCTCGTCGAGGCGCTGGTCATCGAGCGGACGCTCACGTCCGAAATAGATACGGCCCCGCTTCTCCTCGATCCGCATCAGGTTTGTGTGCGTGATCTCGCCGAGCTGGTCGACCGCAAACATGGAATGGTTGAGCTCGTTGCGCAGCTTCGTCGCCGCCTCGAAACGTTTCACGAGAAGCTTCAATTTCTTGGCAATCACGTCATCGCGGAGCTTTGCCTTCGCCAGCCTGTTGACGAGATCGAGCCGCGCCCGCGTGGTGTTGAGCGTTCCGAAGACGATGACCGAGGTCGGGTGGTCGGTTTCCATCAGCAGCATGAGGACGTGGACGAACAGGCTCTCGTTGTTCGACCAGTTGAGCACCAGGTTGCCGATGGTGGCGAAGATGCGCATCCGCCGCTCCTGCAAACCGCGCGGCGGGGCGGAGAACGCCTGGAAGGTGGGTGGCTCCGGAAGGCGCGAATCGGCTGCGGCGTCGTCCGCCGGATAGGTCTCGTCCACCGATGAACCTCTTTGAGTTTATCTCGCGTAGGCTAAGGTCGACGGCATTCAGATTCAAAGTCAATGCAGCAGAAGTAGCGCAGTGTCAGGTTATTCCTGACGCTCTTTAGGGTAATACATGTTATCTGTATAGGAATAACTCTGTCGTGTCAGGATTTTTTACGCGGAAACGGGGAATTTCCTGAGAGACAATTTGCCTCTGCGTCGCTCACCATTGGCGCAGTTGCTGGATGTTCCGGCAACCGGGCCCACCAGGGCTCCGACCAACGCGAGAGGCTGTTGAAGCCGTTCAATCCGCGTAGATGACGGGTTGCGGTCCCCGGCGGTCTCTCGACCAGAGGGAAGTGAAAATGGCTACTGACCGTAACAATCTGGCATTCGCCAATGCCGGCGTCGCCGGTGCATTCCAGGACAGCTGGGGGAACGGCGTCGATGCGTCTGTGACGAACCAGGATTTCGACGTTCTCAGCAACAACGACGCGAGCGACGACGACAATCTTGATCTCGACGATCAGGACGTGGTCGACATCGACGACAACGACGGTGGCGACGACATCGACGTCGCGGTTCTCGGTTCCGGCAATTCGAGCACGACCGATATCGATACCGACGAATCCTACTTCAGCGGGAATGAATCGACCTATACGTCGGACACGTCCGTCGACGTCTCCAATGTCGGCAACGAGACGTTCTCCTCCGACTTCAGTTCGGACGTCTCCTCGACCAACACGTTCAATTATTCCGACGATGACGTGAACACGACCGGCAGCAACAACACTGCCGATGTCGGCGTCACCGACAGCTTCAACGAGACGATCGGCAATGTCGGCAATTGGTCGGACACCGATATCCATACGAAGATGGAGCAGATCTCCGACAGCGATCTCGTCGACGTCGATGGCCTTTGCGGCAATATCGACGATCTCCTGTCGCTCGGCGGTGACGGCAACGTCTTCGCTTTGGATCAGGTCCAGACGATGATGGATAGCGATTTCGTCGCCAATCCGACCGTCACCAACAACGGCCATCTGGATCAGGCGGCGTATAATATCGACGGCGGCTACGCAGATGCGACCTCCGGCGTCGGGAATGTCGACGGTGCCAGCGATGTCGGCGGCAACGCCAATGCCGGCGCGGACGCTCTCGCGGACCTCAGCGGCTTCGACCAGAGCATCAGCATGGGCGGCAACATCCAGTACGCCAGCATGAATCTCGATGTGGTCGGCGGCAGCGCGGACTCCGACATCATGGGCGACGACACCTGATCCTATGCGCACGGCTTCGGCCGGATACGCATTCTTTCAACATCCGCTTGCGGGCATCGCCCTAAACGCTCCGGCTGTGCCTGCGCGAGCGACGACTTTCAAAGGAAAACGCTATGTTCAACTTCAATCCGGCTCCTCCGGCGCCCGAAGAAAACAACACCGGCAGCACCAGTGCCGGCGTTGTGGGTGCGTTCCAGGACAGCAGCCACAACTTCGTTGACGGCTCCGAGAGCAATCTGAGCTCCTCCTTCATGAGCGGCAACGATCTTTCGGATGACGACAACCAGGATATCGACGATCAGGACGGTCTCGATTTCGACGACAACGATGCCGGTGACGACATCGATATGGCGGTGGTCGATTCCCTCAACACCTCCTCGTTCACCGTGGACAAGGATGTGTCAGTCGGCAGCGACAACACCAACACGGTGTCGAAGACGGTCGACGTCGATGTGGAAGATTCCGGCAATTCCTCGGTCAATATCGCGAAGGCTTTAAACTTCACCGAGGAAAACACGACCAATTGGTCGGATGACGATGTCAACACGACGAACAGCGGCAACACGCTCGGCGTCAACGTGGACAATGTCGGCAATCACACGCTGACCGATTCCTTCAATGCCAGCTCCTACACCGATATCAGCAACGATTACTGCCTCGAAGACAATGATCTCGTCGATCTCGACGGGCTCCAGGGCCGTATCGACGATATCTTGAGCGTCGGCGGAGACGGTAACGTCCTCAGCGGTCTGCAGGATCAGCTTCTCACCGACAACGATCTGGTGATGAGTCCGTCCGTGTCGAACAGCGGCTGGGCTTCCGTCAGCCAGGATGCCGGGTGCATCGACGGTGGCTGGACCGATTCTGACGCAACCGTCGGAAATGTCGGCGGTGACAGCGACGTCGGTGCCAATGCGACGGCCTCTGCGGATGCTGCGGCCAATCTCTCTGCGTTCGGCCAGACAATCGAGACCGGCCTCAACACGCAGTATGCCCGCATCGACACGAGCGTCGTGGGTGGTTCCGACGACGGCGATATCGCCGGCGACGACGCCTGATCAGCCGAGCCCGCTGAACGGTGTTCGAAGGCTGAGGAGACTCAAACTTCGAGCGACACTGACACTGAGAGCCGCGCCATGTCGCGGCTCTCTCTGCCTCAACTCGGTCAGAATCTCGGAGCCGCGCCGTGCGTGCCAATGCCGTCGCAGAAGCCATATCCAGATTCATGGGGTTCTTCGAACCGGTCGATGAGACCGCGAAGTTCCGCATCGAGCATCCCGATTTCGATTTCGGGCGTCGCCCGGTTGAGCTGAACCCGGATGCGCCGGGAACGCTTGTCAATGTGTCCCCGGATGATGGACCTGCGGGCGGGGAAGGCGTTTCGCTGCGGCTTGGCGGATATCCGTCCGTGTCGGTCGATCCGGCGGGGCATCATCCGGCTCCGGTGCCATCGGGCCATGGGTATGAGCCGGTCTTTCTGAGCGATCGCGGCCCGGTTTTCATGCGCCCTGGCGAAACGGCGAGCGTCAGCGCCCCCGGCGCCTTTGTCGAGCCGGATGTGCGGGCGGTCTACAACGAGGCAGTCGATTCAAGCTTCGGCGTGGTCCGTCAGCATGCTGTACTCGACGACAGCGATCAGCTCTCGCTGGTCGATGGGGTGGACCCTGTCTCTCTCGTCCCCGATGCGGGCGGGGACCTCCAGACGATGATCGATGCCGCGCAGATCTGGCGGGAAGAGATTTGGCGCGCCGAAACATCGGGCGGAGACGTCTCTGAGGAGAACTGGAACGGCGAGACCGGCGGGCTGCACAATCCTGCAGAGATCCGCGAAGCGCTTCTCCCCTCGGCCTATCACAATCCGGAAAGTGCCGGGCCAGTGACTGGCCATGACGGCGCTTATGTGAACGGGCAGCCGTCCCCCGATTACCCGACGGTCGACGAGATTTTCGACCGGCTCGGTCTCGGCGAAGACGAGGCCGATGAAGCTCCGAAAGACCCCCTCGATGTGGCGGTGACGGCCGAGATCGACCTCGGCCACAACACCGTCGTCAACGAGGCGACGGTCCTGCAGGCCGATACTTTTGCCCGCACGACGATCGTCATGGGCGACTATTACGAAACGAATGCGATCAATCAGCTGACCGTGCATCTCGATGTCGACGAGCGTCCGGCCGGGGCTGGTTTCGATGGCGCCGGCAGCTCTTACACAGATGCCTACAACGTCGCCGTTTTCGAGCGCAGCGAAGGTGTGACACCCGGGCCCGCCGATCCCGCCGGCTACTTCGTGCCTTACGACTACGAGGTGGATGTCATCGACGGCGACCTCATCACCTCCCGTTTCATCGAACAGATCCGTGTCGTCCTGGATAACGATCAGGTCGTTCTCACCTCGGTTAGCGAGGATACGGTGATCGAGACGGGAGGGAATGTCTCATATGGCTCGGTTGATTTTGCGGCCCTCCAGGATTTCTACGACGTCATCATCTTCGGCGGCAGCGTCTATGAAGGAAACTACATCGACCAGGTGAGCATCCTTCTCGACAATGATTACATCGCGCCCGGGGCGGCGGCCGGCGGCAGCATCGCGAGCTCCGGAAATCTTCTCTACAACTTCGCCTCCATCCATAATATCGGCGGAACCGATTTCCGGCCTGTGTCTGAGACGATGTCGGATCTCGTCTCCGCCTTCGGTCGTGGGGAGGAGACCTTCGACCGCTCCCTCGGCGAGCCGCTCGATTTTCTTGGCAGCTCGCATCTGCGCATCCTCTACGTGACCGGCGACCGGGTCGAGCTCACGCATCTCAAACAAACGACCATCCTCTCGGACGCGGACACCGTCGATTATGCGCGGCAAACGGCGGCCGAGCTCGTCAACAAATCCGGGACGGACGTGCCCTGGCATATCGAGACCGGCGGCAACGCGGTCGTCAATGCAGGCCAGATCATCGACTACGACACGGCCGGTTCCGTGCGCTTCCTCGGCGGCGACTACTATTCCGATTCCATTCTCGCGCAGGCGGACCTCGTTCCGAGAGGAAACATGTCCGTTTTCGACACGGCGAAGCTTGCGCCGGAAGTGATCGCCTTCACGAGCCCCGACATCGACGTGCCTGACGAGGAGGGCGGTTTTGCAATCCACTCATACGACATGCCTGGCGATGGCCTGGCGAGCTTTTTCGGGTGAACCATGAAGTTGATGTCCACGGAAATGTCAGGTGGGGGCGGCACCGGCGATGTCGTCGAGGATGTTGCGAGAGCGCGCAAGCGCCCTTCTGTGCAAGGACCGCAGGTTGCGGCGCCTGCCTCGTCTGACGCCTCACGGTCTGGCAGCCTTCAGATGACGCCTGCGGCCCAAGCGGCGATCGCCCGCATGGAGGAGGACATTCTTCGCGTGGTCGCGGTGGCCGCACGGACGCCCCGGCTGCATGGGAAGACGAAAGAGCCGAGAGCTTCGTGGCAGGGTCTTCCGAAGGCGGTGCAGCTCGACGATCTCGCTTTGGTGTCCACCGCGAAAGCCGCCCCACAGCCTCCTCGTGGAGAGGCCGCTCAGGCAATGCCTTCGTCGGCGCCGCCAATGCAGGAGCGGGAGGGCCGCGGCACCGGAAAGCTCGACGACGTCAATCCGGCGAAGTTCCGGGAGCCGGAACCTGCAAAGGCGAAATCTCCCCCCTTTGCGCCCGTGATCGAGATCGAGAAGAACGAGCGCACCGAGCTGCCCGTGCAAAAAGGAGGTGGCGGCAAGCCGCCGCCGTCTTCTGGTGGCAGCGGCGGGGGAGGCGGCGGTTCCGATGGCCGGCCGAAGATGCAGGAGCGCGTCTCGCAGCCGAATTTTCGCCAGGCGCTCGCGCTGACGGTCGCAAAGGTGAAGACGAACATGCTGGTCGTGTTCGTCTTCACGATCGCGATGAACGTTCTCGTTCTCGCCGTGCCGATCTATCTTTTCCAGATCGCCGACCGGGTTCTCACCAGTCGCTCCGTCGATACGCTCGTCATGCTGACGCTGATCACGGCGGGCGCGATCGTGGGGCAGGTGCTTCTCGACGTTTTCCGCCGGCGCATTTTGATGCGCACGGCCTCGGAGATCGAGACGCGGCTGAGTTCGCCCATTTTGAGTGCGGCGGCGCGCTCTGCGCTTGGGGGAAGCGGTCGCGATTATCAGGTGCTGGGAGATCTCCAGCATATCCGCAACTTCGTCACCGGCGGCACGCTTCTGGCGATGCTCGATGCGCCGCTTGCGCCGATCTTTATCCTGGCGGTTTTCCTCGTCCACCCGCATCTCGGTTTCATCGTCTGCACGTCGATCCTGCTCTTGATGATCGTTGCGTTCATCAACCGTCAGATCACGGCGAAACCCTTCGCGGAAGCCAATGCGCATCTGACGATGGCCAACCTCAACCTGGAATCCCTGTCGCGCAATTCGCAGATCATCAATGCGCTCGGCATGATCCCGGAGGCCGTGCGCATGTGGGGACGTGCCAATGCCAACTCGCTCCGCCACCAGGTAACCGCGCAGGATCGCAACGTCTTCTTCACCGGCGTGTCGAAGGGGGTTCGCCTCTTTGCCCAGATCGCCATGCTCGGCTGGGGTGCGCATCTGGCACTCGACGGGCGGCTGACGGGCGGCATGGTGATTGCCTCCTCGATTATTGCGAGCCGCGCGCTCGCACCGGTCGAAGGCACGATCGAGGGATGGCGCACCTATATCCAGTCCCGCGCGGCCTATGACCGGATCGCCAACTTACTGCGGACCTCGCCGCTCAATGTGGAACGCCTCAGACTGCCGCAACCGACGGGCCGCCTCGACGTGGAGCGCGTGCTCTTCGTGCCGCCGCCCAACAAGCGGGTCATTCTGAACGGCGTCACCTTCAGCCTGGAACCCGGAGAGACCCTGGCGATCATCGGGGATTCCGGCGCCGGCAAGTCGACTTTGGGCAAAATGCTGGTCGGATCGATCGTGCCGACGGCGGGAAGTGTGCGGCTCGATCTCATGGAACTGAAGAACTGGGACCCGCGGCAGCTCGGTGAGAACATCGGCTATCTTCCGCAGGACATTCAGCTCTTTCCCGCCTCCATCAAGGCGAACATCGCCCGTATGCGCGAGGATGTGACGGATGAGATGATCTTCGAGGCCGCCTCTCTCGCCGGGGTGCACAAGCTGATCGCATCGCTGCCGCAGGGCTATGAGACCATGATCGCGGGCGATGGCGCGCCGCTCTCCGGAGGCCAGAAGCAGCGGATCGGCCTGGCCCGCGCCTTCTTCGGCAATCCGCGTCTCGTCATCCTCGACGAGCCGAACTCCAATCTCGACACGGCCGGCGAGCAGGCGCTCGCCCAGGCGATCGAAAAGGCGAAGACGGTCGGCACGACGGTTATCGCCATCACCCAGCGCACGGCACTTCTGCGGTGCGTCGACAAGATCATGGTCATGAAGGACGGCACCGTTCAGGCGATCGGTGAGCGGCAGGCGATGCTGCAAGCTCTTGCCGGTCCGAAAAAACCCGGGCCCGGGGGTGCGCCCGGCGGAGAGGTGAGGGGAGACCAGGCATGAGCAAGAAAGCTGGCGGAGACTACCCGCTGGAGGAATGGTATGCGCCCGTTCCTCGCTCCATCGCGTCGGCCTCTCTTGCCGGCGCCCTTGTGATCGGGCTCGCGTTTGCGGGCTTCGGAGGCTGGGCGGCGACGGCACCGCTTGCCGCGGCGGTCGTGGCGAGCGGCACCTTCGTGTCCACCGGCCAGAACAAGCTGGTGCAGCATCTCGAAGGCGGCATTATCCGGGAAATCCGGGCGCGAGAGGGTGACCGGGTCGATGCTGGCCAGACCCTGCTCGTGCTCGATTCCGTTGCTCCGCGCGCCAATGCGCGGCGCCTGTCGATCCGGCTGGCGCGTCTGCAGGCGGCGAGCGACCGGCTCTCGGCCCAGGCGGCCGGGCGCGAGGCGTTGGTCTTCCGCGATGTGCGTTTGAACGATGCGGATGGCGAGGAGATCCAGCAAATCCAAGATATGCAGAGACGCCTCTTCGATGCCGCGCTGGCGCAGCTGAAGGGCAATGAGCACATCGTCGAAGGCAGCATTCAGGCGCTGCGCGAAAGGCTGAAGGGTGTGGAAGCCCAGAAGGCCGCCGTTTCCGAGCAGCTCCGGCTCATCCTCAAGGAGCGCGAAGGCAAGGCCGTGCTTCAGGAGAAAGGCCTCTTGCCGCTGAGCCGTCTGTTCGAAATGGACCGGGTGATCGCCGAAGCGCGGGGCATGGTCGGCAAACTCGAGGGGGACGAAGGCGATCTCAAGAGCCAGATTGCCCGCCATGAGGCGGAAATCGCTCAGCTTCGCCAGGAAACGCGGCAGCGGGCCGGCGACGAATTGCAGACCGTCAACAGCGACCTCGACGATATCCGCGAGCAGCTGGCCGCGGCCTCGGACGTTCTCGGCCGCGTCGAGATCCGCTCGCCGGTCGCCGGCATCATCGTCAAGTTCAACTACAATACGATCGGCGGCGTCATCGAAAGCGGCAAAGACATTCTGGAGATCTTGCCGGAGAACGAGGATCTCATCATCGAGGCGCCGGTGAAACCGTCCGACATCGACGATGTGGCGCTCGGGCAAGCCGCGACCGTCAACCTGACGAGCTTCAACCGCAGGACCACGCCGGCCTTCACCGGCACGGTGATTTACGTGTCCGCCGATACGATCCGCGGCAAGGATCGCGACAACCCGAAAGACGTCTACCTCGTTCGTGTGCTTCTCGACGACAAGCATCTGGCGCAGGCGCAGGAGTTGCACATCACGCCGGGCATGCCAGCCGAGATCTTCATCGAGACGGCGTCGCGCACGTTCCTCGATTACATCACGAAGCCGGTGAGAGACAGTATGGGCCGCGCCTTCCGGGAAAGCTGAGCCCGGGAAAGCCGAGCCGCCTCCGGAGGGGGATCCGGCGGTTCCTTTCGCAAGCGTCGTCTCAAGGGGGATCGGGCGCGAGCGTTTCGGGATGATGGCCGGCAGGCGCGAGTGTCCTCCCGGCGGTTCGCCGCCGGGAGGACACGTTTTCAGGCTTGGGTCGGTCGCTCGGCGGCCGGTTTTTGGGGCGAATGCGCTTCGATGCGCTCATCCTCTTCCATGAGTTCGAACCACATGGCGTTGAGAACGGCAAAGGCGGCTGCCAGCGGCAGGCCGAGAAGCCAGGCGAAATACCACATCTCAATCTCCTCCTGTCGCTTAGTAGGCGTGGCTCTTGCCACCGCTGATTTCGTCCTCGTCGACCTTGCCCCACAGCACCCGATAGACCCAGGCGGTATAGACAAGGATGATCGGCACGAAGATCGCCGTGACGACGAGCATGATGAAGAGCGTGAGGTGGCTCGACGAGGCATCCCAGACGGTGAGGCTCGCCTTCGGCATGAGCGACGACGGCAGGATGAAGGGAAACATCGACGCACCGACGGTCGAAATGATGCCGACGATCGAAAGGCCGCTGACGATCACGGTGAGACCTTCCAGGCGGATCCTGAGCAGGATGAGCGCCAGGAAGGCCGCGGCGATGCCGAGGATCGGCGCCGCCATCATCCAGGGATAGGTCTCGTAATTGCCGAGCCAGATCCCTTCTCCCATCTCGACCGATTTTACGAGCGGGTTTGAAGGCCCGACCGGGTTGATCGAGCCGACGATCCGGTAGCCGTCGACGAAAGCCCAGATATAGGCGCCGGCAAGCACGAAGAGGGCGATCGTCGCGATTGCGGCGATGCTTCCATAGTTGCGGGCGCGCTCACGCACGTCACCTTGCGTCTTCAAGACGAGCCAGGCGCCGCCATGCATGATGAGCATCGAGACGGAGACGAGACCGCACAAAAGCGCGAAGGGATTGAGCAGCCCGAAAAACGTGCCGTCGTAGAAGATGCGCAGATCGCTGTTGAAGCGGAAGGGAACGCCCTGGAGGACGTTGCCGACGGCGACACCGAAGATGAGCGCCGGCACGAACGAGCCGATGAAGAGAGCCCAATCCCAGTTCCGACGCCATGTGGGGCTCTCGCGTTTGGAGCGGTATTTGAAGCCGACCGGCCGCAAGATGAGCGCGAACAGGATCGCGAACATGGCGAGATAGAAACCGGAGAAGGACACCGCATAAAGCGGCGGCCAGGCGGCGAAGATCGCGCCGCCTCCGAGGATCAGCCAGACCTGGTTGCCTTCCCAGACCGGGCCGACGGAGTTGATGACGACACGTCGTTCCAGATCGTTCCTGGCGACGAAAGGCAGCAACGTGCCCGTGCCGAGATCGAAGCCGTCGGTGACGGCAAAGCCGATCAACAGAATGCCGAGGAGCCCCCACCAGATCAGGCGAAGGACATCGTAGGAGATAAGGTCGTGAAGGATCATAGCTGTCACTCCGCCGGTACGACGTGGGAGGAGATGGCCGGGCTTTCAGGCTCTTCCTCGGGATCGGGCCCTTTGCGGATCGCCGCCACCATCAGGCCCATCTCGATGATGAAGAGGGTCGTGTAGATGAGGACGAAGCCGATAATGGTCATCAAGACCGTGCCGGCACCGAGATCCGAGACTGCTGCGGCGGTCGGCAATACGCCTTCGATGATCCAAGGCTGACGTCCGAATTCGGCGACGAACCAGCCGCTTTCGGCCGCAATCCATGGCAGGGGGATGGAAAAGACCGCCACCCAGAGGAGCCAGCGGCGCTTCTCCAACGTGTGCTGGGCCGACAAGACGAAGAAGACGCCCATCAACAGGATGAAGAAGAAGCCGAGGCCTACCATGATGCGGAAGGTCCAGAAGAGCGGCAAGACGCCTGGGACCGTGTCCCATGCCGCCTTGGTGATCTCCTCTTCGCTGGCATTGCGCGGGTCGTCGACGTAGCGCTTCAGAAGAAGCGCATAGCCGAGCTCGTGACCGTTGTCTTCGAAGGTCTTGCGAAGGTTGCCCGGAACTGTGTCACCCGGTGGGAGACTGCGGATCTGCTGCAAGGCGTCGAAGGCCGTAATGCCTTGCCGGATGCGCACTTTTGCGAGTTCGACGAGCTCCTCGATCCCGGGGATCTCGGTGTTGATCGAGCGCGTGCCGATGAGGCCCATCACCCAGGGAATATGCACCGCGTAATGCGTTTCGCGGTCTTCCTGGTCGGGGATGCCGACGACGGTGAAGGCCGCGGGAGCGGGCTCGGTGTGCCACATGGCCTCGATCGCAGCGAGCTTCATCTTCTGATGCTCGGTCGAGAGGTAGCCGCTCTCGTCACCCAGAACGACGACAGAGAGGGCGGAAGCGAGGCCGAAGGAGGCCGCGACCGCCATGGAGCGCTTGGCCAGCGCGATGTGGCGCCCCTTCAAGAGATACCAGGCGGAGACGCCGAGTACGAAGACGGCGGCCGTCACATAGCCGGCGGAGACCGTGTGTACGAATTTCGCCTGCGCCACAGGGTTGAAGAGAACCGCGGCGAAATCCGTCACCTCCATGCGCATCGTGTCGAAGTTGAAGGCCGAACCGACGGGGTTCTGCATCCAGCCGTTGGCGATCAGGATCCACAAGGCGGAGAGGTTGGAGCCGATGGCCACCGCCCAGGTTGCGGTGAGGTGGCCGCGCTTCGACATTTTGTCCCAGCCGAAGAAGAAGAGGCCGACGAAGGTCGCTTCCAGGAAGAAGGCCATCAGACCTTCAATGGCGAGAGGCGCGCCAAAAATGTCGCCGACATAGTGGCTGTAATAGCTCCAGTTCATGCCGAACTGGAATTCCATGACGATGCCGGTCGCGACCCCGACGACGAAGTTGATGCCGAAGAGCACGCCCCAGAACTTCGTCATCTGCCGCCAGATCGGGCGGTCGGTCATGACGTAGACCGTCTCCATGATGGCAAGCATGATGGAGAGGCCGAGGGTCAGAGGCACGAAAAGGAAGTGGTAAAGCGCCGTCAACGCAAATTGCAGGCGCGATAGATCTACAATGTCGAGTTCCATCGGCGGTAACCGGTTTGCCCGGTCTCCTTTCTCTGCCGGCTCCCATCGGGTGCGAGGCCGGCGGTTGATCCCGCGTCGCTCCTAATCGGGACGGAGGGCTTCGAGCGCCTGCTCGAAACCCGGTTCGTTGCGCCGCGGGGCCGCAACGATCTGCCCCTGTTCCAGGATGACGAGACGGTCGGCGATCTCCGCCTCCCGCCGCAAATGTGTGCTGATGACGAGGCTGCGGCCGCGTCTCTGGCCCTTAAGGCGTCGCATGATTTCGCGCGCGGTCGGGCCATCGAGGCCTTCGGTCGGCTCGTCGAGAAGCCAAAGAGGCGTGTCGCGCAGGAAAAGACGCGCCAGCGAGAGGCGTCGTGCCTGGCCGCCGGAAAGGCCGAGCCCGCCTTCACCGAGCCGGGTTTCGAGACCAGCAGAGAGAGCTTCGACATCCGCTCGAAGGCCGGCGGCCTCAAGCGCGCGCCAGAGCCTCGCCTCGTTCGCGTCAGGATCGGCGATCTGAAGATTGCCGGCGAGTGTGTCCTGAAAAAGCTCGGTGCGCTGGGTCAAAAGCGTGGCGGGAAGATGCGCGATGTCGCCCGCCTCGGGTGTGGCTTCGTCGGCCAGGAGCGCGAGCAACGTCGATTTGCCGGCGCCGCTCGGCCCCACGATCGCCAGGGTCTCGCCTTCCGCGAGGGTGAGCGAGATGTCGCTCAGGCAAAGCCTTTTCGCACCAGGGTAACGGAAACCGACGGACTTCAGGCGCGCCGCTTCCCCGTTTGGCGGCATAGAAGGCGATCGTGCCGGAGCCACAGGATCTGTCTCGAGGCGCGGAGCGAGACGGCGTGCCCCAAGCCTTGTGCGGCCGAGCTCGACGGCGCCGCGTTTGAGGGCGGCAAAAGGTTCGACGGCTGCAAAGACGACGAGGATCGCAAGCGCTGCCGCTGGCGCGCCGATCTCGTTCGCCTCGGCAAGGCGCGCCGCGACATAGAGCGTGCCGGCAAGAAGCAGGGCGCCGGCAATGCCGAACGCGGCGGAGGCCTTCGTCTCGATGCGGTTCAGACGCTCATCGGTGGCGACGAGGCGCGCATCTGTCCGTTCGATCACACGGCGCTCTGCCGTGAGACGGGCGGCCATTGCAAGTTCCGTCTGGCCGGCGATGAGATCGATGGTGCGCGCCCGCAGAGCTTCCGTGAGATGCGCACGTTGCAGCCCAGGAGGGAGCGCGGCTGCGGCCGTTTTGAGGGGAATGGCAAGGCCGAGGACGGCAAGCCAGAGAAAGGCGGCGAGGCCGAGCCAGGGGTTGAGCGCGGCGAGAACGAGGCCGGAGGCAGCCGCCGCGGCGAATGCCGCCAGGAACGGTACCAGAATTCGCAGATAAACGGAATCGAGCGCATCGATGTCGACCGTCAGGCGGAAAAGAAGTCGTGCCGGGCGCTCCAAAAGATGCCGCGCCGCGCCGGCCGGGGCCCAGCCGCGGAACAGCCTTTCGCGCAAGGCGGCGAGCGCGCTCAGGGTCGCTTCATGTGTCGTCAGCCGCTCACCGTAGCGGCCGGCCGTGCGGGCGATCGCCAGGAAGCGGATGGCGGCGGCGGGGGCGAAGACATCGAAAGCGAGGGCTGTGGCCGTCGAGAGGCCGGCGATCGCCGTTGCCGTGATGAACCAGCCGGAAAGGCCGAGAAGGCCGACGCCGGCGAGAACCGTCACCGCGGCAAGGGCAGCGCCCGCCGCCAGCATGGGCCGGCGCTCGGCGAGGAGCACCGCGAGAACGGGACGAAGATCGGTCCAGGCCGCTCTCATGCCACGACCTTCATGCCACGGCCCTCATGGCCTGTTTCGGCAGATAGACGATGCGGTCCATGCGGTGCGCCAGAAGCGGGTCGTGGGTCGCCACGATCAGGGTGCGGCCTTTGGCGAAGGCGAGGAGATGGTCGGCGATGTCTTCGGCGGTTTCGTTGTCGAGATGGGCGGTCGGCTCATCGGCGAGAACGAGCGAGATGCCGGGATCGGCCGTCAGCCTTGCCAGCGCCACACGCAGGGCTTCTCCGCCGGAGAGGCCTGAGCCGCCTTCGCCAAGATGGCCATCGCGGCCGTCAAGGATGTGGGAGAGGCCGGCCGCCGCGAGGGCCTGTCGCGCCTCGTTGCCACCGATCCAGGGACGGTGAAGCGTGACATTGGAGACGAGGTTGCCGCCGAAAATGTGCGGTGTCTGGCCGATCCAGGCGATCTGACGGCGCAGCGATCCGGCGTTGGTCTTGTCCAGAGGTCGCTCTGCGATGCGGACGCAGCCGCCATCCGCGGGTGCAAGCCCGGCGATCAGAGCAAGAAGTGTCGACTTGCCGGAGCCGCTCGGCCCGAAGAGGGCGATCTTTTCGCCCGCCGCAACAGAGAGAGAGAAGTCCTCGATCGCCGCCTGCTCGGTTCCGGCATGGGCGAAGGAGAGATTTTCAAGCCGCACGGCCGGTGCGGGTGTGCGCGCGCCGTCTCGCTGGTCGCCGTCTGCGTCATCGGTGCCCGCATCCAGGAGGGCTAAGTCCATTGCGGAGAGATCGTCGAGCGCCTTCAGGGCGGCTTCGCCCGCAGCCCGGTCGTGCCAGATGCTGGACAGATCCCGCAAAGGCTCAAAGAAGGCGGGAGCCAGAAGGAGGACGAAGAGCCCCTCGCCGAGGCTGAGCCGGCCGCCCCAGGCGCCGAAGGGGAGCTGGCCGAGCAGATGGAAGCCGATATAGACCGCCACCATGGCGACGCCGAGCGCGGCGAAGAGCTCCAGAACGGCGGAGGAAAGAAAAGCGATCCTGAGAACCGCCATGGTGCGCGCCCGCAGGGTTTCCGCCTCCTGGCGCAGGCGCCTGGCCGTGGCATCGACTGCGCCCATAGCGCGGATGGTTGCAAGGCCGCGCAGACGGTCGAGGAGAAAGCCGTTCATGTCGCCGAGCCCGGCAAGCTGCGCTTCGCTCGCGGCCTGGGCGCGCCAGCCGATCAACGCCATGAAGACCGGAATGAGAGGGGCTGCGATCAGAAGGACGATCGCTGCCGCCCATGAGACCGGGAAGACGGCGAGAACGATCGCGAGCGGCACGATCACGGCTTTGAGGCGTGCGGGACGATAGCGGGAGAGGTAAGGCACGATCGCCTCGCCCTGTTCGCCGAGAATGCTGGCTGCCACGCCTGAGGCGGGACGCCCGGAATCGAGTGGCGAGCGTGCGGCGAGGGCTTTTGCGGCCTTGGCCCGCCGCTCGGAGAGGATCTGGCGGGCGCGCCGGAAGCAGAGGCGGCCGGCATAGCCGTCGAGAAGTGCCCGGACGATGCCGAGTGTGGCGACGGCCAAAGCGGCCGTTGCGACGTTCAGCCCGAAATCCTCAGGCGCGGGGCCCTGACCGGCCAGATCGCCGATGACGAGGGCGATCAACGCGGCCTGCGGGAGCCAAAGAAGAGCAGCGAGCACTTGCAAGCCGGCACCCAGGCGCATGGGCGGCAGAGGTTCAGTCCGCGCCTTGCGGCGGCGGGAGCGTGGGCTTCTTGCGACCGAGCTCTCTCGCATCTGCGGGCTTTCGTATGTCGCCTGGCGGATCACGTCTTCCGGCCATTCCTTTTAGAGGAGCCGAGGGCGACAATCTTGTCCTTGGTCTCCAACAATTTCGTGACCCGGGCGCCGAGCGCGAGCAACGTTGCGAGACGCTCCGTTTCGAGCGTCTTCACGTCGTCGTACCAGCCGGTGAGCTGCTCGATGAGGGCATGCATGTCGCGCATTTTCGCCTGGGCATGCGCTTCCGCCTCGTTGGCGGGCGGCTCCATCAATGCCTCGCGCAGAAAGGTCAGGGTGGGATCGATCTCGCGGCGCTTGCGGCCTTCGGCCAGGGTTCTGAGGATCTCCCAGACATCGTCCGGCGTCGTGAAGAAATCGCGCCGGTCGTCCGGCAGATGGCGCAGCAGGACGAGGTTCCAGCTCTGCAATTCGCGCAGGCTCATGGAGACGTTGGAGCGCGAGACGCCGAGAGCATCGACGATGTCGTCGGCGCAGAGCGGTCGCGGCGAGATGTAGAGAAGCGCGTAGATCTGCCCGACCGTCCGGTTGATACCCCACCGGCTGCCCATCTCGCCAAAATGCAGGATGAAGGACTGGACCGGGGGCGGAAGATCTGGGCGCAAGAGTGATTTCTCCAGTTAGTTCAGAAATCTTTGAAATTCATAAAGACGAATTCGTTCGGGGGCAACGCGGGCAGAACGAAGGGGATATGGGGATCATTGGGCGCGTGCCCGGCCGATCAAGCCCCGGGCAGACGGAAAGCTGCAAATATTAGAATGGCTTCAGCTTGGCGCGCCGGGTTGCGCGCGAACCGTCCCCGAAGAGCTATGCGAAAAGCTATGGTCTGATATGAGGCGGCAAACGAAATGCGGTGGCTTCTGCCGGCGTCTCAAGTCCTGGCGGACGAGGTGGGATGCGGGCGCGCCTGACCTGCCCGCCAGGCGGCAAGCCGGTTCTCCTGCGGTGAGGCGACCGCATCGGCGAGCCGCCGAACGAGATTTGACACCGGCCGATCACGCGGCAGGCAGATAACGAGATCGCGCTGCGACCAGTCGTCGGAGATGGCGATGACCTTGGCACCCTTTTCCAAGGTTTCCGCCGGGATGACGCTCGCCGGCACGATCGACACGCCGGCGCCGGCGGCCACCATGCGGCAGACGCTGCCGAAGCTTCTGACCCGGATGCGGATGGTCAATTCGCGGCCGAGCCGGTGCGCGTGCTTTTTCAGATGCGCGGAAATCGCCGAGCGGGTGTCGAGGGTGATGAAGCTCTCGTCGAGGAGATCCGTGAAGGTGACGGCGCTGCGCTGCGCCAGCGGATGCCCCGCTGGGGCGATGAAGACAAGGCGGTCGGAGAGGATCGGAATGGTCTCGATACCGTCGAGCTGGGCGTTTTCCGCCGCAATGCCGATGTCGGCCTCGCCGGAGCGCACGGCGGTGGCGATCTCATCGGAGGTGTCTTCCTCCAGATCGACGATCACGTCCGGGTGGCGGGCGAGAAAGCTCGCCAGCACGTCGGGAAGAAAGCTGGTGATGGCATTGGAATTGGCGCGCAGCTTGATGAGACCGCTTTCGCGCTGCTTCCAGGCCTCCACCGCACCGTCGAGGCGCTCCGCCTGCAAGAGGACGGCTCGGGCATGGCCCGCGACCATGAGGCCCGCGCGCGTCGGCTTGGAGCCTCGGGCGGTGCGCTCCAGCAAAGGCACGCCGGCGCGGCTTTCCAGGATCTTCATGCGCTCGTGCAAGGCGGAGACGGAGATGTGATGGAGACGTGCCGCCTCCGCCATGCTGCCGAGCTCGCTCACCGCCACGAAGAGCCTGAGATCGGTCAGGTCGAAATGCATCCAGCTTTCTCCGTTGCCGAAAGCAGCATCCAGAGAATACGACTGGTCCGCAAGCTCTTTCCTGTCGTAGGCGGCATGGATCGTCTTCGAAGCCCGCCGCAGAATGTGGGCCCGTAGCGAACCCGCGAGGAGAGAGGAAAGCGAACCATGAGAGGCTGCGTATGAGAGGCGGGGCGACGCCGTGACGAGGCCGCTCGATGGAATTCTCGTCGTCAGCATCGAGCAGGCGATCGCGGCCCCCTATGCGACGCGGCTTCTGGCCGATCTCGGGGCGCGCGTCATCAAGGTAGAGCGGCCGGATGGTGGCGATTTCGCGCGCGAATACGACAAGCGGGCGCGCGATATGGCGAGCCATTTCGTCTGGACGAACCGTTCCAAGGAAAGCCTCACGCTCGATCTGAAGCGTGAAGAGGGCGTCGCGATCCTGAAGCGGCTTTTGAAGAAGGCCGACGTCTTCGTGCAGAATCTCGCGCCGGGTGCCGCCGAGCGGCTCGGTCTCGGAGAGAAGACGCTGCGGGCGGACAACGAAAAGCTGATCACCTGCGCGATTTCGGGCTACGGCGAGGGCGGGCCTTACGGCAAGAAGAAGGCCTATGATCTTCTCATCCAGGCCGAGGCCGGCTTCGTCTCGGTGACGGGTTCGCCCGGCCAGCCGGCCAAGGCCGGGATCTCGATCGCCGACATCGCTGCGGGCGTCTCCGCCTACAGCACCATCCTCGCCGCGCTTCTCAACCGCCACAAAACGGCGAGGGGCGACCATATCGAGATCTCCATGCTGGAGGCGATGGCCGAATGGATGGGCTATCCAATGTATTTTGCGACCGATGGGGCACCGCCGCCGCCGCTCGCGGGCGCCGGACATGCCACGATCTTCCCTTATGGGCCCTATCGCACGGCCGACGGCACGGTGATTTTCGGCCTGCAGAACGATCGCGAATGGGCGGCCTTCTGCCAGACGGTGCTGGAGCGGGACGATCTCGCCGGCGATGCGCGCTTCAAGGGCAATGCCGGGCGCGCGGCGCATATGGATGAGATCAACGAGGCCATCAACGGTGTCCTTTCGCGTCTCACCACTGCCGAGGCGATGGCGCGGCTCGAGAAAGCCAATATCGGCACGGCGAGCCTCAACGACATGGCCGCGCTCTGGGCCCATCCGCAGCTTGCCGCCCGCAATCGCTGGCAGGAAATCGCCATTCCGACGGGGACGATTCCGGCCCTTCGTCCGATCTCCGGCGCGGCCTGGCAGCCACGGCTCGATCCCGTGCCGGCGCTCGGCGAGCACACACGCGCCATCCTGGACGAACTTGATATCACGCAAGAGGAGGCTGCGGCGCTCGCAGCTTCCGGAAAAGACGAGTGACATGATTGCAGACGAGGAAGACCACCGCGATCTCCGCGACGCGCTTCGCGCGCTGTGCTCCGAATTCCCGGCCGAATACCACCGCAAGCACGGGGCTGCGGAGACCTATCCGGAAGAGTTCATCACGGCTCTGACGGAGGCAGGCTGGCTCGCCGCCATGATCCCTGAGGAATATGGCGGATCAGGACTTGGCCTGACGGAGGCCTCCATCATCATGGAGGAGATCAACCGCTCGGGCGGCAATGCCGGGCATTGCCACGGCCAGATGTACAATATGGGCACGCTGTTGCGGCACGGTTCGGAGGCGCAGAAGAAAGAGTTTCTGCCGAAGATCGCGTCGGGCGAGCTCCGGCTCCAGTCGATGGGCGTGACGGAGCCGACGACGGGCACCGACACGACGAAACTGAAGACGACGGCGGTCAAGAAAGGCGACCGCTATGTCGTCAACGGCCAAAAGGTCTGGATCTCGCGCATCCAGCATTCCGACCTGATGATCCTGCTCGCCCGCACCACGCCGCTTGCCGACGTGAAGCGGAAATCGCAGGGGTTGTCGATCTTCCTGGTCGATCTCAAGGAGGCGATCGGCAACGGCCTCTCGGTGACGCCCATCCGCAACATGGTGGGCCACGAGACCAACGAACTCTTCTTCGACGATCTGGAAATTCCGGCTGAAAGCCTCATCGGCGAAGAGGGCCGGGGTTTCAAATATATCCTCGACGGGCTCAACGCGGAGCGCACGCTGATCGCCGCCGAATGCATCGGCGACGGCTATTGGTTCGTCGACAAGATGGTCGCCTATGCCAATGAGCGCACCGTCTTCGAACGCCCGATCGGTCAGAACCAGGGGGTGCAGTTTCCGATCGCGCGCGCCTATGTCGACATCGAGGCGGCCAATCTCATGCGCTTCAAGGCGGCGCGGAAGTTCGATGCACATGCCGATTGCGGCGCAGAGGCGAACATGGCGAAACTTCTCGCCGCCGACGCCTCCTGGAAGGCTGCGAATGTCTGCCTGCAGACGTTTGGTGGCTTCGGCTTCGCCGAGGAATACGACGTGGAGCGCAAGTTCCGGGAGACGCGGCTTTACCAGGTGGCGCCGATCTCCACCAATTTCATCCTCTCCTATGTCGCCGAGCATGTTCTCGGCCTGCCGCGCTCCTTCTGAGGTTCCGAATGGCTGATGCCGGACAGCGCAACCCGCTTTTGATGCAGGCGACAGGCCGGGAAAGCGCCGAGCTCGCGGCCTTCGCTGCCGGCCTCGATCTCGACGCCGTGCCCGAAGAGGTGGTGGCACGGGCCGTCGATTTCTTCGTCGACTGGGCGGGCTCGGCTCTCTCCGGGCGCGGGCATCGCGCTATCGGCGTTCTGGAGCGCTATGCCGAGACGATGGGCCCCGCTGATGGGGGCGCTGAAATGCTCACCAATCGACGTGCTACCTCGCCCGTCTTCGCCGCGATCGTGAATGCGGCCGCGAGCCATATCTCCGAGCAGGACGACGTTCACAACGGCTCCGTCTTCCATCCGGCGACCGTCGTCTTCTCGCCGGCGCTGGCCGTGGCGCAGACGGTCGGCGCCTCAGGCCGCGATTTCCTGGCGGCCGCAATCGCCGGCTATGAGGTCGGTATCCGGGTCGGCGAATTTCTCGGCCGCTCGCATTACACGGTCTTTCACACGACCGGCACGGCGGGGACTTTTGCGGCGGCAGCGGCCGTCGGCCGTCTTCTCGGGCTCTCTGCCGGAGAGATGGGCGAGGCCTTCGGTTCCGCCGGCACGCAATCGGCCGGGCTTTGGGAATTCCTGCGCGATGCCGCCGATTCCAAGCAACTGCACACGGCGAAAGCGGCGGAGAACGGTCTGATGGCCGCCTATCTGGCGCGCGATGGCTTCACCGGGGCAAAACGGATCCTGGAAGGAAAGCAGGGGCTAGCTGCCGGGACATCATCAGATGCCGATCCCGCAAAGCTTGTCGACCGGCTTGGTGAACGCTGGGCGCTCGCCGAGACATCGTTCAAGTTTCACGCCTCGTGCCGACACACGCATCCGGCGGCCGACGCGCTCCTGAAGGTTGTGATGGAGCACGATCTTGCCGCAAGCGATATCGCCACCGTCACAACCCATGTGCATCAGGGCGCGATCGATGTTCTGGGCGCCGTCACACAGCCGCAGAGCGTGCATCAGGCGAAGTTTTCCATGGGCGCCACGCTCGGCCTCATAGCCGCACATCGCAAAGCGGGTCTTTCGGAGTTTGCCAGCGTGCTCGACGATCGCGTCGCGCTGTCCTTCATCGACAAGGTGGACATGGCGCTCGATGCGGAAGTCGATCAGGCCTATCCGGCGCGCTGGATCGGCAAGGTCATGGTGACGACCGGCGATGGGCGGCGGCTCGAAGGGCGTGTCGACGTACCGAAAGGCGACCCCGGCAACACGCTGAGCCGGGCCGAGATTACCGAGAAGGCGCGGGCGCTGGCAGTGTCGTCCGGTGCGGTTGAGCCAGGCGAACTGGACCCACTGATGGACCGGCTTTGGTCCATCCCTGAGGCCGAGAAGATTGGTTTTCTTCTTCCTCGAAGGAGAAGCGATGATGGCTGAAACGCGTTTTCCGTTCCTGCCGCTCTTCGTGCCGGCCGACAGGCCGGAGCGTTTCGGCAAGGCTGCCGCGTCCGGCGCCGACGCCGTCATCATCGATCTCGAAGATGCCGTTGCGCCCGCTGCCAAAGAGGCGGCGCGGGAGGGGCTCGGGCAGGGCCTTGCGGGACTCAAGCCGGGCGAGACGGAGATCTATGTTCGCCTCAATGGCGCCGATACGGGATATTTCGCCGACGACCTGGAAGCTGTCGCGACTTTGCCTCTGACGGGCATCGTTCTGCCAAAAGCGGAAGATCCCGCCATTCTGCGGATTGCCCGAGAAACGCTCGGGGCGAACGGCCGCGTCATTGCCCTTGTCGAAACGCCCCTCGGCATCGTGCGCGCCCGCGAGCTTGCGCAGGTTGCCGACCGTCTCGCCTTCGGTTCTCTCGATTATGCCGTTGCGCTCGGCGCGCGTCATGTGCGGCACGCGCTCGATGCGGCCCGTCAGGAACTCGTCCTCGCCTCCGCCTGCGCGGGGCTGCCTGGCCCGATCGACGGGGTGACCACGACCTACCGCGACGAGCAGGCGGTCGTTGATGACGCCGCCTATGCGGCCGATCTCGGCTTCGGCGGCAAGCTTCTCATCCATCCGGCACAGATCGCCCCCGCCATTCGCGGCTTTTCGCCGACGGGTGAAGAAATCGTCCGTGCGGAGAAGATCCTGTCGGCTCTCACGGAGAGGGAGGGGGGCGCTGTGTCTCTCGATGGAGCGATGGTGGATGCTCCCGTCGTGAAATGGGCGCAGACCGTCAAATCGCGGGCGCTCCGGCTTCAGGCTTTGCAGACGGACGGCGAAGCGGGCGCTGCGGCACGGGCTCGATCGTGAAATCGCCCTGATGCCGAAAAGGGCGGAGCCTTCGCCCCGCCCTCTGTTCTCTGATGCAGACTGGCGTCAGGTCAGGCCTGAACCGGCTGGCCATTCGAGGCCGACACACCGCCATCGACGGGCACATTGGCGCCGGTCATGAAGCTCGCGTCGTCGCTTGCGAGGAAGGCGATGACGGCAGCCACCTCCTCCGGTTCGCAGGGGCGGCCGAGGGGAATGCGGCCGCGAAAGGCGTCGACGAGTTCCTTATCGTCCAGCATGTCCTCGGTCAGGCCGGTCTTGGTGAAGCTCGGGCAGACGGAATTGACGCGGATGCCGCGCTTGCCGAGATCGAGTGCAAGCGCTCGTGTGTAGTTCACGATCGCGCCCTTCGCGGCGTTGTAGGGGCTCATGCCCCAATCGCCCCCGGTTCCGGAGACGGATGCCGTGTTGATGATCGACCCCTTGGTCTTCTCCAGCTCCGGAATGGCGGCGCGGCTGCCATAAAAGACCCCGTCCACATCCGTCTTCATGACCTTGTGCCACTGCTCGTCCGTGATGTCTTCGGGGTTGCCGTTTTCCAGGACGCCCGCATTGTTGACGAGGATGTCGAGCCGGCCGAACTGATCGATCGTCTTGCGGACGGTGCCGTCGACTTCCTCGCGTTTGGAGACGTCGGCGCGGATCGACAGGGTCCGTTCGGTCGGCAGGCTGCCGGCCACTTCTTCGAGCCTGTCGGAGAGGTCGACCAGCGCCACATTGGCGCCCTCGCTGGAAAAGCGCCGGGCTGTCGCCTCACCCATGCCGGAGGCGGCGCCGGTTACGAGAACGACCTTGTTGTTAAAGCGGTGCATGGAACAACTCCTTCCGGGCAGGCGCGAGGCGCCTGCCAATCTTCATTGTGTGCGGATTGTATGAAGGAGCAACGCGGCAGCCGCCCGGACGATCCTCGGTTTTTGCCGAAGGGGGCTTTTGGAACGCGTCGGGACTTGGGTGTCGACGCAAGTGCCGGATCTGGCTTGCTTCGAAACCCTGTGGATGAGGAGAGTTGGTTTCCGGAGGGGGCCCGGAGAGAACGTCAGCTCTTCAGGCGCCAACCGGTTTTGAAGATCCACCAGATCGCCGCAAGGCAAATGATGAGGAAGAGCGCGGTCATGATCAGGCTGACGGTGACTGAGACGTCGGCCAGACCGTAAAAACTCCAGCGGAAGCCTGAGATCAGATAGACGACGGGGTTGAACAGCGTCACCTTCTGCCAGAAGGGCGGCAGCATATCGATCGAATAGAAGCTGCCGCCGAGGAAGGTCAGAGGCGTGATGATGAGAAGCGGCACGATCTGCAGCTTCTCGAAACCATCGGCCCAGATGCCGATGATGAAGCCAAACATGGAGAAAGTGACTGCGGTCAGCACCAGGAACGTCACCATCCACAGCGGATGTTCGATCCTGAGCGGCACGAAAAGCGTGGCGGTCGCGAGAATGATGACCCCCAGGATGACCGATTTCGTGGCCGCAGCACCGACATAGGCAATGACGATCTCGAGGAAGGAGACCGGCGCGGACAGGTGCTCGAAGATCGTTCCGGTGAACTTCGGAAAATAGATGCCGAAGGCGGCGTTCGTCACGCTCTGCGTCAGAAGCGAGAGCATGACGAGGCCCGGGACAATGAAAGCGCCGTAGCTGACGCCCCCCACTTCGTCGATGCGCGAGCCGATGGCGGAGCCGAAGACGACGAAATAGAGCGTCGTCGACAAGACCGGCGCCAGAATGCTCTGCATCAGCGTGCGGGCGGTGCGGGCCATCTCGAATTTGTAGATGGCGCGAATGGCGTAAATGTTCATGCCGCCTCGTGAACCAGACTGACGAAGATTTCTTCGAGCGTGCTCTCGCGTGTCTCGATGTCGCTGAAACGGATGCCTGCCTCGGTCAGATCGTGCAGAAGGGAGGTGATCCCCTTGCGGTTCTGCGCCGTTTCGTAGGTGTAGGTGAGGTAGGTGCCGTCTTCGGAAAGCTCCAGCTCGTACGATGCGAGCGATTCCGGCACAGCGTGGAGAGGTTCCTGGAGGCACAGGCGGAGCTGCTTGCGGCCAAGTTTGCGCATCAGCTCTTTCTTTTCCTCCACGAGAACGATCTCGCCGTGATTGATGACGCCCACCCGATCGGCCATCTCCTCGGCCTCTTCGATGTAGTGCGTCGTCAAGATGACGGTGACGCCCGTCTCCCTCAAGGAGCTGATCAGTCGCCACATGTCGCGACGTAGCTCCACGTCGACGCCCGCCGTCGGCTCGTCGAGAAAGAGGATTTCAGGCTCATGTGAGAGCGCCTTGGCGATCAGAACCCGTCGCTTCATACCGCCCGAGAGCGTGATAATCTTGGAATCGCGCTTCTCCCAGAGAGACAGATCGCGCAGCACGCTCTCCAGATGGGCCGGGTTCGGCTTCTTTCCGAAAAGGCCGCGCGAGAACGAGACAGTTGCCCAGACAGTTTCGAAGGCGTCCGTCGAAAGCTCCTGCGGCACGAGCCCGATCTTGGAGCGGGCGGCGCGGTAATCGGAGATGATGTCGTGACCGTCCACGGTCACGGTGCCCGTGGTTGGATTGACGATGCCGCAAATGATGCCGATGAGCGTCGTCTTGCCGGCGCCGTTGGGACCGAGGAGCGCGAACAGCTCTCCCTTTTCGATCTCAAGATCGATGTTTTTCAGCGCCTGAAAGCCGCTCTCATAGGTTTTGGACAGGCCGGAAACGGAAAGGACGTTCGACATGGGGTGCGGGCGACATCCGGAAAGGAAGGAATGGTAAGCCGGCATTTAGGCCGCCGGCAAAAAAGGGCCAGAGCAGAAAGTGGCGGTGCGTGACAATCCACCCCACGCCATGGGGCGTCCGAGACGAAACGCTGCCTCAGGCGACGGCCTTGCGCAGTTCGTCCGGTCGTTGCTGAAATTCGAGCGCATGCCCGTCCATGGCGAGTTCCTCCAGCATGCTGAGCAGCATTTCCATCCTCTCTTCGCCGAAGATTGTCTCGATGCGCTTGTAAACGTCTTCGATGGCAGGCGAGGCGAGGCGGATGAGACTGCGGCCATTCTCCGTAATGTCGATCTTCAGGCGACGGCTGTCCTGGCCGTCCTGACCGCGTGTGATGAGGCCGCGCTCTTCCAGGGCTTTCAGGATGCGCGTCATGGAGGGGGTGAGAAGACACGCGCGGGCCGACAGCGCCGTGGCATCGGAAGGACCGGCTTCGTCCAAGATGCGGAGAACGCGCCATTGCTGTTCGGTGCAGCCATATTCGGCGATGATCGGCCGCAGATGCATCATGAAGGCTTCGCGGGCGCGCAGAAGCGCCACCGGCACTGAACGACCTGTCTGGCGTAGGGTCATGATGGCGACGTCTCCCGGCGATCCTGTCAGGCATTGTAGCGGGAAGTCGTCCTCGACCAAAGACGCGGCCTTCCCAGGCTTCTGCCGGTGGCAAGGCGCCCGGGCACCGGACGGTTCCGCCGAGATACTATCAGATTGTTCGCTTCTGCGGCTGCGACGCGTCAGCGTTCGCCCGAGCCCGCTTTGAGGGCTTGCCCGGGCTGGATCGCTGCACCGCGTGATCTGCCGCCGGCGACCATCCAGAATCGTCCCCTGAAGGGTCGGTGCAGATCCGCAGAGGCGTCGCTGGAGGCGCTCTCAGGCCTGCGTGGCCGCCTTGCGCTGAGCCTGGGTGAAGGCACGAAGATCGAAGTCGGGATCTTCGACCTGATGGGCGCGGATTTCGACGCCGAGTTTCATCAAGGTCCGCACCGCCATATGGTCGGCCGGCCGGTTGACGGATTCCACCGCGATCAGGCGTCCTTCCTTGAAACAGAAGACAGAAAAAGTCTCCGCTTCCGGATCTCCGCGCAGGATCGTCTGATCCGTGCCAAAGGGAAGTCCGACCATCTGCAGCTTCAGGTTCGACTGATCGCTCCAGAACCAGGGAACGTCGCAATAGGCGGTCGGTTTGCCCACGAGGCGCGCGGCGAGGCAGCGGGCCTGGTCGACGGCGTTTTGCACCGATTCAAGCCGCATCGACTTGCCTGCCTGGACGTTCGGGTGATTGGCCACGTCGCCGATCGCCGAGATGGCCGGATCGGACGTGGCGAGAAACTCATCGACCACGATGCCGTCCTTGACCTCCAGGCCAGCGGCTTCGGCGAGCTCGGAATTGGCGAGAACGCCAATGCCATAGAGAACGAGATCGGCGGCGACGTTGCGCCCATCGGCGAGCACCACGCCCGTGACGTGATCGTTTTCCCCTTCGAGCCGCTGCACGCGTGCATCCGTGATGATGTGGACGCCGCGGCGACGATGGGCATTTTCGAAGAATTCCGACATCTTCGGCGTCACGACGCGCGCCATGACACGCGGCGCCAGTTCCACAACGGTCACGGTCTTGCCGAGCTTGGCGGCAACTGCGGCAAGCTCCAGGCCGATGAACCCGCCACCGACGACGACGAGGCTGGACGCCGCCTCGATGCGTTCACGCAGCCGGTTGGAATCGGCGAGCCCGCGCACGGCGAAGACGCCGTCGAGCTCGGCGCCCGGCACCGGCAGCGGACGATTGCGGACACCGAGGGCCAACGTCAAATGATCGTAGCGCAGGCGACGTCCCGACTGCAGCTCGACCTCGCGGGCCGCCCGGTCGATGGTGGTGACCGCTTCGCCGAGAATGAGCTCGATGTTGCGGTCCTCATAGAATTTCTCGCCGCGGAGAAGCAGCCCTTCGGCGCTGACGGTGCCGATCAGATAGCCTTTCGACAGGGGCGGCCGCTGATAGGGCAGATCAGTTTCTTCGCCGATCAGAACGATGCGCCCGGTGAAGCCAAGCTCGCGCAGCGAGGCGGCGAGCTGCACGCCCGCATGGCCGGTACCAACGATGATCTGGGTTTCTTCGGACATTTCGAACATTCCTTTCGGCGCTGCTTTTGGCGCACCGTCTGGCGAAGCGCAACGATGCCGTTCTCGTCTCGTCTCAGATAGAGAGGGCTGAGAGGCAATCGCCGGCCATAAGGCCGATCGGCGGCAGGGGGAACCGATACGGTGTCGCGGGCGATGGCGCGCATCGCTTCCTCAAGGCACACTCTGATGCGCTTTTGCAGAAAGGCGATGTGGAAGAAGGGGCGAAACTGCCGGTTCTGCTGCAAGAAGCTGCCGACATGATCGGCCGTGAAGGGCCCCGCTTTCGCCATCTTCGCTCGGCTTTCCTACAAATAGTCTGGAATTTCGCAGCCGAAGCCTCCGGTGGCGCAAGGCGAGAGCTTGCTGGTCCGGTTGTGTTTGTGCCATCTCCCTTGCGGGATCGGCTCCGGATCGCATGATGGATTGGGGAGCCTGCGGATCTTGCCGCGGTAGCCTGGCGGCCGAAGGGGGCCTTGATTGCAAAGAAAACGTGTCCTCGCCGCGAACCTCCCTTCGATCGCTTCCTTTATCGGTCTTGCTCTCGCTTTCGTCTTCGTGCCGTTCATCACCTTTCTGTCGACACGGTCAGCGCCGGCGGTGTTGAGCTTTGCGACGCTGTTTCTGCTCCTTGGCGCCTATTGGCGAGCTGAGACGTGGCGGGATTTCGCAGCACGCTTCACCGAAGTGGCCCGGCAGCCCTTGGCGATCGCGATCGCCTCGTTCGTGCTTGCAGCGTTTGTAAGCGTCTCGTGGTCGGTCGAGCCTTTGATGAGTCTGCAATACTCGTTTCGTCTGTTGGGGAACTGTCTGCTCGGCTTCGCCTTCGTCGTCGTCATCGCTGGGGAGCACCGACGACACATCATGAAATTTCTGGTGGTCGGGCTCGTGATCACCCTGCCGCTTCTGGCAAACGAGCTGCACGGGCCTTTCCAGCTCAGACAACCCTTCTCCGATACGCTCGGCTCAGAATCTCTCAACCGGGCGGTTCTCGTGACGAGCATCCTGGCTGCGCTCTTTCTGGCCCTCGCTTGTGCGGAGAAATGGCTGTCCTGGCTGGCGCTTTTTCTCTCGCTTGTCGCTGCCGTCGTTGCGGTTCTCTCCTCCTCGCAGTCCTCCGTCCTTTTTTGGGGCGTGGTGGTGATCGCCTGGCCGCTTGCCGCCTACGCTCCCAGGGCAACGGCCCGCGCCGTCACCGCGACAGCCTTTGCGTGCCTCGTCCTCTTTCCATTCTTCGCCATGCTCTACACGCCCTGGATGCGCCGCCTGCTCGGCGGGGTTCCGGAAGATGTCGTGCATGCGACGAGCGCGCAGATTCGCCTTTCCATCTGGGAGAATTTTGCCGAGCTCATCCCGCACGAGCCTCTCCTCGGCTGGGGCTATTATGCCGAACGCGCCATGAGCAAGGGGCTCGCCGGCCCCGCCGCATCCGCGGTGATCGGCAGCGCCCATCCGCATGATGTCGCGATCCAATTGTGGGTCGATTTCGGTCTTCTGGGCGTCTTCGTGGCGGGTCTCATCGGCTTCGCCTGGCTGCGGCGTCTCTTGCAGGCGGAGACGGCCGTTTTGACGGCCGGAAGCGCGATCACCGCAGGCGTCTTTGCGGTCTGGATGGTGAGCCACGGCGCCTGGCAGGAATGGTGGCTGGCGATGATGTCACTGGTCTTCGCAACGCTTCTGCGTAGCACGCCGGGTGGCCAGGCTATTTCCTTTTGGCGGAAAGCCGAAACGCGAGCGCATCCACCATTCCATGGCGCAACGCCACCCAAAACGTGAGCGAACTCACATAGGCCGCCACGACAGCCGCGTAGGGGGCTCGCGTCGAGATCACGGCGAGCGCGATGCAGAAGAGGCTGTTAAGGGTGAGCGCGAGCACCACCTGATCGTGCTTCCAGCCCCGCCGCACGGCCTTCTGGTAGGCATGTTCGCTATGGGCGAGCCAGATGCGCTCGCCACGGCGCGCGCGAATGAGAAGGGTGAGGCCGGTGTCGGTGAGATAATAGGCCGGCAGAATGAGGGCGGCGGCAATCTCTTCCTTAAGAGCGAGCGCGACCAGAAGAGAGCCGACACAAAAGCCCACGAAAACGCTGCCGGCATCGCCCAGAAAAATTCGCGCCGGGTGCCAGTTGTGGAGGAGAAAGCCGAGGCTCGCCGCGATGAGAAGGCAGGGCAGGAGCGGCAGGTCGCCCAAGGGAGTGGCGACAAGCAGAACGCCGATCGCGATCGCAATCGTCGTCACGCCGGTGATGCCGTCGATGCCGTCCATGAAGTTGTAGGCATTGACGAAGCCGAGCAGGAAGAACCACAGGACGAAGCGCTCGACCAAAAAAGGCAGGGCAGGGCTGAGGTTCACCGACAGTGGCAGGGACGCGACGGCCAACGCCACGAGGCCTGCCTGGGCAATGAAGCGCGTGGCAGCCCTCAGGCCGACGAGATCGTCGAAGGCGGAGACGAGTGCAAGCGCCACGGCGATCGCGAGGAATGAAACCTCTCTTGCTGACGGCAGGCCGGCCGGGATCCCAAGCACGAGGCCGATGGCGAGGCAGAGCGCGATGACCGGCACGAGCGCAAACCCGGCGCCGCGGGGGACGGGTGTTTCATGATTGCGACGTGCGTCCGGCAAATCGAGAAGCGCGCGGCGGGTGAGGACGGGGATGAGGTTGCGAATGCCGACCCACGTGACAGCGAAGGCTGCAAGCGACAGCCACAAGGCGTTGAGCTGATCCATCACGCGGCTCAGCCGGGGGCTCTGTCCATCAAAGAGCGCACATTGTTGGTCGGTCGGGCGCAGAGCTCAGTGATGCCGCTGCGCAAGAGGCCGACGCAGGCGGCATTGTCGCCGTGCATCGCGGCCGTGTGGAGATCAGTCAAATAGACGTCGAGGCGCTCGGGCAGGATCGCGGGCGCGCTGGCGAGCAAGACACCCGCGACGGGCGTATGCGTGACCGTCTCGTTCTCGCTGACGAGATCTTCATGCAGCTTCTCGCCCGGGCGCAGGCCGGTGAACACCACCGGCACATCAACGTCCGGCTTCCGTCCGGCAAGACGAATGAGATTTCGGGCCAGATCGGCGATGCGTACAGGTTCGCCCATGTCGAGGAGGTAGATCTTGCCGCCGCCTTCGGGATGGGCGACGCCATAGGCCGACGCCTGCAGAACGAGCTGTGCCGCTTCGCTCGGCGTCATGAAATAGCGCGTGACATCGGCATGGGTGACCGTCAAAGGCCCGCCGTTCTTGAGCTGCTCTTCGAAGAGCGGCAGGACGGAGCCCCGCGAGCCCAGAACGTTGCCGAAGCGCACGATCATGAAGCGGGTGCCTTTCTGCTCGCGGTCGAGCTTCTGGCAGTAGCGTTCGGCAAGTCCCTTGGTCAGACCGAGGACGTTCTTGGCGTTGGCGGCCTTGTCGGTCGAGATCATGATGAAGGCGCTGGCGCCGGATGCGCAGGCGGCGTCGGCGACGTTCTTGGTGCCGAAGACGTTGGAAAGAACCGCCTCGACGGGGTTTCTCTCCACGATCGGCACGTGCTTCAGCGCCGCGGCGTGGAAGACGAGTTCCGGCCGTTCGCGCATGAACAGCGCCTTCAGTGCTTCGCGGTCGCGGATGTCGCAGAGGATCGGCACCACCTGCGCCTGGATGCTCGGATTTTTCCGGATACGGCGATCGATCTCATAGAGATTGTGCTCGCTGTTCTCCAGCAGGATGAGGCGTGAAGCACCGAAGCGCACGACCTGCTTGACGATTTCGGAGCCGACCGAACCACCGGCACCCGTGATGAGGACGCTGCGCCCGGCGATCAGGCGGTTGATGCCTTCCTCGTCGAGCACCACGGGCTGGCGGCCGAGCAGGTCTTCGATCTTGACCGCTTCGGGCTCCACGTTCTGCTGCGAGGCCTGCAGATCCTGAATGTTCGGCAGCCGGTTCACGGTCAGCCCAACCTGCGAGGCGGCATCGACCAGCTCGTTCAGGACATCGCGCGGCGTGTTCACACGCGCGACAATGATCTGGGTCGGCGGCGTCGACGTGCGCCTCAGCTGCGTCACCTGCCGCGCCATGCCCTCGATCGTGCTCAAGACCGGAACGCCGTGAAGCTGGCGCCCGACGTGTCTCGGGTTCGTTTCGATGATGCCGACGATGAGAAAGCGCGATTTGCGGTCGCGTTTGACGGCGCGGATGAAGACATCGGCCTCGTCATTGAAGCCGAAAAGCAGCACCGGCTCGAGCGGGTTGCGCGGATCGTGGCTGGAGCGGCCGATGAGGCTGTCGCGATAAAGCCGGTAGGCCATACGCGGCGCGCCCAGCATGACGGTCAGAACGAACCATTCGATAACAAGAACCGAACGGGGCAGGGCGCCGCCGCGCTGGATGAGGAAAATGACGAGCAGAAAGATGAAGATGGAGGCGGTGACCGCCTTCGAGATCGCGTAGATATCGCGCACCGACGCGTAGCGCCAGGAGCCGCTGTGCAGCCGGAAGATCGGAAAGACGAGCACGCAGACGAGCGTGAAAATGCCAATGAGGCTCACGACCTCGCCGGGGGCGAAGGTCGGTTCCGTCCCCGTGCGCAGGTAATAGGAAAGGCCGAGGGAGATCGCTGCGGCCGAAAAATCGTAGCCGTAGATAATCCAGCTGCGCATGCGCCGGGAGATGCGTCTGACCACCTGATCGATCACGTCCGGCTCCCGATTTGATGCTGAGGTGCAAAAAGCGATCGCAGGCTAAAGCCGCTGCCCTGTCGCGCGTTCCCATGCCAGGTCTCGCTCAGGCGATCCAACCTCGCAGCTATGTCAAAGCTATGGCAGAAGCGCATACGGTTTCTTGCCGCCCCCTCTCGGAAAGCTACTCGGCCGGGGTCTTGGTCGAGTGCTGTTTCAACTGGCGGATATCGGCAAGGGCTTGAAAGAAACGGTCTTCGGCCCCCCTCGGCTTGTCCTGTGCGGGCCCGTTCGAGGCATCTGAAGAAGCCTCTTCGCCGGCCGAGGCGTGACCGTTCTTCGCCTCGGTGTTGCCGTCCGTCTGTGTACCGTTCTTGTTTGTGAAGCCGTTGGCGCCGGCGGGCTGCATCGGCCGGTCGGCCGACATGCGGCGGATGTCTTCGCTGATGCGCGCGATTTCCTCCGCGCCGATCGGCTCTGCGTCTTTGGCCGTGTCTCTGGCAGTGTGATTGCGGGAAAGATGGCGGCCGGCCTGCGTGCGGTGGCCGGGCGCGCGCCGCGCCTCGCTGCGCCGCGGGGCGCCTTTCGCGTCTTTCCGGCCGGGCCTTTTGCCTTCTTCCGAAGCCCCGGCTTTCTCCGGCGCCGGGTCGTGTTGGCCGGCCTCCGGATCCTCCTCGGAGGCGGCGTTCCCCATGACGGAGCGGAGGTAGTCGATTTCCGCGCGCATGCCGATCAGGTCGACGCGGCGATCCTCCGCCAGGCTCTTCAGGTCCTGGATCTCATCTTGCATGGCAAGCCGGCGTTCCATCTCCGCTTCGAGCGCGTTGCGGCCGGCGCGCAGCGCGGTGCCGGTCTCGGCCAGACGCTTCTTGGTTTCGATGAGTTCGGCGTTGGTTTGTTCGAGGCGGGTGCCGAGCTCGCCGATCTCTTCGTCTCGGGACGCGAGATCGCTGCGCAATGCGGCAATCTCCTGCGTCTTGAGATCGGAATCGAGGCGATAGGCAGTGACGCGGTCGCGAAAAGTGCTCGCATCACGTTCCAGCCGGCGTATGGCCATCGCATTGCGGGCGCGCATCTCGTCGCGCTCCGTATCGAAATCGGCTCTCGTTATCGCCAGGCTCGCCTTCAGACGCTGTTCCGTCACGCGCCGGATGCGGCGAGCAAGGACCGTGAAAAACGCAAGACAGAACAATCCGCTCGCAAATGCGCCAAGGGCGAACAGCATAGCCGCTTGTATCATCACCGGCTCCGTCCGCGGCAGGCCCTTAGAAATAGAGGCAGGTTGCGCAGACGGCAACAAGAGCTTGGCCGGAGCGTGCGCGTGTCCGCGACACTATCGCAAAAATGTCACGGCTTGTTCAAGCTTTGCGTGGGCTTGCTCAGAACGGATTCCAGGTCGGCCTGGAGGTGAACTTGAGATAGCCGAGATTGACGCCCAGCCGGGCACCGACGCCGGTGCGGATCGGCACGACATAGATCGGGTCGTGCACGCCGGTATGCGAGAGCACGGTCATGCCGAGACCGCCGACCATATAAGCGGAACCGTTCACGCCAGCGAAGCGCTGGTAGATGGAATTGTAGCTCGGCAGGTTGTAGACGAGCATCATCGTGCGATTGCCATCGCCGCCGAAATCCCACCCGACCGAAGGGCCCTGCCAGAAGATGTGGCTGGGCGGTGCGAGCTTGGTATAAATCGTGCCTTCGCCGTAGCGCAGGCCGCCGATGAGGGCGCCGGAGCCCTCCTGGCCGATGATGTAGCCGTTGGGAAGGCCGTAACGCTGGATGGCCTTTTCCACGAGCGTGGCCAAGCCCCCGGATGCGGCTCCAAAGACGTGATGGCCCGCTTCGACGACCTCCGCCGCCGTGTAGTTGAGGCTACCGGGTTCACCGGCCTGGGCCGAAGCCGGCTGGACCGCACCCGCCTGAGTGGCGAAGGCGGCCGGAGCGACCGCGATCTGGACTGCCAGCGCGCCGGCGGCAAGAAGTCTGGCTATGGGCATGGGCCCTCCTGCGACGGCTTGTTAATGACCTCGATTGGTCCACAGGAAACGGCAGAATGGTAAATGTCGGGTAAACCCCCGAGAAATGGGGCGCTCCGGCTGGTCCGCGGCAGGCGCGCTCGATACGATGGGTCAACCATGAGCGACGAATCGCTTTCTGTCCCAATTTCGGATTTCAGCCGATGACCAGCCTTAAAATCGCGCCAGTCGACCTTGCCGCCTTGATCGCGAGCCGGGTCTGTCATGACGTCATCAGCCCTGTCGGCGCCATTGCCAACGGACTCGAAGTCCTCGATGAGGAAACCGATCCGAGCATGCGCGACTTCGCGATGGATCTCATTCGCAAGAGTGCCCGTCAGGCCTCTGTGAAATTGCAGTTCTCGCGTTTGGCCTTCGGCGCGTCCGGCGGGGCGGGCGCGCAGATCGATATGGCCGATGCAGGTCGGTGTGCGGGCGAGTTTCTGGAGCGCGAGAAGGCCAATCTCGACTGGCGGGTCGACGCGCAGATGCTGCCGAAAGCAGAGGCGAAGATCCTGCTCAACCTCCTGCTTCTCGGTGCCAACACGATCGCCCGGGGCGGCACTCTGACGGTCGGCGCCACGCAGGGCGAGAACGGGGTGACGATCAGCGTGGTGGCTGCCGGCGACCGCGCGCGCCTTTCCGAGAGCGTCCGCACGGTGCTTCTTTCGGGCGAAGTCCCAGAACAGCTGGATGCGCATTCGGTCCAGCCGCTTTATGCGGTCATGCTCGCCGAAGAGGTCGGCCTCGGCTTCGAGATCGCCGAAGAGGAAGGGAAGGTCTCTTTCCTCGCCCGCCCGAAAGCCTGAGCCGGGCCCATCCCCACGTGCCAAGACGGGCGCGCGCGTTGTGCGCAAAACGAAAAGCCCCGCGACCTTGCGGTGCGGGGCTATCGAAGGGGATTGAGGGAGGCTTCAGGCGCTTTCGCGGAACTCTTCCTGATCGGGCTCGCGCAGCACGTAGCCGCGACCCCAGACCGTCTCGATATAATTCTCGCCGTCGGTCGCAGCCGCGAGCTTCTTTCTGAGCTTGCAGATGAACACGTCGATGATTTTGAGCTCAGGCTCGTCCATGCCGCCGTAGAGATGGTTGAGGAACATCTCCTTCGTCAGCGTCGTGCCCTTTCTGAGGGAGAGGAGCTCCAGCATCTGGTACTCCTTGCCGGTCAGATGCACGCGCTGGCCGGCCACTTCGACGGTTTTGGTGTCGAGGTTGACCCGGAGATTGCCGGTCTGGATGACCGATTCCGCATGTCCTTTGGAGCGACGGACGACCGCGTTGATGCGCGCGACCAGCTCATCCTTGTGGAAGGGCTTGGTCATATAATCGTCGGCGCCGAAGCCCAGGCCACGGACCTTGTCTTCGATGCCGCCCAAGCCTGAAAGGATCAGGATCGGCGTCTTCACCTTGGCGACACGCAGCTGCTTCAAGACATCGTAGCCGGTCATATCCGGCAAGTTGAGGTCGAGAAGGATAATGTCGTAGTCGTAGAGCTTGCCGAGGTCGACACCTTCCTCACCGAGGTCGGTCGTATAGACGTTGAAGCTTTCCGACTTCAGCATCAATTCGATCGACTGTGCGGTGGCGCTGTCGTCCTCGATCAGAAGAACACGCATGCCAATCCCCTCCTAGCCCTTTTCGTGCCGCTCGAGTGGTGTGTGGCTCGAGCCGACTGAACAGGCAAAACCGCAGCCACATTTACGTCGGAATGGTTAACAGACTCTAACTCCCGGCAGCAAGCCCATAACGTCAGCTGCTTAAAATAGAGTCTTGATTCCATTCCGATTCCGCTGGGTCACCTGCGTCGAGAAACGTTGTGGTACCGATGCGGCTGGACGCCTTCGCGCCGGCGCCGGACCGGCCAACTCAAAGCAAACGGCATCAAGCGATTTACCGTGCCTTAAGTCCTCGTCCCTATCATTAACGCCAGTCGTAAACGAACGGTTACCGCCGCCCGTTGCCGGTGTCATGTGGAGCGGGTGGACCCTCGGGGCTGGGGAGTATTGAGTATGAAGTCGCGAGACGCATCCATCCGGCAAAAACGCTTTAAAGTTGAAGATTGCGAGCGGCGGCTCGGCCAGATCGACGCCATGATCGAAGAATTCAGCCGGATGGCGGCCGATCTAGAACACGAGATAGCGGCTGAAAAGCGGCGGACGGGGATCGAAGACGAAAAGCATTTCGCCTATTCGACCTTCGCACGTGCGGCCGGCCAGAGGCGCGAGAACCTGCTCGCTTCGGTTGATGATTTGAACCGGCAGCGCGAAGCCGCCCAGGCGGCGCTCGAAACCGCGCGCGCCGAGCTTCAGCGCGAAGAAGGGCGGCTCGGCCGGGAAAACCCCGGGACAGCTCCGTCCGGCCACGGTCGTCTGGCAAGCTGAGATATCGTTCCGCGCCCTCGGTCAGGCCGGGGGCGCCGATCAAAAGTGCGATCAGGGCGTGAGCTTGTGTCGGGCGAGTCGCTCGTAGAGCGGCAATGCCTCGGCCGCCACTTCCTTGAGCCCGTCATCTTCCAACTCCGGCAGCGGCGCCGGCGGCTGAAAGCCCGTCGAGCGATGCACTGCATCGTACCAATGCGCGGCCCAAACGCCGTCGCTGTCGCGGGGACCGGCCGGCCAGGCGAGCATTGCCGGAGAAAAATCGATCTCGAGAGCCGCGCAAAGGGCACGCAGCATCGCTTCCGGATTTGCGAGAAGATCGTCGGCGTCGACGACCGGAGGGATCCTTCCGCCCAATTCTGTCGCCAGGTGAAAAAGCTCATCCTGCTCGACGAATCCGATATCTGAAAGGCTCGGGCCAGCGCGCTTGCGGGCATAGGAAGCGAGCACGCGCGCCGGATGACGGATCAGGAACGCGTGGCGACAGCTGCGCATCCAATCGCGGCCGATCTCCGCGATCATGTGGTGCGTCATGTGCTTCTGGTAGAAGATACGGCTGCCAAACGGCGGCGCGCCCGCGAGGCGTTCCGCCACCTTTTGCCAATCGGCTTCATGGGCGGCACAGATTTCCTCGCGCATCGGATGATCGATGCCGGTCACCTTCAGCCATGCCGCATAGAACGGCTCGTCCCATACTTCGGTGTCGGGACGGTTTTCGAAGGCGCGCATCATCGCGGTCGAGATGTTGCGCGGGCCGGACCACATGGCGATGCGGATCGTCTCGTCGCTCTTCGCGGGCGAGGGTCTCTCAAACGCCATCACGGCACCTGGAATGCTGGAGAAATGGAGACCTGACCGCGGACTCGAACCGCAGATATTTGACGCTGCACCGCCAACGGGTACCCGTTCCCCCATCAGGTCGATGAGAGATTAGGCGAACACGAATGCGTGAGAAAACCATCACGTGCCGATGTGGTTAAAATCTTAGTCTTTGCCTTAGAGAGGGCTCAAGACAAGGGTGTGGCGAAGGCGCGGATGCGCTCGCGGTAGAGTTGCGTCAGCCGCGGCAAGAGCTTCGGCCTGTCGGGATGAAGCGTGCCGATCATCCGTCCGTCGACGGAGCGGACCGGGACCAGCCCGGCGAACGTGCCTGTGATAAAGGCCTCGTCGGCCCCATAGACGTCGGTCAGCGAAAAGCGCCTTTCATGTGCCGGGATGCCGGCCTCTCGGGCGGCTTTCAGCACCTGTCCGCGGGTGACTCCGCCGAGGCAGTAATCGCCCGTCGAGGTCCAGACCTCGCCGTTGCGGACGATGAAGAAATGCGTGGAATTGCAGGTGGCGACAAAGCCTGCCGGGTCGAGCATCAGCCCTTCATCCGCGCCGGCCTTGGCGGCTTGAATGCATGCAAGGATGCAGTTGAGCTTGGAATGGGAATTGATCTTCTGGTCCTGCTCGGCAGGCCCCGTGCGCCGCACATGAACGGTGAAAAGCGTGACGCCTTCGCCTGCGATTTCAGGCTTCGGGTTTTTGTATTCGGGAATGACGACGATCGTGGGTGCGCCGATCGTCATGCGCGGATCCTGATAAGGGGTGCGCTTCACGCCGCGCGTGATCATCAGGCGCACATGCACGCCGTCGCGCATGTCGTTGGCGGCGAGGCATTCCATCACCCGGGCGGTGAGGCCGGCGCGATCGAGCCCGATATCCATGTCGAGCGCCGCAGCGCCCTCAAACAGGCGGTCGAGATGCTCGTCGAGGAAGGCGATGCCCCCGTCGGTGACGCGCAGGCCTTCCCAGACGCCGTCGCCCAGGATGAAACCGGAATCGAAGACGGAGACGACCGCCTTGTCTCGCGGCAAGAGTTCGCCGTTGACCGAGATCAGGATCTCGGCGTTGCGCGGATCGTCTTCGTATTCGTGGGTGCCTGTCGCCATTTCGCCGCCCGATCACTGGAGATTTCAATGAAACCATTCCGGCAAAGCCGGGGTGCGGGCGGCTGTCAAGGGCAAGTGGGGGCGAAGCCCCGCTAGAGGCGGGACATCAATTGCGGTATTGCTGAATTCGGGTCGTGCGCAGCCCAGCAAGGCCGTGAGACTCGATCGACATCTGCCAGGAGAGAAACTCCTCGACTGTCAGCGTATAGCGCGAGCAAGCTTCATCGAGGCTCAATAAGCCGCCGCGGACGGCGGCAACAACCTCAGCCTTGCGGCGGATTACCCAGCGCTTGGTATTGGGGGGTGGAAGATCAGCAATCGTGAGCGGGCTTCCATCCGGTCCGATAACGTATTTCACTCTCGGTCGGACATGCTCGGCCATGGCAGACTCTTATACAAACTCACCAACTGAGCTCGTTATAAGGTGGCACGGCTTAACAAGCGTCTAACCATCCGTAACGGAAATCTTAAGCGCAACCGGGGCATTTTTTTAGAAACCGCGGGCGCTTGACAGAACGTCGCAAGCACTGCAACCAAAGCCCATGCTGGACATCGATCTTGAGCTGCCAGGCCCGCGCAGCAAAGCCCGCGTCCTCGTCGCTATGTCCGGCGGGGTCGATTCCTCCGTTGCTGCCGCGCTCGTCAATGCGGCGGGCTACGAAACCATTGGCGTGACCCTGCAACTCTATGATCATGGGGCGGCGATCCATCGCTCCGGGGCCTGCTGTGCGGGGCAGGACATTCACGACGCCAAACGTGTCGCCCAGGCGCTCGGCATCGCTCATTATGTTCTCGATTATGAAAGCCGTTTCCGCGAGGCGGTGATCGAGCCTTTTGCGGCGAGCTATCTGTCGGGCGAGACGCCGGTGCCCTGCGTCGCCTGTAATCAGTCGGTGAAATTCTCCGATCTCCTCGACACAGCCCGCCAGCTTGGGGCCGCCGCCATGGTGACCGGCCATTATGTGCGCACCCGCTCCGTTGGAGGCCGGCGTGCGCTTTTCCGGCCTGTCGATGCGGACCGCGACCAGAGCTACTTCCTTTATGCGACGACGGCCGAGCAGCTCGACTTCCTGCGCTTCCCCCTCGGCGATTTCACCAAGCCGGAGGTGCGGGCGCTGGCGGCCGAGATCGGTTTGAGCGTCGCAGAGAAGAGCGACAGTCAGGATATCTGCTTCGTGCCACAGGGACGCTACAGCGACGTCATCGAAAAGCTGAAGCCCAACGCGGCCGACGAGGGCGATATCGTGCATATCGACGGGCGGGTGCTCGGTCGCCATCGGGGCATCATGCATTACACCGTCGGCCAGCGGCGCGGGCTCGGGATTTCGGCCGCCGAGCCGCTCTTCGTCGTGCGGTTGGATGCCGCGGCAAAGCGCGTGATTGTCGGTCCGCGCGAGGCTTTGGCGACCCGCCGCTTCCGGCTGCGCGATCTGAACTGGCTCGGGGATGGCGATCCCTCCGCCTGGACGGAAGGGCAGGAGGTCTATGCTCGCGTGCGCTCGACGCGTCCCCCGGTCAAAGCATCCGTTTCCGTGCAAGCCGGTGAAGCGTCTGTCATTCTCGAGGATAGCGAGATGGGCGTGGCGCCGGGGCAGGCGTGCGTCTTCTACGATCGAGATGCGTCCGATGCGCGTGTTCTGGGCGGTGGCGTGATCGCTCAGGAGACCACGAGCGAACAAGCCTGCGCCGCCTGAGCAGTCGCACGGCGGCTCAAAGCTGGTCGAACAGGCTTGCCACACCGGCAAAACCCCCGTCTTTGCTTGGAACTCCGCTCGCAGCGCCACGTTACCTGAGCGACCCAGCCAATCGATAGAAGGAGGCATCCCATGGCAGAGACGAATGTGCCCGGCGGCAAGAGCGAGACGGAACGCAAGGCCGATGAGACCAAGCGCAAGGCTGAAGACGTTCGCCACGACCTCAACGCCGAGTTCGAGATTCTGAAGGCGGATGTCGCCGAACTCAGCACCCGGATCTCAGACCTTTTGCGCACCGGCGCCCGCGAAGGAAAAGACATGTTGAACGAACGTGCCGATTATTACCGCCGCGAAGGCCGCAGGCGCGCCGACGCAGCCATGTCCGAAGCCGAGGCTCTGTCCGATGATCTGAGCCAGTCGATCAGTCGCAATCCCTTCACTGCCGTTCTCGTGGCGTTGGGGCTGGGCTTTCTCGTCGGCGCCATTTCCCGGCGCTAGTCTTCATGCTCAGGCTGCTTTCTTCGATCAGCTTTGCCTACGGCGCCGCAAATCTGCGGCGCCGTATCCGCGTCATGGCGCGGCAGGCTATTCTCATGGCGGTCGGCGCCGTCATTCTGCTTTACGCGCTCGGTTTCGGGCTGGTGACGCTCCATATCTGGCTCTCCAGCATGTGGGGTTCGCTCGTGTCCGCCGGCGTGATCGGTGCCGTGCTTTTTGTCATCGGGCTTATCGTCCTGCTTCTGGCTCTGAGGCCTCACCGCGAGCAGGCGCGTTCTGTCGAACAGCCTCTCAACCAGATGAGCGCCACCGCGCACGATACCTATGACCGGATGCAGCGCTCGCTTCGCCAAAGCGGTTCGCCTCTTGCCAATCCGGTCGTGCAGGCGGCGGGCATCGCTCTCATCATCGGCGTCCTTCTCGGACGCCGGTAACCGTCCCGTGATCGCCTCGGCATGTTCCGAGCCGCGGAGACATGTTTCGGCCGCTCGTCTCTTTTCGAGGCGGGCGGTCTTTTTGATTGTGCGTCGGCGCCAGGGCTTCGGGAGCGGTGTGGCCTCGCGACAAGATCGCCGAGGTCTGAAAGCTCATCTGCCAAGGCTAGGGGCCTTAGGCCGCCCAGAAAAATGCTTTCCGATCTCTTGCCAGCTCTGAGATAGCCGGGGCCGGTCCGGTAACGTTCCTCTCATTTTCTCCGACTATAGTTCTCCGGCAGGCCGTGCTCAGGCCGGTCCGGAGGGGATACGATGCTTCACTCGAAGGCGCTGCCTGGCAGCGCGTCCGATGTGCCAATCGCAGAAAATCCAGCCGATGCCCGGCCGGAAGGATCCCGCTTTGGGCGGCACACCCAATTGCAGCGGGAGGACGATCTACCACGTGAGACGGAGACCCGTGGCGCGGAGATGCCCAATGCCGTTGCCGACAAGGTGACAGATCTTCTCGATTTTCGCCGTCGTGGCGCGGTGCGGCTGCAGACGGCGATCGACGCCCATCTGGTGGTTTCGGAAAACAGCATCTCACGCTGCATCATCCGTGACCTCTCCACCGCCGGCGCGCAGCTCGAGGTCGAGGAGGGCATCACGCCGGAGCGCGAGATGATCCTCGCCGTGCCTCAGGTGAATATCGCGATCGTTTGCGAGCTCGCGTGGCGGCGCGGCAAACGCATGGGCGTTCAGTTCTGCCGTGGGCGGATTCCAGCCGATAAGATCGCCGAGATGATGAAGCTCTGACGAGGACGCGTGCGGAGCACGCGTTCGCCCGTCAGGCAAGAAAACCGCCGGCTGCGCCCCCACCGCCCGCAGAGCGGCGGCCGCGGCCGGGAACCGTCCGTCATTTCCCCCATCAGGCTTGCGCGCGTCCTGCGTCACCTAAGTGGCGCACAGCGGCGTCTGATCTCTCTCCGTCATGCTTTCGGCGCGGTGCTCGTACCTCCAGACGATCGCATGCTCACCCCCATGCGGCGGTGCGGGGAAGCGCGCTGCGCCGCCGAAGGTCTTTGAAACCGGAGTCTTATTGTCTACTTTATGTCCGTTCAAAAGTGCGATCCTATTGTCAGGCGCTTGCGCAGAGAGGTTTCATGGCACTGAGGCATGGACAGGGTAGCGAAGCCGCGGAGGTGATTTCCGCCGACCGGGGGGCGAATGTCGTCGCCTTTCCCGCCTGCGAAGCCTTCGGCCCGAGGGCCTCGGATGCGCGCGGTCTGACGGAAGCGGAAGAGATCGAGCTCGATCGTCTGCGCTGGTTCGTCCTCAAAAGTCTTTTGTCCTCTCAAACCGATCTCGAACGCGCCTGTTTCGTGCTGGCCGCCGATCCGGACGCGTCGCTCGAACGCTTCGCGATCGCTTTTTTTCGGGCCATGTCGTCCAAGGCACGACGACAGCTCGTTTTCTACCGGCCGGGCACGCGCAATTTCTCCACCGACGAAGCCTGGCTTCTGCGACTAATGGGTGCATGGCGCTCAGGCGACGAAATGAGCGTTCGCGCGTTAATCGCCTGGAGGGTCAAGCCCGAGGGGCACCGCTGGCTGCGTTTCTTGTCGCGCGGGCTGGCATTTGCTCTCGTTGCGGAAACCCCTTGAAGCTGGAATGGGTCTGGCATAGTTTAGAGATATTCTAATTTAGGCAGACGCCGAATCGTACCGATGGAGGGCACAATGGGTCTGGTGGCAGCAAAAATTGAACCGAGCGCGAAACAGGACATCGTCGCGGGTCTCACGCAGAGTCTCGCGGAGACGGCTGTGGAAATGACGAAGGCGCAGAATTTCCACTGGAACGTCACAGGCATGGCTTTCGGCCCGCTGCATGAGCTGTTCCAGAAAATGTACGAAGATCACTTCGAGGCGATGGACGTGCTCGCCGAGCGGGTCAAGGCGCTCGATGAGCACGCGGAAGGCCGCTATTCGAAGTATCTGGAACGCAGCGCTGTGGAAGAGCATGACGGCCATGCGACCGATCGCGAGATGGTTGCCGCGCTCCTGGCCGACCAGGAAACGCTGTCGTCCACGCTCTCGGCTCTGTGCAGCGTATCGGAAAAGCACGGCGATTGGGCAACCAATGATCTCGCCACCGAGCGGGTGGCTGCGCACGACAAGTTCGCATGGATGCTGCGGGCTCATCTCGGCGAAAACGCCTGATCGGTTTCGAAGAAGGAGCCTTTACGGCTCCTCATGCGCTGATTGTTGTCAGGGGCTGGTGCAAACGCACCGGCCCCTGATGCGTTGTTGTCTCGTGATGTGCGCGAAGGAGTGTTCGCATGAGCAATCAGGGGTTTCATGGACATGCCGGCCGGCCAACATCCGAAGCGGGCAAGACGACGCGAGAGAGCAATGCGGACCGGCTCGCCGCGGAAAGGCTCGCGACGGAAAAGCTTGATCGCGAGCTCGACGAGGGGCTCGAGGAATCATTCCCCGCAAGCGATCCGCCGGCTCCGACGCAGCCGCACAAAGAGGTCGACGAGGATTGATTTCGGCGCCGGGGACACGGGTTTAGGACGAGGCGATCGAACGCCGCGCCCTTACCTCATGCGTCGACTGTGAGCTTGTCGAGCGGGCAGGGGACGCCCTGTTTTTCACATTTTCGACGGTAGGCGGTCGCCCAAAAGGGAAGGCCGCCCTGTTCCCTCAGTCTCTCCACCAAGGCCGTCAGGAACGCCTTCTTGTCTTCCTTGCTGTCGAGCCGCTTGAACGAGGCCTTGTCCTCTCGCGACATGCTGCAGCCGATGCAGCGGCCTTTGCGCTTGAATTTGCACACGTCAATGCACGGCGAGGGTGCATTCTTCCAAGTCTTGGTCATGCGGCTCTGGCGGTCTCGGTCAGTCAATGAGGGGCGTCTCGCAATCCTGCGAGCAATCTGAAACATTTGTCGAACGATCGACGACGTCAAGTGGGGAAGTTGTCCCGCACAATCCGTTTCAAAGGGCTGGCTTGGCCGCTGCCGATCATCTTGCCTCCGGCCGTTCCTCCTCTGAGCTGGAGAAGGTCACCGTCACGACCAAATGATCGGGGTCGTCTCGAAGCCTTATGATGGTCGTGTCCTGGCCGCAAAGCTCTCCGAGACTGGTGTCGCAGTGCGCCCGGCAGCACCCGTCTGACAGAAATTTAAGTCGCTCTTCCTATGTGCGGCGCGGTAACATGACATCTCTTGATGTGCCCGGTCGGCCCCCGCGTCGGCTGCTGAAAGGTCGCGACAGCGGAGCGCCTCTTTGTCCCTTGTGAAGCAGGTCATTTTCGTCGCTTTGATCGGAGCGGCCGCGTTGGCGGGCTATGCCGTCTTCGACACGTGGTTCAATGGGAGCCGCGGCAGCGAGGAGGCGCGGGCCGCGCGCGGCCCTGCGGCGATTGCAGTCGAGGTGGCACGTGCCAAGGCTGAGACGATCGAGCGTAGCTTTGATGCGGTGGGCTCCACGCGTGCCCGCCGTTCCGTCGAGATCGTTCCCCTCGCGTCAGGACGGATCACCGAGCTTTTCTTCGAAGCCGGCCAGAAGATTGAGGCTGGCGCGCCGCTGTTGACGCTCGACGACGATATCGAGGCGGCGGACGTCAAAGAGGCGGAAGCGAAACTGCGTGAGGCCGAGCTCGCATTGGAGCGGGCTCGCTCTCTGCACCAGTCGAACACGGTCACGGCCGCCACCGTCGAAACGCTGACGGCGGCGCGGGTCACCGCGGAGGCCGAGCTGGAGCGGGCCCGCCGCCGGTTTGCGGATCGGACCGTGCGGGCTCCGTTCTCCGGCATTGCCGGATTGCGCCGGATCGACCTTGGTGCGCGTGCCGACGACCAGACGGTGATCACCACGCTCGATGATCTCTCGTCCGTCGAAGTGGAATTCGCCCTGCCGGAAACTGCGTTCGGCGAGATCGAGACCGGGATGCCGATCTTTGCGCGCAGCGCGGCTTTCCCCGACAAGACCTTCTCAGGGAAGATCATCGCTATCGATAGCCGCATCGATCCGGCTTCGCGCGCCTTCAAGGTCCGGGCGTCCATCCCCAATGAAGATTTCGTTCTGCCGGCCGGCATGTTCATGACGCTGTCTGTGGTTCTCGACCGGCGCACCGGGGTGATGGTGCCCGAAGAAGCGGTGATGGTGGAGGGGGACGGCGCCTATCTGTTCGTGGCGGATGGCGAGACGGCGCGGCGCCGCGCCGTCGAATTGGGCCAGCGGCAAAGAGGGGCGGTCGAAATCTCCAAGGGGCTTGAGGACGGTGAAGCCGTCATCGTGCGCGGCGTGCAACGCCTGCGCGACGGGTCACAAATCCGCATCGTCGAAGATGCGGAGAATGGCAAGGCGGCCGCGGACGCTGACGGCATCGGATGATTCTCTCCGATATCAGCATCAAGCGGCCGGTTCTCGCCGCAGTCGCCTCGATCCTGATCGTGGTCTTCGGGCTGGCGGCGATTTTGAGCATTCCGATCCGGGAACTGCCCGACGTCGATACCGCCGTCGTAACCGTCACCACGTCTTACGCCGGGGCGGCGCCCGAAATCGTGGATACGGATATCACCGAGACGATCGAAGGGGCCGTCGCCGGCATCAGCGGCGTCAAATCGATCAGCTCCGAAAGCCGTCGCGGCCGCAGCCGCACCACCATCGAATTCGTCATCGGCCGCGACATCGACGAGGCGGCGAACGATGTCCGGAGCGCTGTTGCGCGCGTGCGCGGCGACCTGCCGGATGATGTCGACGAACCGCAGGTGGTCAAGAACGACGCCGATGCCGATCCCGTCATCCGCCTTGCGGTGACCGACCCCCATATGTCGTCGGCGCAGATCACCGACTATCTGCAGCGCTATCTCGTCGACAGGCTGGCGACGCTCGATGGGGTCGCCAATGTCGAAATTTTCGGTGAGCGCAGCTATGCGATCCGCATCTGGCTCAACCGCGAAGCGATGGCGGCGCGCAATCTCACCGTTGCCGACGTGGAAGATGCGATCCGCCGCAACAACGTCGAATTGCCGGCCGGAGATCTGGAATCCTCGCGTCGCCAGCTCGCCGTGCGGGTCGACAGTCGCGTCGCCGGCGTGGACGCCTTCTCGAACATCGTCGTGGACCGCATTGCCGGTTTCCCGGTTCGGCTGAAGGATATCGCGAAAGTCGAGCTCGGCGTGGAAGATGACACGACGCTCGTGCGCCTCAACGGCGTGGAGGCGGTCGGTCTCGGCATTTCGCGTCAATCCCAGGCCAATACGATCGCCATCTCGCGGGCCGTGGCCGCCGAGCTGGAGCGCATCCGCCCGACGCTGCCGGAGGGGATGGAGATCACCGTCGGGTCCGACGATGCCGTCTTCATTCAGGCGTCGATCCGCGAGGTTTTGATCGCGCTCGTGATCTCTCTCGTCCTCGTCGTGCTGGTCATTCTGGCATTCCTCTTGTCGGTACGCGCGACGCTGGTGCCGGCCGTCACCATTCCGGTGTCGTTGATCGGCTGCTTCATTCTCATTTCGGCGCTCGGCTTTTCCATCAACGTCTTGACGCTGCTCGCCCTCATTCTCGCGATCGGGCTCGTCGTCGACGACGCGATCGTGGTTTTGGAAAACATCCAGCGGCGTATCGACGAGGGCGAGACGCCGATGGTGGCGGCGTTTCTGGGCTCAAGGCAGGTGACGTTTGCCGTTCTCGCGACCTCGCTCACGTTGATCGCGGTCTTCATCCCCATCTCCTTTTTGCAGGGGCAGGCGGGGCGGCTCTTCACCGAATTCGGCTTCGTCATGGCGAGTGCCGTGGCAATCTCCACCTTCGTTGCTTTGACACTGTGTCCCGTCCTCGCCTCGCGGCTCCTGAAGCGACATCGGCATCCGGCGGGCCAGGATGACAGCGGTCGGCCTTCGAGGTTCAGGCGTGGCTATGAAGGTCTGCTGCGGCGGGCGCTCGGCATGCCGCTCGTCGTGATCTCCGTCGCTCTCGTCGTCGCGGGAGGAGGCATATTTCTCTATCAGGAGCTGCCGCGAGAGCTGACACCCAAAGAGGATCGCGGCGTCATCTTCGTTCCGCTGACCACGCCGCAGGGGTCCACCACCGCCTATACCGACGGCGAAGTGCGCGTTTTGGAGCGGGAGCTCGAGCCGCTCCTTCAAGGCGCCGACGTGCGCTCGGTGTATTCGATCGTCGGGTCCTGGGGCCGTCCGTATCGTGCGTTCGTGCTGGTGCGTCTGGCTCCCTGGGAGGAGCGTGAGCGCGGCCAGGCGGAGGTGCAGCGCGACATCATTCCGGCAGTCGGCAAGGTGATCGGAGCGACCGGATTTCCGGTGACGCCCGCGGGCCTCGGTCTTCGCGGTAGCAGCACGCCGCTGCGCGTGGTCGTGGGTGGCCCCGACTTCGAGAGCGTGAAGGAATGGGCCAATACGCTCCTGGACAAGGCGCGGCAGAACGAGGGGCTGCGCAATGCCGAGCTCGATTTCGAAGAAAATCAGCCGCAGGCCGACATTCGCATCGACCGCGAGCGCCTGGACGATCTCGGCGTCAGCGTCCAGACGGTCGCGCAGACGCTGCAGACCATGTTCGCCTCGCGCGAAATTTCCGACTGGGTCGACCGTGGCCGCGAATATCCCGTGATCCTGCAGGCGCGCGAGGAAGATCGACGCGTGCCTTCCGATATCGGCAACATCTTCATGCGCGCCGGGGACGGGGAGAATCTCTTCCCCTTGTCATCGGTCGTGACCGTCAAGGAAGCCGCGGCCGCACCGGAGCTGCGCCGATACAATCGCCTGCCGTCCATCACATTGGAGGCGGCGCTTGCAGAAAACTACGACCTCGGCTCCGCCATCGATTTCATCCGCGAGGCGGCCGCGGAAAGCCTGCCGCCGGAAGCCCAGATCGCGTTTGCCGGCCAGTCGCAGCAATATCTCGAAACATCGAGCGGCGTGGCCGTCACCTTCGGTCTCGCGATCCTCATCGTGTTTCTGGTTTTGGCGGCGCAGTTCGAGAGCTTCGTCCATCCGCTCGTGATCATGCTCTCGGTGCCGCTCGCCTTCGCCGGGGCGATCTACGCGCTCTATTTCGCTGGGCTCTCGCTCAATATCTACAGCCAGATCGGCATCATTCTGCTGGTCGGCTTGATGGCGAAGAACGGGATTCTGATCGTCGAGTTCGCCAATCAGCTGCGCGACGAGGGAATGGAGGTGCGCGAGGCGGTGATCGAAGCGTCGATCCTGCGCTTTCGCCCGATCATCATGACCGTGATTTCGACCGTGCTGGGGGCCGTACCGCTGGTGCTGGCATCCGGCGCCGGAGCCGAAAGCCGCAGCGCGATCGGCGTCGTCATCGTCGGGGGGCTGATGCTCGCGTCGCTTCTGACGCTCGTCGTGACGCCCGTGCTCTACGATCTTCTGGCGCGGTTCACCGAGCCGAGGGGCGCGGTCGAGAAGCGGCTCGCGGCGGAGTTACCGTCAGGCGGGCGCCGCACGTAACGCCCGCTCGCAGTCGTTCATCCAGAGAGGTGAAGGGTCTAGGTCGACAGCATCCCGGGGATATCGACACCCATCGTCAGACGATCGATCTCGTCACCTGCGTCGCCGCTGTGCCCTGGATTGCGCAGCATCAGGTCTTCGAGCGTGTGCTGGTCGAGAACTTCCGTAAAGGCTCCGAGCGCCTGGCTGAAGATCCGGTTGACCGGCGACAGCGGTCGGATCGAACAGTCAATCGTTTCGCCGAAGCAATCGGCCTCGACACTCGTCGCCTCCGTGAGGCGCACGACATCGCCGAGATGGATCTCAGCGGGCGTGCAGGCGAGACGCACGCCGCCTGTGCGGCCGCGCATGGTCTTCAAGAACCCGCCCTGCACCAGGAGCGCGACGAGCTTGGCGACATTGTGCTCCGTGATGAGCGTCGCGCGCGCGATCTCTCCGGCATTCGTCTGGCGTCCGAGACGCGCGCAGTGCAGCAGAATCCGCAGTGCCTGACTGGTCTGTTTCGTGAGCCGCATGGAATTGCGCTCCTAGATGTTTGGCACGTCCGGATTCGGGACGGACATGCTCCTGCCTGCAATATGCCTTCGGCCCGAAGAGCGTCAACGGGTGCGTCAAAATACCGTGCCGATAAGTTGTGAAAACAGCGTGCTTTAACGCAGACGGTGCAGCGCCGTGGCGAGGTTCTCTTCCATCTGTCCCAGAACGGCGGCGGCGCTGTTGAGAGCTTCCGGTGAGAAGTCGCGCGTGGCGATCTCCGCGAGCCGTTTCCAGACGGCATCGATGGTGCTGAGCGTCGCTTCGCCGTCGCGGCTCAGGCGCACAACGCTTCTCCGGTGATCGGAACGGTGGTTGTCGCGCTCGATCAGGCCGCCCGCTTCGAGCCGCTCGAGCATCTTGCTGACCGTCGGCGGACGAACACGTAAATCCCTGGACAGGGAGGAAGGGGAGTGTTCGCCATTCCCATACAAAGCGCGCAGAAGCTGGTCCTGGCCGGGATGAATGCCGATCTCAGCCAGTTCGATGCCGAGAAGAGCGCGGCAGAGTTTGGCGGCTTCGACGAGCCTCAAGACGGCTTCAAGGCGAAGGTCGTCGGGGCCACGGGCGGCGCTGGAATTCGATGCCGTCTCTGGAGGACGGTCGTCATGATCGGATGCTTGCATTCACGCTTGGAATTGTCGGGTGCCGCGTCATCCTCGGTGATGTCGTGGCGGTCCGCAGCGTGCATTAAAGTGCTTTAATTCCCATCTGCGGTCACGCGGCTAACGGCTCGGGAACCAGCTCGTGTCGATCTCGTAATAGTGGTCGGCGAAATCGGTCAGCTCCGTCGCACGCTCTTCGTTGGGAAACGAGATGCGATGTCCGTCGCGGGCGATGAGCCCATCCTCCCTGAGCTGCTTCAGCGCGTTGCTGACGGAAATGTTGCTGAGGCCAACCATGTCGCCGATGACCTCCTGCTGCAGAGGCAGCTCGAATCCATCGGCGGAGGAGGGCTCCATGATCCGCAGGCGCGCCCGGCATTGCAGAAGAACGAGAAGCACCCGCGAGGCCGCCGGCATGCGACCGGTGGCTCGCAGGCGGTCGAGAACTGCCGCATGGTCGATCATGGCGAACGTGTAGAAGAGCGCCGTGAGCTTCGGAGAATTCGAGAAGACCCCATGGAGGCCTGATTTCGGGAACGGGCAGATGGTGGCATCCGTCGCCGCCGCGATGCCGTAGGTGCTCTCGGCGAACGCGACCTGGTTGGTGCCGACAGCGTCGCCCGGAAAATGCAGGTCGAGGATCTGACGGCGGCCGTCTGGCGTGTGGACGAAGGTGTAGACCCAGCCAGAGTCCAGAACGAAAAGACGGTTCGTCTCGCCTTCGTCCACCAGTGTCTCGTGCCGCCGGACCGTGCGGCTTTCTCGCTCCAATTCACTGAGCAGACGTCTCTCGGCATCGCTCAGGGGGATGTAATGCGATATCTTGCGGACCAGACAGCTTTCGTCCCCGTGCACGATCCTTATTCCCTTCTACCGGCCAGGCTGTTGAGGCGAGGCAGCGCCCGTTAGGCTTGCCGTTCACATGAACTTGGTCATGTTGCCCTTGTCTGCGGAGCTGTGCGTGCTTCAAAGACGCGAACAAACAACCTAGATCTATTCGATGGTCGATTCTTCTAGCACGGTTTGATGTTCGCCACTCAGTCGTACAATTCTCGGCGGATCTCCTTCTTCATGCCCCCGCCCGTTCGATAGGTGACGCCAGCGTGCCGCTTTCCAGGCTTCTTTACGAATCTCCGGCTTCCCAGGAACCGTCCCCATCCCCGCCGAGCCCTTCTCTGGCCCGCACCGCGGCGCTCGTCGGTGTGCTTGGCGCCTTCATCGTGCTCGCTGCGGTCGCGTCGATCTCCTACCTGCAGTGGCGCGATTTAACGGAGAACACGCGCAGTGCCACGGCGAGCTCCGCGTTTTTTCTGGCCGATCACGCCGCCAGGCTTTTTGAGGTTTCCGATCTTGCGCTGAGGAAGGCCGTCGATGCCATCGGGGAGCGCAATTGGGACGAGATCGAAGCCTCGCGGCCGCTTTTCGAAGAGCTGACCGAGCTGCGTGCCGATCTGCCCTATGTCGATGAATTGTGGGTCAATGACAGCACGGGCGACCTGCGCCTCACCACCTTTGGTTTTCCGGCGCCGCAGGCCAATCTCTCTGACCGTGATGTGTTTCAGGCCCACCAGGCGGAGGACGCCGGTCTCTTCGTCGGCCAGCCGATCATCGGACGCGTAACGGACAGGCCGACCTTCCTCGTCAGTCGCCGGCTCGGCGGGGATGAATTCAAAGGCATCGTGTCGGCGAGCCTCGCGCTCGACTATTTCAACACCTTCTGGAAACGCATCCCGCTGCCGCCCGATGCCCGGGTCGCGCTCTTCCGTAAGAGCGATCAGGCGGTCCTGGCACGTTTTCCGCAAACTCCGGCTGAGACCGCGCCGCTCCCCTTCAACGCGGCACTCGAAGAGATGCTTGCGGAAAACCCGGAGGAGGGGAGCTACACCAACCTGGCGCAGGAAAAGGACGTCAGGTTCGGCTCCTATCACCAGGTCGGCAATCTGCCGATTTACGTTCGTGTCAGCGTGCCGCGGGAGGCACTCTCCTCATTGTGGTTGGAGCAGGCTCAGCCGAACGCGTTCTTCGCGCTTGCGGCAATTCTGTCGCTGATCGCTTTGACCGCCTTCGCTCGCCATCAGGCCCGGCGCGAGGACGAAAGCAGAGCCTTCCTGAAAGACGAGGTGGCGCGGCAAACGGTGGCGCTGCGGGAAGAAACCCAGGCGCTCGAGGCGCTCAACGGCGCGAGCCGAATCCTTTCCGCTGAGCTCGATCCTGGCCGCGCAATCCGCACCATCGTGCAGGCGAGCGTCGTGATGAGCGGGGCGCGTGCGGGCGCCTTTCTGCCGGCTGATCAGAGGCGGGTGGACAGAAACGAGAGCGATCGTATCGTTGTCCGTAGCGAGGACTTTCGCCCCGGTTTTCTGAGCTTTGTCTCCGAACATCGGGGCGAGCTTCTGCGTTCCGGTCACAATATCCTGCGGGTCGACGAAACCGCTGAGTGGACGCAGGAGCGTGAAGTATCCGGCGTCGGCAGCTTTCTTGCCGTGCCGATCATCTCCCGCTCGGGCGAAGTGCATGGCGAGCTGTTTTTGGCCCATTCGAACGCGCATGCGTTCGGGACGCGGGCGGAACGGTTGTCTGTGGGGCTCGCCGCCCAGGCCGCAATTGCGATCGACAACGCCAATCTCTTCGAGGCCGCGCAGAAGGAAATCGCGGCCCGAAAGGAAACCCAGGTGAAGCAGGAGCTCTTGATCCGCGAGCTCCATCACCGGGTGAAGAACACTCTGGCGGTCGTCCAGGCAATCGCCGGTATGACGGCACGTTCGGCCGAGGATATGAGTGCCTTCAACGATGCCTTCGCGGGTCGATTGTCGTCTCTCGCCTCCACACATACCCTTTTGACAGAATTTGCCTGGCAGAAAGTGCCTCTCGGGGATCTCATCCGCGGGCAGCTCGAGCCCTATCCAGAGCGCGTTCACCTCGAAGGGCCGAATCTTGAGCTGGCGGCGGCACAAGCCGTCCCGATCGGCATGGCCATCCACGAGCTCGCCACCAACGCGATCAAATATGGCGCGCTTTCAAAGGCCGAGGGTCATTTGTCCGTCGTCTGGCGGGTCGAGGAGGACAAAAGCGGAGACACGCGCGGAACTTTGTTCCTGGAATGGCGCGAAAGCGGGGGCCCTCCCGCCGTCTCTCCGGCGCGACGCGGCTTCGGCTCGCGGCTGTTGAGCGATGTCTTAAGGGTGCAGCTTCGTGCCCGCACGGAGACCCGTTTCGAACCGGAAGGCCTCGTGTTCGAGCTTGAAGTTCCCATTGCGCCGCTCGTCGTGTCCGACTACCCTGGCTCAGCCGTCGAGGAGAGCGCTCAGGCGTGACCCGTCCCGTTGCGACGGGAACAAAGGACGGTTTTCCAAAAAATGTCTTCTCGCCGGAACCACTTTCGTTCCGTCGCGTTAAATCCAGGCTGCGTATTGCCGTTTGCCAGCAGAAGACGTTTTTGCAGGAGAAATAGCTCGTATGCCCGCCATTTGTGCAGGAGAGAAAGCGGCGCCTCTCCGCGATTGTCAGATCCTACTGGTTGAAGACGAAGCTTTGGTTGCGATGGACCTTGCCTACGAGCTCGAGAAGGCCGGGGCCGAGGTGACCTTTGCTTCCACGCTCGCGGAGGCGCTTGCCATTGCCAATAGCAACGATCCTCCCCACTCCGCGGCGGTTCTCGATATCAATCTGCGCGGTGAAGAGGTTTATCCGGCGGCCGAACGGCTCGCCCAAACTGGCGTGCCCTTCCTGTTTTGCACGGGGCACGGCAAGCTCGAGGACGTGGCGCCTCGCTTTCCGGATGCGCCGGTGCTGAACAAGCCGATCATCGGGCGCCAGCTCGTTTGCGCACTCGCTGCACTTCTTCCTTGAGGCATCCTTCGCTGAGGCGCCATTGAGGGGCAGACCTGCTAGCGCTTCTTCGCGGTTCCCCCACTCTCTTCACCTGGCCTTGCCTGCGTGTACCCGCCAAATGGCTCCGTTCGCTTCGTCCGTCAGGAGGTAGAGCGCGCCATCCGGCCCTTCGGCGACATCGCGGATGCGTTGGGAACGTTCGTGCAGGAGACGTTCCTCGTGGGCCACTTTCTCGCCGTCCAGCTCCAGGCGAACGAGGGCTTGTGAGGCGAGGCCCCCGACGAAAATGTCCCCTTGCCATTCGGGAAACATGTCTCCCTCGTAAAAGATCATGCCGGAGGGGGCTATCACCGGTGTCCATTGATAAAGCGGATCGACCATGCCTTCCGCCTGCGCCTTGCCGGAGCCGACGGGTGTGCCGTTGTAATTGACGCCATAGGAGATGACGGGCCAGCCGTAATTCTCGCCTGGGCGGGCAATGTTGAGCTCGTCGCCGCCCTTCGGGCCGTGCTCGATCTCCCAAAGCTCGCCCGTCTCCTGATTGAGCGCGGCCGCCTGGACGTTGCGATGCCCGTAGGACCAGATCTCCGGGCGCGCATCATCGCGGCCGACATAAGGGTTGTCGTCCGGAATCGAGCCGTCCGGGTTGAGGCGCACGATCTTGCCGAGATCGGAATCGAGCTCCTGCGCCTGGCCGCGGAACGCCCTCGAAAAGCGCTCTCCAAGTGTCACGAAGAGATGGCCTTCGCGGTCGAAGACGAGGCGCGAGCCATAATGGGCGGAGCTTGCGACTTTGGGCTCTTGCGAGAAGATCACCTCGACATTCTGCATCTCCGTCCTGTCGTCGGAGAGTTCGCCGCGGGCAACGGCCGTCGAGGTCGTGCCGCCGTCACCGGGTTCCGCATAGCTCCAATAGACGAGGCGGTTCTCTTCAAATTCGGGATCGAGGGTGACGTCGAGAAGTCCGCCCTGGCTGCGATTGTCGACCTCGGGCAGGCCAGAAATCGGCTCCGATACGTCTCCGGCGGGCGTGACATGACGCAGGTTTCCGGAGCGTTCTGTCACCAGCATCGAACCATCGGGCAGGAAAGCGAGCCCCCAGGGATGGGACAGGCTCTCCGTCACGGTTTCTACGGCAATGTTCGGTCCCTCCGTCGAAAGCGCCTCCTGGGCAAGGCTGGTGCTGGCGAGGAGCGTCGCTGCGAGAATTCCGCCTGTCCCCAAGAACATGCCTCTGGTCATGATGATCCTCCGAAAGCTGCGCCGGCGGGCTTAGACCCGGCTCTGCGAACCAATCGGCAGTGGGAAACTCAGTTCCCGTTGCGGGGCGAGGACGGGATAACGTTCGCTTGAAAATTCAGAGAGAAGCGCTGCGCTTTGCGATGAAGCGCTGAGCTTCGCGATTTTGCGGGCGCCTGTCTCTCGAAAAACTGCCGCGATGCGCAAAGACGTCGCGGATTGGTCGGCGTCTCTCACTCTCTCGCATCATCCCGGCGCCCGCAGCGCCCGCGTTCGCCGCGGAGGGCTTTGGAGCCCGGCGTATCCCCCGTGGAACACAAAAGAATTTCCGACCGGCTCGGGTGAATTTCGAGCGCTCCTGCGACATGATCGGAAGGCATTCTGGGCGGACGATCCGACAAGAGGATCGACGCCTGAAGGAAGACGGTCGGGCGAGGCTTCCTCGCTGGGTTTTTGACCTTTGCGCCAGGTTCTCTAAAACCAGAGGCAACGTTTCATTCTTATTCCTCAACCAGCAGAGAAAATTTCATGTGCGGCATTTGCGGCGAAGTGAGCTTCACCGGCTCGCAGGCCGATCCTTCAGCGATCGGACGTATGCTCGACGTCCTCTCCGCCCGCGGTCCCGATTCCTCCGGGGCCGTCATTCGAGGCCGTGTCGGCCTCGGGCATCGCCGGCTCCAAATCATCGATCTGTCGGCACGCTCCGAACAGCCACTCGTCGATTCCGATCTCGGTCTGTCGATCGTCTTCAACGGCTGCATCTACAATTACCAGGAGCTGCGCACCGAGCTTCAGGCGAAGGGCTATCGGTTCTTCTCCTCCGGTGACACGGAAGTGATCCTCAAGGCCTGGCATGCCTGGGGCGAGGACTGCGTCAACCGCTTCCACGGCATGTTCGCCTTCGCCATTCATGAGCGCGAAAGCGGCCGGGTGGTGCTGGCGCGCGACCGTTTCGGCATCAAGCCGCTCTATCTTTCGGAGACGAACGGCACGCTGCGTTTCGCCTCGTCGCTGCCGGCGCTCGTCAAGGCGGGTGGTGTCGACACAACGATCGATCCCGTGGCGCTGCAATTCTACATGTCGTTCCATGCGGTCGTGCCCGCGCCCTACACCATCCTCAAGGGCGTGCGGAAACTCGCGCCCGCCACGATCCGCGTGATCGAGGCTGACGGGACGAGCCGTGAGAAGGTCTATTGGGATCCGCGCTACGAACGCTCCAGCGAAGAGGTGACGCGCTCCTTCGGCGAATGGCAGGAGATGGTGCTCGATGCGCTGCGGACGGCCGTCGACCGCCGCATGGTCGCCGACGTGCCTGTCGGCGTGCTGCTTTCGGGTGGCGTCGATTCCTCGCTGATCGTCGGGCTTCTCGCCGAGGCCGGGCAGAAGGATCTGATGACCTTCTCGATCGGCTTTGAGGAGGCGCACGGCGAGAAGGGCGACGAATTCGTCTATTCCGACATCATCGCCAAGCATTTCAACACCGACCATCAAAAGCTCTTCGTGCCGTCTTCCGACCTGTTGAAAGAGCTGCCGGGCGCGATTTCGGCGATGTCGGAACCGATGGTCTCCTACGACAATATCGGTTTCTATCTCCTGTCGCGGGAGGTCGCGAAGCACATCAAGGTGGTGCAATCCGGACAGGGCGCCGACGAGATCTTTGGCGGCTATCACTGGTATCCGCCGCTCGCGCATTCGAACAATCCGGCCGCCGATTACGCCAAGGTCTTCTTCGACCGCGACCACGACAAGCTCGGCCAGCATCTGTCGCCCGATTGGATGGCTGCCAAGGACGAGGCGCGTGCCTTTGTTGAGGCGCATTTCAACAAGGCCGGGGCGGAAGATCCCGTCGACAAGGCGCTTCGGCTCGATTCCACCATCATGCTCGTCGACGATCCGGTGAAGCGGGTCGACAACATGACGATGGCTTGGGGGCTGGAGGCTCGCGTCCCCTTCCTCGATCATGAGCTTGCCGAGCTCGCCGCGCGGATTCCGCCGGAGCACAAGCTTGCCGATGGCGGCAAAGGCATCCTCAAGGCGGTGGCACGCGAGGTCGTGCCGAAAGAGGTGGTGGATCGCGAAAAGGGCTATTTCCCGGTTCCGGCGCTCAAATATATCGCCGGCGATACGCTCGACATGGTGCGCGACACGCTGACGAGCCAAGCCGCCCGTGAGCGTGGTCTTTTCCGCAGCGATTATCTCAACGCGCTCTTCGATGATCCGAGTGCCCATATCACGCCGCTCCGTGGGTCGGAGCTCTGGCAGGTGGGGCTCCTGGAGCTCTGGCTGCAGAACCACGAGCTTTAACAGGGGGCTGTCATGTCACGCCGACCGGACAAGAAGGGCCAGGGCAAACGCGCCAATGTCGTTGGCCACAGGCTGTTGCGCATGCGCGAGCAGGGCACGCGGCCGCATCTCGAGCAGGATAGCGAGCGGCCGCATCCCAATGCGGTGATCGATTGTGGCTGGGGGCGGATCCTCTTCACGCAGACATTCGAGACGAGTGAGGCGATGATCGACAAGCTCGGGGCCGAGGGCCCCGACCGGCGCGATATCGCCTTTTATGTGCGCGACCCGCATGTCGTGCTCGCGGCGGCTCCGAACGAGCTCTTCCTCGATCCCTCGCACACGTACCGGCTCGATCTCACCACCTACCGGGCGAAATGGCGCAAGCTGCCCGGTTTTTTCGTGCGGCGGCTGACTTCTCTGGCCGATGCGGAGACGGTCAACCGTATCTATGCGAGCCGCAACATGGTGCAGGTGAACCCGGAGTTTTTCTGGTCGAACCGAGACAGCCGCGCGCTCACCTATTTCGTCGCGGAGGACGAGGCGACGGGCGAGGTGATCGCCACCGTCACCGGCGTCGATCACCAGCGGGCCTTCAACGATCCCGAGCGTGGCTCCTCGCTTTGGTGTCTCGCCGTCGATCCGCAGGCGCCTTACCCGGGCATCGGCGAGGCGATGGTGCGCCGGCTCGCGGAGCATTATCAGGCACGCGGGGCGGCCTTCATGGATCTCTCCGTCCTGCACGACAACGACAAGGCGATCAATCTCTACGACAAGCTCGGCTTCCGGCGCATCCCGATCTTTGCGGTGAAGCGCAAGAACCCGATCAACGAGAAGCTCTTTTCCGGCCCCGACCCGGCCGAGAACCTCAACCCCTATGCCCGGATCATCGTCGATGAAGCGCGGCGGCGGGGCATCGATGTCGAGGTGATCGACGATCAGGCGGGCTTCTTCCGGCTCTCGTCCGGCGGACGGTCCGTGCGTTGTCGCGAGAGCCTGTCAGAGCTCACGAGCGCGGTCTCCATGTCGCTTTGCGATGACAAGTCGGCGACTCGTCGTATCGTGGAAAAAGCCGGGGTGAAGGTGCCAGCCCAGATGGAGGCCGGCGAGGAGAAGGAGCTCGAAGCTTTCCTCGCCGAGCACAAGAGCGTCGTCGTCAAGCCGGCGCGCGGTGAACAGGGGCGGGGCGTCGCCGTCGATCTCGACACGCTCGATGACGTCAAGGCCGCGATCGAAGAGGCAAAGAAATCCGCCGACCGGGTGGTGCTGGAATCTTACTTCTCCGGCACCGATCTCCGGCTGATCGTCATCAATTTCCGGCTCGTCGCCGCAGCAATCCGCGTTCCTGCGCAGGTGGTGGGCGACGGCAAGAGCAGCGTGCGCGACCTGATCGTCAAGCAGAGCCGACGGCGTGAAGCGGCGACCGGCGGAGAATCGAAGATCCCGCTCGACGGAGAGACGGAACGCTGCATCGCCCGCAATGGCTTTTCTCTCGATTCCGTCCTGCCGGAGGGCGAGACGCTGCAGGTGCGGAAATCCGCCAATCTGCACACCGGAGGCACCATTCACGACGTCACGGCGGCCGTGCATCCGACGCTCGTCGAGGCCGCGATTTCGGCCGCCCGTGCCATCGACATTCCTGTGGTCGGCATCGATCTGATGGTGACGGCGCCGCATCTGCCGGAATATGTCTTCATCGAGGCGAATGAGCGACCGGGCCTTGCCAATCACGAACCGCAGCCGACCGCGCAGCGCTTCGTCGATCTTCTGTTTCCGCTCTCGATGCCCGCCTCCGTCAGAATGGCGCAGGAAAGGAAGGGATGATGACGCGGCTCGCGATCGATACGGACTACCTGGCCGATTGGCTGGCGCGGCTTTTAGCGACGCCGAGCCCGACCGGATACACCGACACGATCGTGCGCGATTGCTGTGCGGAGCTGGAGAGGCTCGGCGTCGGCTACGAGATCACGCGCCGGGGCGCCATTCGTGCCATCTATCAGGGCTCCCGCCGCAAGGCGGCCCGCGCCATCGTCGCCCATCTCGATACGCTCGGCGCCCAGGTGAAGGGGCTCAAGGAGAACGGTCGTCTGGAACTCGTGCCCGTTGGCCATTGGTCGGCGCGGTTTGCGGAAGGGGCGCGGGCGACGATTTTTACCGATCACGGTTCCTATCGCGGCACGATTTTGCCGCTGAAAGCCTCGGGGCATACCTTCGCCGATGAGGTCGACACCCTGCCGGTCGGTTGGGATTACGTGGAGCTTCGCATCGACGCGCCGGCGACCGACAAGCCGTCGCTTGAAAAACTCGGTGTGGAGGTCGGCGATATGGTGGCGATCGATCCGCAACCCGAATTCGTCGAAAACGGCTTCATCGTTTCGCGCCATCTCGACAACAAGGCGGGCGTTGCAGTCATGTTTGCGGCACTCGAAGCGATGGTGAAGGAAGATGCGATCACGCCGGTCGACATCCACTTCCTCTTGACCATCGCCGAAGAGGTAGGCGTGGGCGCCTCTGCCATCCTCTCCCACGACGTCGCCTCGATGGTGGCGGTCGACAACGGCACGACGGCTCCCGGCCAGAACTCTTCGGAATTCGGCGTCACTGTCGCCATGGCCGACCAGACCGGCCCGTTCGACTACCATCTGACGCGCAAGCTCGCGCGTCTCTGCCTGGAAAACGACATCCGCTACCAGAAGGACGTTTTCCGCCATTACCGCTCCGATTCGGCCTCTGCGATCGAATCGGGCGCCGATGTGCGTACGGCGCTCATCACCTTCGGCGTCGATGCGAGCCACGGCTACGAGCGCATCCACATGCATGCGTTGCGGTCTCTCGCAGAACTCATCACCGCCTATGTGACGAGCCCCGTCGAGATCCAGCGCGACAGCAAAGAGCTCGGCAGCCTCCAGGGCTTTACCACCCAGCCGACCGAGGACGAGGCGGCCGAGGAGGCGAAGGACGAACCTGTCGTGCTGTGACACTTTGCGCCGGTAGGCGGCTTCGTCGATCGTCCCGTGGCGCTTGACCCGCTTCCCTGTGAAGGCGCGATATCGCGTTCTTTAGGAAGGGATGCGACATGACAAAGAAATCTCATGAAGCGGAGGCTGCAGCGGATCGCTGCTGCCAGGACCAGGCTGCCGGTGAGCATGAAGGCTGCGGCTGTGGCGGCAAAGGCCACGGCAAGCACAAGGAGCACGGGGACCACAAGCACGGCTCGTGCGGCTGTGGCGGCCACGGCCATAAGCACGCGCATGGGGCGGGCGAGGGCGGTTGCGGCTGCGATCATTAAGACCGGCTTTTATCGCTTGGCGCGGAGCTTGGCCGGGGGTGAGGACGCTGCATTTTGAAGCGGCGTCCTAAAGGCGATTGAAAAGGCGGGCGCCGGTTCTTGTGCCGGCTGCCCGCTCCTCAGACGCCCCGCACAAGCGGGGCGCGCCCTCAACCTCGTAGATATTCAGTGCGACATCAAAATCGGAACCGTCATCTGGTCGATGATCGATTGCGTGGCGCCGCCGAAGACGGTCTCGCGCAGACGCGAATGGCCGTAGCAGCCCATGATGATCAGATCCGCGCCGAGGTCGGTCGCGCGGTTCAGGATTTCTCCGCCGACCGAGGTGCGGTCCGGCCGTGCCGTCATGTTCTCGACGTCGAGACCGTGGCGCGACAGCGTGCGTGCAAGCGCATCGCCCGGCACCAATCCCTTGCCCGGCTCATTGTGGCCGGCCTCGACACAGAGGATGTACACCTTGGCACCCTTCTGGATGAGCGGAAGGGCGTCGAAAGCCGCACGGGCCGCCTCGCGGCTGCCGTTCCAGGCGATGAGGACCGTATGGCCGACATCGGTGTACTCGCCCGAGGTGGGGACCACCAGGACGGGCCGACCGGCCCCGAGCACCAGATCCTCCGGACGGTAGTAGGAGGGGAGCTCTTCGGCCGCCTGCGCCGTCACCACGAGATCTGCATTGCGGCAGGTGCGGCAGGCGAGCTGCGTCGCGTTGACGTCGCGCGCATCGAGCTGAAGCCAGGAATTCGCGATCGTTTCCGCCGCGGCTGCGCGATTGAAGGCCGCTCCGATCTCTTCCGCCAGCTGATTGTCGCGCTCCATCTGCATGGACAACCATTCTCCGCCGAGCGGGTCGACGACGTCCGGCGGAATGCGCGGGATCAAATGCAGGCCGACGATGTGAGCAGAATGATCGCGCGCAATCGGCACCGCGACATTCATGAGGCGCGGGATGACATCCACCGTCGGAAGGTGGATCATAATCGTTCCGAGAGGATAACGGCTGCTCACGGCTCTTTCCTTTCAAACGCGTGGAGGAAGGCAGGGGCAGGGTTTAACCAACAGTCTATTATAGAACCTAGCGCCGAATTGCCGCGTTGATCAGGATCAAGCCCCCCTGGAATTGAGGCGTTTTCATCGCTAAGACTGCGGTATGATGAAGCTGGTGCCAATCGCCCCCCTTGAGACGGATCCCGTGCCCGATCTTTGCCGGGCATGCAAGGCTCGAAACAGGGGGATCTGCGGCGCGCTCAACGCATCGCAGCTGTCGGAGCTGACCCGCCGCGCTCACAGGCAGGTGGTCGAGCCGGGAAAGACCCTACTCGATGCCGAGCAGCCGACATCCAACTATTCCAATGTGCTCGCGGGTGTCGTGAAACTGTCAAAAATGCTGCCGGATGGACGGCAGCAGATCGTCGGTCTTCAGTTTGCGCCAGATTTCGTCGGCCGCCCGTTCTCGCCGGAGAGTTCGCTCAAGGCCGAAGCGGTGACCAGCACGGTTCTGTGCACCTTCCCGCGGCAGCTTCTGGAGCGGATGATCAGCGAATCACCGGAGCTGGAGCATAAGCTCTACCTTCAGGCGCTCGATGAACTCGATGATGCGCGCGATCTTCTCCTCACGCTCGGCCGCAAGACGGCGCGTGAGCGGGTTGCGACGTTCCTTCTGATGATTGCGCGCCATTCTCCGCATGCCGATGACAGCGAGGAAGGTGGTACCGGCTTCGAACTGCCGCTGACGCGCGCCGAAATCGCCGACTTCCTCGGGCTCACCATTGAAACCGTGAGCCGGCAATTGACCAAGTTGAAGGGCTCCGACGTGATCCGCGTGGAGCAGAACCGGCGCATCCGTGTCCCGGATATGGAGCTCCTGACAGCTGAAACGGGCGACTAAGCTCAGGCTTGGTCCGCCCGCTACTTGCTAAAAACTGCACAGGGACGTTTCAAAAAGTGCCTGTCAACGCGGTATCCGGGCGCGGCTTTTCTGGCCCTTTTGAGCGCATAATCTTCGTTCGGGCGGGATGCGTTTGGGTGGAATGAACCGGGCGTCAGCCAGCCTGTGCCTGACGCCCGTCCTTGCGAAGAGAATGTCTTCCGACGATCCTGACTTCGCTTGCCAATAGGATGGCGAGAGGCTGGCTGTCGCAGCGCATGCGGTGGCGCAGGAGCGCTGCTCCGAGATCCGCCCGTGCCGATGGCGAGAAGCAGGTGCGGGCCATGGGGAAAACCACCGTCTCCTCCCAGGCGATATGCCGGCGCTGCGATTCGAAGAACGCACGCAGGAGATAGCCGAGAGCCTCGGCTTCGCGGTAGCCGCCTTCCTCGTCATGGGCATCCAAAGCGTCGGCCAGTTCCAGCGCTGCCTGTTCGTCGGCGTCATGTTCGGAGCGGGCGAGGGCAACCGCCTCCCGGATGCCGCGGTCGGCGCGGCAGGGCGCGGCGAGAGCCGGAAACAGGATGTCGTTTTCCAGCCGGATATGGGCGGGGAAGTAGAAGCGCAGCGTCAAAGCCGCAGCGCGCGCCGTCTCCTGGATGACGTCTCGGGGGAGGGCATCGGCGATTGCTTCCAGAAGATCGCACAGACGCTCCTGGAGGGCATGCTCGTAAGCGATCAGCTGGAAGGGGTCTTCCCGAATTATTTCTGCCGTGGGCGCGTCCGCCGCGCAGGCGAGCAGCGCCTCAAGATGGCGTCTCTGCGGCCGCATCTTGGGAAATCCTTCCCAATCGTTCCCCTTGATTTACTAAGTGTGCCGGAACTCCCCCCTTTCCAACTTGATCTGAATCAAGGATCAGTTTCCCCTAAAGTCGATAGCTACTTTGGAAGCCTTCTAGCGCGTCGCTTGGGCGCACTTGGCAAGTTTATAGGAGATGGCCATGGGGATGGCACAAGCCGGCATCTTGTTCCTGATCGCGCTGGTTGCCGTCATAGCCTCTGTGAAGGCTCATGACATGCAGTTCGCGGTCCATATGGGACTGGTTGCCTTGATCGCTCTTGGCGCTGCCATCTGGCGGCTGCGCACCATGGATGTTTCTGGGAAGAACATCCCGCTGCGCGAGCGTCCGGACGGCTACATGGACGACGTGATTCGCTATGGCGCCGTGGCGACAGTGGGTTGGGGCGTCGTCGGCTTCATGGTCGGCGTGTTGATCGCGTTCCAGCTCGCCTTTCCCCATCTTAATCTTGAGCCTTATTTCAACTTCGCGCGTTTGCGGCCGCTGCACACATCGGCAGTGATTTTCGCCTTCGGCGGCAATGCGCTCATCTGCACCTCGTTCTACGTCGTGCAGAGGACGACCGGTGCCCGCCTCTTCGGCGGAGGTCTGCCGTGGTTCGTCTTCTGGGGCTATCAGCTTTTCATCGTGCTTGCCGCCACCGGCTATCTCCTCGGTGTCACGCAGTCGAAGGAATATGCCGAGCCGGAATGGTACATCGACCTGTGGCTGACGATCGTCTGGGTCGCCTATCTCGTCGTCTTCGTCGGCACCATCGCCAAGCGCAAAGAACCCCACATCTACGTGGCGAACTGGTTCTATCTGGCGTTCATCGTGACGATCGCGATGCTGCACGTCATCAACAACCTCGCCGTGCCGGTCTCCTTCCTCGGTTCGAAGAGCTACTCGGCCTTCTCCGGCGTCCAGGATGCCCTGACGCAGTGGTGGTACGGCCATAACGCGGTCGGCTTCTTCCTCACCGCCGGCTTCCTCGGCATGATGTATTATTTCATTCCGAAGCAGGCCGAGAGGCCGGTCTATTCCTACCGGCTTTCCATCGTCCATTTCTGGTCGCTGATCTTCCTCTACATCTGGGCCGGCCCGCACCATCTGCACTACACCGCGCTGCCCGACTGGGCGCAGACGCTCGGCATGGTGTTCTCGGTGATGCTGTGGATGCCGTCGTGGGGCGGCATGATCAACGGCCTGATGACGCTCTCGGGTGCCTGGGACAAGCTCCGGACCGATCCGATCATCCGCATGATGGTGATCGCCGTCGCGTTTTACGGCATGTCGACCTTCGAGGGCCCGATGATGTCCATCAAGGCGGTCAACTCGTTGTCGCACTACACCGACTGGACTATCGGCCACGTGCATTCCGGTGCGCTCGGCTGGGTTGGCATGATCTCCTTCGGCGCGATCTACTTCCTGGTGCCGAAGCTCTGGTTCCGCCCGCGGCTCTACTCAGTGCGGCTCGTGTCCTGGCACTTCTGGCTCGCCACGATCGGCATCGTTCTCTACGCCGCCTCCATGTGGGTCTCGGGCATCATGCAGGGGCTGATGTGGCGTGAGTACAACCAGGAAGGCTTCCTCGTTTACTCCTTCGTGGAAACCGTTGCGGCCATGCATCCCTACTACATCATCCGCGCTCTCGGCGGCACGCTTTACCTCGCCGGCGGGCTGATCATGGCGTTCAACATCTACAAGACGATCCGTGGTGATCTCCGTCAGGAGACCCCGATCGGCGCTGCCGTCGAACCGGCCGAGTGATAGGAGACACAACGTGCTCGACCCGTTTACGAAATTCATCCTGCGCAACCATGACAGGGTGGAACGGAACATCACCGTTCTCTTCGTGCTCTCCTTCATCGTCGTCGCGATCGGCGGCCTCGTCGAAATCGTGCCTCTGTTTTACGTGCAGAACACGATCGAGAAGGTCGAAGGTATGCGGCCCTATACGCCGCTGGAGCTTGCTGGCCGCAACATCTACATCCGCGAGGGGTGCTATCTGTGCCACTCGCAGATGATCCGTCCGATGCGCGACGAAGTCGAGCGTTACGGCCATTACTCGCTTGCGGCGGAATCGATGTACGACCACCCCTTCCAATGGGGGTCGAAGCGGACGGGGCCTGATCTGGCGCGCGTCGGCGGGCGTTATTCCGATGCGTGGCACGTGGAGCATTTGACCGATCCGCGTTCCGTGGTGCCGGAATCGATCATGCCCACCTACAGCTTCCTCAAGAAAACGCCGCTCAAGGCCGACGACATCGCCGAGCATCTCAAAGTGAACGCGGTTGTCGGCGTGCCCTATTCTGAGGACATGATCGCCAATGCGCAGGCGGATCTGCGGGCGCAGGTCGATCCCAACGGCGATCCGAGCGGGCTGGAAGAGCGCTACCCGAAGGTGAACGTGCGCGACTTCGACGGCAATCCGTCAGAGATCACGGAGATGGACGCTCTGGTGGCCTATCTTCAAATGCTCGGCACGCTGGTGGACTTCACCACCTACGAGCCGCTCGCCGAAGACAATCTCAGGTGAGGCGATGAGCACCTACGATACCCTGCGCCACTTCGCGGACAAATGGGGGCTTCTCTTCATGCTCCTGGTCTTCGCTGCGGCGGTTCTGTGGGTCTATCGTCCGGGCGCCCGTGCATCTTACCGCGCCCAAGGCGATATTCCCTTCAAACATGACGAGCGGCCGGCTCAAGAGCAGCCACCGCGTGACCAGACTCCTGGACGTGGAGAGTAATGATGGCCACCAAGAAAGATGGCGCTTCGAACGAGCCGCGAGGCCATGGCGTCGAGATCGACAAGGTCACCGGGACGGAAACGACCGGTCATGAATGGGACGGGATCAAGGAGCTCAACAATCCCCTGCCGCAGTGGTGGCTGTACATTTTCTACGGCTGCACGATCTTCGCTCTCGTCTATGTCGTGCTCTATCCGGCGATCCCGCTGATCAAAAGCGGCACCGATGGAGTTCTCGGCTGGCATTCGCGCTCAGCGATAGCGCGTGAGCTTACCGCCGTGGAGGAAAGCCGCCAGGCGGTGATGAACCAGATCCGCGACACGCCGCTGGAAGAAATCCGCACCAACGACGAGTTGATGCAGGTTGCCTTCCGGGGAGGTGAATCGGCGTTCAAGGTCAATTGCGTGCAGTGCCACGGCTCTGGTGCCGAAGGCGGCTATGGCTATCCGAACCTCAATGACGATGCCTGGATATGGGGTGGAACGCTCGAAGATATCCACACCACGCTCCAGCACGGTGTCCGCTACGAACAGGACGATGAGACGCGGATCTCCGAGATGCCGGCCTTCGGTCGTGATGGTCTCCTGGATTCAAGCCAGATCGAGCAGGTGGCGAATTACGTCCGCTCGCTGTCCGGCCTCGAACATGACGGGGCTCTCGCCGAAGAGGGCGCACAGGTCTTCGCCGACAATTGCGCGGTGTGCCATGGTGAGAACGGGCAGGGCCAGCACATGCTGGGAGCGCCCGCGCTCAACGACCAGGTGTGGCTCTACAGCCCGGATCTCGAGCAGATCGAATCGCAGGTGAACAACCCCAAGCACGGCGTTATGCCAGCCTGGTCGGGGCGCCTCAGTGAAGTCACCATCAAGCAGCTGGCGCTTTATGTCTGGTCGCTGGGTGGTGGTCAGAACGCGGATGCGACCGCCGCGAACTGAGGCGCGTCTCTCCGATCTGAGGTTTTAAAACGGGCGGCCGGCGGCTGCCCGTTTCTTTATATCCCGTTTCCCTGATATGATCGGTTCGATGGGACGGATTGCCGGTCTATTCGTCGTCGACGAAGGCGCGACTTTCTGGCATCCAGGTCTTGTCGTAATCACGATCTGCTGGGTTGAACCGGCCGGAACGTGCGCATGGCTGCGTTGCCTGGCGCTTTGGCATCTCAGCTTTTTATTGTCGCATGCGGCGAATGCGCTCAGTCCGAGCCGGAAACCTGGATTGACTTGGGTCAAACGGATTAGACCGTTTCCAAGCTATCCACGGCGCATGCTGTCGCGGCAGCAATGGAATCTAAATGGCCAAGATGAATCAGGACACCTACGCGGGGGGCGGGGTTGTCGACCAGGTCGAGGCCGATCCGGTCAATAGCCGCAACGAACGGTCGCTTTATGCGGCGCGTCTCAAGATTTTTCCTCAGAAAGTCTCCGGTGCTTTCCGGCGGCTGAAATGGCTGATCATGTTCGTCACCCTGGGCATCTACTGGGTGACGCCATGGATTCGCTGGGACCGGGGGCCGAATGCACCCGACCAGGCGGTGCTCGTCGACCTTGCCAGTCGCCGCTTCTATTTCTTCTCGATCGAGATCTGGCCGCAGGAATTCTACTATGTCGCCGGTCTGCTCATCATGGCGGGCCTCGGCCTCTTCCTGATCACGTCGGTCGTCGGCCGGGCCTGGTGCGGCTACACCTGTCCGCAGACGGTGTGGACCGACCTCTATATGGCGGTCGAACGACGGATCATCGGCGACCGAAACGCCCAGATGCGTCTCGACAAGGCGCCTTGGGGTTTCGCCAAGATCCGCAAGATCGCCACCGTGCATGCGATCTGGCTCCTCATCGCGATCGCGACCGGCGGTGCGTGGGTTTTCTATTTCGCGGACGCTCCGGGGCTCGCCGTCGATCTCGTGACGCTGAAGGCGCCTCCTGCCGCCTATGTGACGATCGCGGTCCTGACTTTTACGACCTATGTCTTCGCCGGCTTCATGCGCGAGCAGGTGTGCACCTATATGTGCCCGTGGCCGCGCATTCAGGGCGCCATGCTCGATGAAGATTCGCTCATCGTCACCTACAACGACTGGCGTGGCGAGCCGCGCTCGCGCCACCGCAAGAAGAGCGAGCAGCAGGGGCTGGACACCGGCGATTGCGTCGATTGCAACGCCTGCGTCGCGGTCTGCCCCATGGGCATCGACATTCGCGACGGCCAGCAGCTCGAATGCATCACCTGCGCTTTGTGCATCGATGCCTGCAACAACATCATGGACAAGGTGAACAAGCCGCGCGGGCTGATTTCCTATTCCACGTTGCAGGATTATCAGGTCCATGCCGCTGCCGCGGTGAGCAAGGGCCGCGAAGTGGCGAAGGAAGAGCAGCGCCGCTTTTCCGTGTCCCACATCGTACGTCCGCGTACGGTCATCTACTTCACGCTATGGTCGCTCATCGGCGTTGCCATGCTCGTTACGCTCGCCATGCGCGACCGTCTCGATATCAACGTCCTGCATGAGCGCAATCCGCTCTTCGTTACGCTCTCCGACGGGTCGGTGCGCAACACCTATACGGTGAAGCTCCTCAACATGCTGCCGGAACTCAAGACGTTCTCGGTGACGCTCGACGGGCTGCCTGGGGCGGAGATGTGGTACGCTGGTGCGGAAGAGGAAAAGAGCCGGAACCTGATCGTCGAGGTGCAGCCGGATCGCGTACGCGATCTCAGGGTGTTTGTGGTGATGCCGGAAGGGGCCCGAGGGTCTCAGGATTTCGATTTCGTTGTCACCGATCCCGAGACGGGTCAGACTTCTTCGGCTGATGCGCAATTCCACGGGCCGACGCGATGAGACGGGTGATGAGTGCTTTCTGGCCAAGCGAGGAAAATCCCCTCAACGGCTGGCATTTCTTCGGCATCATCTCGCTGTTTTTCGGCACCATCATCATCGTGAATTTCACGATGGCCTTCTTTGCGACATCGACCTTCCCGGGGCTCATCGTCGAGAACTCCTACGTCGCGAGCCAGAATTACAACAAATGGCTGGCGGCGAGCCGGGCGCAGGATGCGCGCGGCTGGGACGCGAAGTTCGACACGACCGACGGTATTCTGACTGTCGATCTGCGCGACAAGAGCGGGTCAGCGATCACGGGTCTCGATGTCTCCGCCATCATCGGGCGTGCGTCGGACTGGAACGAGGATCGTCTGGTGACGTTGCAGCAGGTCGCCGACGGCTACCGCGCCGATGAGCCGTTGGGGCCGGGACGCTGGATGGTGGAGCTCAAGGTCCGCTCCGGCGAGGATCTGGTCTTTCGCACGACCGAGCCGGTGATCGTCAACAGCGGACCAGCCTCATGAGCTGCTGCGGGGAAGGCGCCTCGCTTGCCGCGATCGAGCTTGCCCGGTCGCAACCCGACCCTGTTGATGATCACGTCGATCCGGCCTTCCTGCGCGAAGCGAAGGACGGTGCGACCGAACTGACGCTGATCGTGCCGGGCATGCATTGTGCCGGCTGCCTCGCGAAGGTGGAGCGGGCCCTTCTCTCGGTCGCGGGTGTGTCGCGGGCGCGCGCCAATCTGACGGCGCACAAGGCGGTCGTCGGTTTCGATCCGCAGACGGCAGAAGCCGAAGAGCTGATCGCGGCCGTCCGCGGCGTTGGCTATGCGGCAAGGCCCGTCGATCCGGCCGTCTTCAGCAATGCTGCCGACGAGGAGGCGGGAGCGGAGCTGTTGCGCTCGCTTGCCGTGGCCGGATTTGCCGCCGGTAATGTCATGCTCTTGTCGGTTTCCGTCTGGTCTGGAGCCGACGAAGCGACGCGAAACCTCTTCCACTGGATTTCGGCGATGATCGCGCTGCCGGCGATCGCTTATGCCGGGCGGCCTTTCTTCCGCTCCGCGGCGCGTGCGCTTTCGGCCCGCAGCCTGAATATGGATGTGCCGATCTCGCTTGCCGTCGTGCTGGCTGCCTTGATGAGCCTGCACGAGACGATCATCGGTGCCCCGCATGCCTGGTTCGATGCCTCGATCACGCTCCTCTTCTTTCTGCTGATCGGGCGGGTGCTCGATTTCCGCATGCGTGGGGTGGCGCGTGCCGCCGCGACGCGGCTCTTGTCGCTGTCGGCCGACAGCGCGCGGCTCGTTACCGATGATGGCCGTATCAGCCTCGTGCGCGCGGGGACGGTGAAACCTGGAGATGTCGTCGAAGTGGCGGCCGGGGAGCGTGTGCCGCTCGACGGGACGGTCATTTCGGGCTGGAGCGACATCGACAAATCGCCGTTGACGGGCGAACCCTTGCCCGAGGCGGTTCGGGACGGCAGTGCCGTCTTTGCCGGCACGCTCAATGTCACAGGGCCGATCCGTCTCAAGGTGGAGAAGGGGGCGGGGGACAGTCTCCTCGCCGACATCATCCGTCTGATGGAAGGCGCGGAAGCGGGCCGGGGCCGCTTTGTCGGTCTCGCCGACCGTGCTGCCCGCATCTATGCGCCCGCCGTCCATATCCTGGCGGCTCTCGCCTTCGTCGGCTGGTTGCTCGTCGGCATCGGCTGGCACGATTCCTTGATGATCGCCATCGCCGTTCTCATCATCACCTGTCCTTGTGCGCTCGGCCTTGCGGTGCCTGCGACACAGATCGTGGCGAGCGGGCGGCTCTTGAAGGAAGGCATCATCGTCAAGGACGGCGCGGCCCTCGAACGCCTTGCCGGCGTCGATACGGTCGTTTTCGACAAGACCGGCACCTTGACCGGCGGGGATCCCCGTCTTGCCGAGGAGCCGGAGGTGGACGGCAGGAGCTGGGCGCTGGCCGCGTCGCTCGCCAGCAAGAGCCGCCATCCGCTCGCCAAGGCTCTTGCCTCGGCGGCTCAAGACCGTGGGGTTTCGCCTCTCTCCGTGGAGGATGTGCGCGAAGAGCCCGGGGCGGGCATGGAAGCGCGCTTCGAAGGCCGCCGCGTGCGCCTCGGACGGCGGGAATGGGTTGCCGAGGCAGACCCGGCCGAGAGCGGCGGGGCATTTTCGGAAATCTGGCTCGAGATCCCGGGCGCCTCTCCCAAGGCTTTCCGTTTCGTCGATCGGTTGCGGCCCGATGCGGCGCCGCTCGTCGCTCGGCTCAAGGAGATGGGGTTCGGCGTGCATCTTCTGTCGGGCGATCGGCCGGAGGCGGTCGCAGCGGCCGCTCGCGGTCTCGGCATCGCCGAATGGAAAGGCGGGGTGACGCCCGCCGACAAGGTCGCCGAAGTGGAGCGGTTGCAGAGAGAGGGTCGGCATGTCCTGATGGTCGGCGACGGCATCAATGATGCGCCGGCGCTCGCCGCCGCGGCGGCTTCGATTTCGCCCGCGACCGGTTCCGACATTTCGCAGGTCGCGGCCGATTTCGTCCTCTCGTCCGGTGCGCTGGCACCGGTCGCGGAAGGCATCGTCGTTGCACGCCGGGCAAGGCGTGTCATCCTGGAGAATTTCGCGATCGCGCTCGCCTACAACGCGATCGCCGTGCCGGTGGCGCTCGCCGGTTTTGCGACCCCGCTCATCGCCGCGGTTGCCATGTCGAGCTCCTCAATCCTGGTGACGGCGAATGCGCTTCGCCTGTCTCTCGGTGCCGGCAAGCGGACGACCGCAAAGCCGCAGCCGCGCAATGCGCTCGCCGATACCGGCCGGGAAGCAGCGGCGTGACCATCCTCGTCATTCTCATTCCGGCGGCGTTGTTTTTGGGCGCGCTTGGCCTTGCCGCGTTTCTATGGTCTCTAAAGAGCGGACAATACGACGACCTCGACGGTGCCGCCGCCCGCATTCTCCTCGATGACGAGCCTGCGGATGGGAAGCGCCGAAACGAGGCGCGCGAGGAAGAGGACGCAGCCCAACATGTATGAAATTCTGCGCATGGCGCATCTGATCATGATCGCGATGGTCACCGGCATGGCCGTCTCGCATTACGTTATGCTGCGCGCCAGCGCCGGCCGTGAGGGCGAAGGCGGGCGAGCTCTGGCGCTCGCCCGACGCACGCTCGGCAATTTCACCACCATGGTTCTCGCCTTCGTCTGGCTGACCGGCGTCCTGCTTCTGTGGAGCCATTACGGCATGACGGAGAGGGAGGTGAGCGCCTGGTTCTATGTGAAGATCCTCTTCGTCGTTGTTTTGACCGGTGCCCATATCGCCCAGCGGGTCACCGCCGGCGGCATGCGCGGCATCACGGTCGAAGGTCGGCGGATCATCGAGCGCTATGTCTCGATCGTCTGGCTGGCCGCTCTTCTCTCCATATGCTTTGCGGTGATCTCCTTCACGCCGTCGCAATAACGCCTTCGAAGCAACGCCTCGAAGTTACCCGTCGCGTCTCGCGGCCTCCTCGCGGCGTTGCGTCCGGCTTCCTAGAAAATCGGAACGACGTTAACCTTCGCCGGCTTCCCAACGCGCCGGTTTTCGAGGGGGAACAATGACGCGAAGGCTTTTCGATTTGTGCGGGCGAGACCGCAATCTGCGCTTCAGCCCGTATTGCTGGCGCGCCAAAATGGCACTCGCCCATAAGGGTCTCGAATTCGAGACCGTGCCGACGCCGTTTCTCGGCGTCGCGGCGATCGAGCCCGACGTGGTGCGCACGGTGCCTGTGCTCGACGACCATGGTGTCAGGGTGCGCGATTCCTTCGACATCGCAGTGCATCTGGAACATGCCTATCCGGACCGGGCGCCGCTCTTTGCCGCCGCGGACGGGATCGCGGCCGCGCGTTTCATGGAGAGCGCCACGTTCGCGACGCTGCATCCGCCGATCCTGCGCATGATCGTGAAGGCTATCCACGATCAGCTCGACGATGCCGATCAAGAGTATTTCCGCGAGAGCCGGGAGAGCCGTCTCGGCCTGCCTCTCGAAGAAGCGCAGCAGGATGTCGGGCTCGTCAGCCCCGAACTCGATAAGGCGCTGGCGCCGCTCCGCCGGACGCTGGAATTCCATCCATGGCTTGCTGGCGATGAGCCGGGATTTGTCGATTACATTCCCTTTGGAACCCTGATGTGGCTTGCCGTCATCCATGGCGGGCTGCCGATCGACCCCGACGATGCCGTCGCCGACTGGTTCGGCCGCTGCCTCGATCTCCATGATGGTCTGGCGCGCGGCGCACGCTTCGCCGCCTGAGGCAACGCGCGGTCTTGCGGGACGAGCCGCAAGGGCGTTGCATCTCCTGACATGAGGTCGAGCCCCCGGCACGCGGGGGCGGGGAGGATGAGATGACCGCACCCTTGCAAGTCCCGCCGGGCTACCGCGCCCATGATCCGGAAAGCCTGCGCGGCTATCTCGCCGAGATTTCCGCCGTGCGTGACCGGCTCGGCGGCGATCCCGCCGCGTGGACGATCGAGGAGGTCGGAGACGGCAATCTCAATCTCGTCTTCAAGGTGCGCGGGCCGGTGATGGGTGTCGCGGTCAAACAGGCGCTGCCCTATCTCCGCCTCGTGGGCGAAGGCTGGCCGCTGCCGCTGGAGCGGGCGCATTTTGAACATATGGCGCTGAGCCACGAAGCGCAGCATGCGCCGGGCCTCATTCCGGAGATCTACCATTACGACGAGACGCTGGCGCTCATCGCCATGGAGCTTCTGGAGCCGCACATCATCATGCGGCACGGCATGATCGCCGGGACGGTCTATCCGAAATTCGCCGACGATCTCTCCACTTTCGCCGCCAATACGCTCTTCTTCACCTCCGACCTCGCGCTCAAGGCGGCGGAGAAGAAGGCGATGGTCGGTGCCTTCGCCGGCAACACCGAGCTCTGCAAGATTACCGAGGACCTCATTTTTACAGAGCCCTATATGGTGGCGGAGCGGAACCGCTGGACGGCGCCCTATCTCGATCCGCTCGCTGCCGCGATCCGCGACGACGGCGACCTCAAGGTCGCGGTCTCCCGCCTGAAGCTCAAGTTCATGTGCGATGCGGAGGCGATGCTGCATGGCGATCTCCACACCGGGTCCGTCATGCTGACGCCGGAGGAGACGCGCGTCATCGATCCGGAATTCGCCTTCATGGGGCCGATGGGCTTCGATACCGGCGCGGTGATCGCGAACCTTCTGATCGCCTATTTCTCGCAGGTGGGTCACGAGAGCGAGCCGGGCGGTCGCGACACTTATCGTGCCTGGGTGCTTCAGGCGACGACTGAGTTCTGGAACGGCTTTCGCGCCAAGTTCAAAAAACTCTGGGAGGAGAACGGCACGGGCGACGCCTATCCGGCGCCGCTGTTCGCCTCCGAGGCGGGGAAGACGCGTCTCGCGGCGGAGCGTGAGGCCTATCTCGACCGGCTTTTCGCCGACACGCTCGGCTTTGCCGCCGCCAAGATGATCCGCCGCATTCTGGGGCTCGCCCACAACATCGATTTGGAAAAGATCGGGGACGAAAAGGTGCGTGCCACCGCCGAGGCTCGCTGCCTGCGGCTCGCCCGCGACATGATGGTGAACACCACCGCCTACACCTCGATCGAGGCGGTCTGCGGCCAGGCTGAGCGGCTCAACGGCTGGGAGCCGAAACTCGGCGGGTAGGGGAAGAAAGCTGGGAAATCTTTGACTATCCCTGCAAACGTTCCTCGTCGGGCGCCAGGAGCGGCTTTTCGAGAAGGATGACTCGCGACCGAACGTTTTGGCCTAAGTAGGGCTTCACCTCGCCAGTCGGCTCAAAGCCCATTTTCCGCCAGAAGCCCATGACGGGGTTGGCCTCAACCACTGCCAGGCGGATGGTCCGTGCTCGAAGTGTCTGGCGCGCGAGCCGTTCCGCTTCTGTGTAGAGCTGCCGGCCGATGCCTTTACCGTGAAGTCTCTCTTTCACGGCAAGGAGGCCTATGAAGGCGATGCTCGGAGCGGGGTACCCCTCGACGATATCCAGCAGGCCGATGGGCAGGTCGTCTCGATACGCGACGAATGCGTGTTTGTGTCGAGCATCGCGGCCGGGTGGCAGTTCCGTGGCAAAGTCGTAGGCTGCTTCGGGTCTCCGGGGACAGCCGTCGACGTGCGTCGAGTAGGTGCCAAGTTCCTCAAACACGGCCTCCGCGTCCCCCATGTTGTCGGGATGAACCCGGTGCAGATGCAGAGCCGATCCTGCCATAGCTTTTCCTTGAGCCTTCGATCATTTTTGCGGCTGCGCGGACCATGCGCCCGGTTCCACACCAACGATCTTGCGGCTCTCGCCGTTTAATAGCGTCGCTGAGCCTCACTGCCTTTCGCGATGCCAACAGTGAACCCGGTATCGCCGCTCAAGCCGCCACCCGCACCCTTTCGGGGAACGCTGCGGCGATTGCTTCGGGTGTCGGCTCGATGACGCCGCGTTCGGTCACGAGGCCGGTGACGAGGCGGGCGGGTGTCACGTCGAAGGCGTAATTGGCGACCGGTGAGCCGTCCGGCACGATTGTGACGGTTTCGATCTCTCCGGATGAAGTGCGGCCGGTGATTTTCGCCACTTCGTCGCCGGAGCGTTCTTCGATCGGGATTTCTTTGACGCCGTCATGGACGCGGAAATCGATCGTGGGCGAGGGCAGGCCGACATAAAACGGTACGGCATTGTCGCGGGCGGCGAGCGCCTTCAAATAGGTGCCGATCTTGTTGCAGACATCGCCGGAAGCCGTGGTGCGGTCGGTGCCGACGATCACCATGTCGACCAGCCCATGCTGCATGAGATGGCCGCCGGTGTTGTCGGCAATCACCGTATGCGGCACGCCGTGATGGCCAAGCTCCCAGGCGGTCAGTGAGGCGCCCTGGTTGCGGGGCCGCGTCTCGTCGACCCAGACATGGACGGGAATACCCGCCTCATGCGCCATGTAGATCGGCGCCGTCGCGGTGCCCCAATCGACGGTCGCGAGCCAGCCGGCATTGCAATGGGTGAGGATGTTGACCGTCTCGCCCGGTCGCTTGCTGGCGCAGATCGCCTCGATGATGGGAAGCCCGGCCCGACCGATGCCGCGGTTGATCTCCACATCCTCGTCGGCGATTTCGGCCGCACGCTCATAGGCGCGCGCCGGTCGCTCGCTCGGCGATAGCGGTGACAGAGCCTGCATCATCTCGTCGAGCGCCCAGCGGAGATTGATGGCCGTCGGGCGGGTGGCGTGAAGCTGGTCGTAGGCGGCGGAGAGTGCATGGTTGGAGGGATCGCTGCGGGCCGCGAGCGCCATGCCGTAAGCGGCGGTGGCGCCGATCAGGGGCGCACCGCGCACCAGCATGTCCTTGATGGCGGTTGCCGCGTCCTCCATCGTCTCAAGGCGTGCGATCTCGAAACGATGCGGCAGCTTCGTCTGGTCGATGATCTCGACGGTCTCACCGTCGTCACCCAGCCAGATGGTGCGATAGGGCGTGCCATCGACCTGCATCTCGTCCTCCTGCAGAATACACCGAACATGGTCGGAGCGCCGCGCCGGCCTGTCAATGAGACGCGAAGGCCAGGTGCATCTCGGCGCGCCGCATGGCGGAACGTGCCGCTTCGTGATAGCGCCGAGGCAGGAGGAAGTGCCATGAGCAAGACAGAGAAAGCGCTGAGGAAGGCGATCATTGCCGCCTGTCGCGAGATGAATTCAAGCGGCCTCAATCAGGGCACGGCGGGCAATATCTCCGCGCGCTACAAAGACCGGCTTCTGATCACGCCGAGCGGCATTCCCTATGACGAGCTGGAGCCGGAGATGATCGCGGCCCTGCCGCTCAATGGCGAATACGGCGCCTATGAGGGGCCGAACAAGCCGTCGAGCGAATGGCGCTTCCATCTCGACATCGCCAAGGCGCGGCCGGAGATCGGCGCCACCGTCCACACGCATGCGCCCTATGCGACGACGCTCGCGATCGCGCGGCGCGAGATCCCCGCCTGCCATTACATGGTGACGGCGTTCGGCGGAGCCGAGATCCGCTGCGCCCCCTATCGCAAATTCGGCTCCAAGGAATTGTCCGAGGTCGCGCTTGAAGCCCTTCAGGGGCGAAAAGGCTGCCTTCTCGCCAATCACGGCATGATCGCCATCGGCGCCGATCTGGAGCGGGCGATGTGGCTTGCCGTCGAGCTCGAAGCGCTCGCCCGCCACTATTACCAGGCGCTTCTGATCGGTGGCCCTGTGCTTTTGTCTGAACACGAGATTGCCGAAGCCGGCGAGCTCATGTCCGGCTACGGACTTGCCGTGGAGCAGGCGCGCGACGCGTAAGACGCCGCGCGTGTATTTTACTCACGGAACCGGCCCGGGCGGCACGCCTGCGGCCGGGAAGCTTAGGACGCCTCCGCCTCTCGCGTTGCAGCGGCCTCCTGTTCGGCCTCTCTGCGGGCGTCCTGGCTCATGAAGGCCGCGGCCATCAGTTCTTTCGTGTAGTCCTTCTGCGGACGGGCGAAGACGTCTTCCGTCAGCCCTTCTTCCACGACCTTGCCTTCCTTCATGACGATGACGGTGTCGGCAAGTGCCCGCACCACCGAGAGATCGTGGCTGATGAAGAGATAGGAGAGGTTGTGCTCGCGCTGCAATTTGCGCAACAGGTCGACGATCTCCTTCTGCACCGAGCGATCGAGTGCCGAGGTCGGCTCATCGAGGACGAGCACTTTCGGCTTCAAGATCATGGCACGGGCGATCGCGATCCTCTGCCGCTGGCCGCCTGAGAATTCGTGCGGATAGCGGTTGCGCATCGACGGATCGAGCTGCACCTCCTTGAGTGCCTCCACAGCACGGCGGTCGCGTTCCTTGCGGCCGAGCTCCGGCTCGTGGACGAGAAGCCCTTCGGTGATGATCTGGCCGACCGTGAGACGCGGCGACAGCGACCCGTAGGGGTCCTGGAAGACGATCTGCAATTGCCGGCGCAGAGGACGATCGCGGCGAAGATCGGCGCCGGTCAGATCCTGACCCTCGAAGATGATTTCGCCGCGGCTTGAAATGAGGCGCAACAGCGCGCGCCCGAGCGTCGATTTCCCGGAGCCCGACTCGCCCACGATGCCGATCGTCTGGCCTTGCCGCAGCGTCAAAGAGAGGTTTTCGACGGCTTTCAGTTCGAAGGAATTCTTGCCGAAGAGCCCCTCTTTGATCTTGAAGGAGACGGAGACGCCGCGCCCCTGAAGGAGCACGGGAGCTGTCTCCGGGACCGGCTCCTTGTGCCCCTCCGGCTCGGCGGCCAGAAGCATCTTCGTATAGGGGTGCTGCGGACGCACGAAGATCTCGCTGACGGCACCCTGTTCGACCACTTCGCCGGCGCGCATGACATAGACGCGGTCCGCAAAACGGCGAACGATGCCGAGATCGTGGGTGATGAAGACGATCGCCATGCCGAGCCGGTCCTGGAGATCCTTAAGGAGCCTGAGGATTTCCGCCTGGATCGTCACGTCGAGGGCGGTCGTCGGTTCGTCGGCGATGAGGATGTCGGGATCATTGGCGAGCGCCATGGCGATCATGACGCGCTGGCGCTGGCCGCCGGACATCTCATGCGGATAGGCGTCGAGACGCCGCTCGGCATTGGGGATGCGCACAAGCTTCAGAAGTTCGAGCGCCTTTGCCCGCGCTGCCTTGGGGCTCAGCCCGCCGTGATGGATCATCGGTTCGGCGATCTGCCGGCCGATCCTGTAGAGCGGGTCGAGCGAGGACATCGGCTCCTGGAAGATCATGGTGATCTTGTCGCCGCGGATGCGGTTGAGCCGACGCGGAGAGAGACGCAGAAGGTCCTCGCCGCGATAGAGCGCTTTGCCGCTGGCACGGCCGTTGGAGGCCAGAAGCCCCATCAGCGACATCACCGTCTGGCTCTTGCCGGAGCCGGATTCGCCGACGATGGCGACGGTTTCGCCGGAGGCGACATCGAAATTGACGCCGCGGACCGCATCGACCTGACCGTCGGCGAGCGTGAAGCTCACCTTGAGATCGCGCACGGACAGCACGTTTTCGGTGGTGCTCATGTCAGCGGTCCTTCGGATCGAGCGCGTCGCGCAGGCCATCGCCGATGAAGTTCAGCGAAAACAGGATGAGGGCGAGAGCGATGGAGGGATAAAGCAGGAGCCAGCTGGCCCCCTGCATGTTCTTGGCACCTTCAGAAATGAGCACGCCGAGGCTCGTCAGCGGTTCCTGAACGCCGAGACCGAGGAAGGAGAGGAAACTCTCCAGGAGGATCACCTTCGGTACCAGAAGCGTCATGTAGACGGCGACCGGACCCAAAACGTTCGGAATGATGTGACGGCGCACGATCCCTGCGTTGGAGACGCCCAGCGCCTCCGCCGCCTCGACGAATTCACGCCGCTTCAAGCTCAAGGTTTGGCCACGCACGATACGCGCCATGTCGAGCCATTCGATCGCGCCGACGGCGATGAACATCAGCACGAAATTGCGCCCGAAGAAGACCACGAGCAGAATGACGAAGAAGATGAACGGTAGCGAATAAAGCACGTCGACGAGGCGCATCATGACGTTGTCGACGCGCCCGCCCAGATATCCGGCAGTGGCGCCGTAGGCGACCCCGATCATCAGGGCGACGACCGTCGCCAGAAGTCCGATGGCGAGCGAGATGCGGATCGCCATGAAGATTCGCGCCAGGAGATCGCGCCCGTTGCCGTCGGTGCCGGCAATGAAATAGAGACGCGCGACATCCGCTTCGAGCACAGCAGAACGGCCATCGGCCGACGTCTCCGTGATCTTGGCGTTGGAGAAGAGGTCAGAGCGGTCGACATAGCGCGTGATACGCGGATCGACCTCGTCATCATCGGTGATCTCGGCGCGCACTTTATCGCCTTCGACCTCGACGGAGGCGACGTCGACACGGGCGCGGGAGAGCGAGCGTTCCATTTCCGGCACGATGCGCTCTTCATGCGGGTAGGCCTCAAGGCTCGCCGGTACGCGCACATATTCCGAATAGACGCGGTCATAAGGATGCGGCCATACGAGAGGCCCGACGAGCGAGGCGACAGCCATGACGACGAGAATGAACAGGCTCGTCATCGCCGCCTTGTTTCGGCGGAGGCGCACCAGCGCGTCCTGCCACAGGGAGCGGCCGGAGATCGTCGGCTCGTCGAGGGTGATGGGTTCTTCAGCGATCGACATGTTCGGGCTCAATCGTAGCGGACGCGCGGATCGAGCCACGCATAGACAAGGTCGACGATCATGTTGAACACGACCACGAAGATGGAGACGACCACGACTGTGCCCATGACGAGCGTGTAGTCGCGATTGAGTGCCGCCTGGACGAAATAGCGACCGACGCCCGGAATGCCGAAGATCGTTTCAACGACGATCGAGCCGGTCAGAAGCGCAGCGGCGGCGGGTCCGAGATAGGAGACAACCGGCAGAATGGCCGCCCGCAGGGCATGCACCATGACGACGACGCGGGTCGGCAGGCCATAGGCCCGCACCGTGCGCACATGGTCCGAGCGCAAGGCCTCGATCATGGCGCCGCGGATGAGGCGCGCGACGATGGCGATCTGCGGCAGGGCGAGCGTGACAATGGGCAGGATCTTGTTGGGAAGGGCGCCATTGCCCCAACCGCCGGCGGGGAGCCAGCCGAGCGACACGCCGAAAATCAAGGACAGCACCGGTGCGATGACGAAGGGGGGAATGGTGATGCCGAACGTGGCGACGCCGACCACGAGATAATCGATCGTGGAATTCTGCTTCAGCGCGGCGATCGAGCCCAAGACCGTGCCGATGATGAGGGCGAGCGTGAGCGCCGATGCGCCAAGCTGAATCGACACCGGCAGGCCAGCGGCGAAAAGATCGCCCACGGAGAAGTCACGGTAGACGAAGCTCGGTCCGAGATCGCCGTGCAGCAGGTTGCTCAGGTAGAGCAGATATTGCCGCCAGAGCGGTTCGTTGAGGTGATAGATGCGGTTCAAATTCTCCATCACCTTGGCTTCCAGGGGACGTTCCAGATTGAACGGTCCGCCCGGTGCCACGCGCATCAGGAAAAACGATATCGTTATGATGACAAAGAGCGTCGGAATGGCTGTCGCCAACCGGCGCAAAACATAGCTCAGCATCGCCGCTCCGTCGGTGGAAGGCGAAGCCTGCCCATCGGTTCAGGCAGCTTCTATGATTGCAGAAAAAAACCGGACGAGGCTCGAGGTTCCCGTACATCCTGTGCGCGGGAACCTCTGCGTCAGCCCAATTACTGCTCGAGCGACATCCACCGCGTTCCGTGGACGTTGACGAGATTGTCCTCCCAACCCTGCAGCTTGTCGGAAACCAGGCTGAGGGAGGAGTAATAGAGGATCGGGATGAAGGGCAGGTCGCGCATGAAGATCGTCTCGGCCTGCTTCAGGACTTCAGCGCGCTCGTCGAGGTCGCTGGTCTCTTCGGCCTTCTCCATCAGCGCATCATATTCCGGGTTGTTGTAGTTTGCGTAGTTGAAGCCCGGATTGTTGCTCTCCACCAGGAACAGGAAGTTCTGCGGGTCGGAATAATCGCCGATCCAGCCGGCACGCGCGATGTCAAAGTCGCCCTTGTCTCGCAGATAGGCGTAATGGGTGGCGCCATCCGCGGTCACGAAAGTCGTCTTAACACCGATATTCTTCCACATATCGGCGATCGCGGTCGCCGTGTTCTGGTGGTTCTCGCCGGTGTTGTAGCGGATCTCGACGCTCAGCGGATTGTCTTTTCCGTAACCGGCCTCTTCGAGCAGCTCGATGGCTTTGTCTTCGCGGTCGAGCGGATCCATGTCCTTGTAATCGGCATAGGCCGGCTCGCCGTAATTGCCGATGCCCGGAGGAACCAGCGAATAGGCGGGCAGCATGGCGCCGGCCCAGATCTCGTCCGCGATGAATTCGCGATCGATCGCCATCGACAGCGCCTGACGGACGCGCACGTCGGAGAGCTTCTCCTTGTCGGCCTTCACGGCATAATAGTAGTTGCCGAGATACGGAACAATGTGGACTTCGTCGCCCAGCGTATCCTTCACATACTTCATCTGCTCGGTTGGGATGTCGGAGCAGGATTGCACTTCGCCGGCCTCGAAGCGCCGCAGGCAGGCTGAGCGATCCTCGAAGGGAATGTAGATCACCTTGTCGATGGCGACGTTGTCGGCATCATGGAAATTCTTGTTCTTGACGAGGACGATACGCGAATTCGGCGTGAATTCCTGGAGCGTATAGGCGCCGTTCGAGACCATGTTCTCCGGCTGCACGAAATCGGTGCCGAACTCCTTCACCGCCGGGGGATAGACGGGCAGGCTGGTCTGATGGGTCAGCAGCTCGAGGAAATACGGCGTCTGGTTTTCCAGTGTGAACTGGAGCGTGTGTTCGTCGAGCGCCTTGACGCCAATCTCTTCGGGCGGAACCTTGCCGGAATTGGCCGCTTCGGCGTTTTTAATCGGATAGAGGATGTTGGCGTATTTGGCGCCGGTCTCCGGGTTGATGATCCTCTGATAGGAGAAGACGAAGTCCCCAGCCGTCAGTGGTTCGCCGTTCGACCATTTGGCATCGTCGCGCAGGTGGAACGTCCAGGTGAGACCGTCATCGGATGTTTCCCAGCTCTCTGCGACGCCCGGGACGACTTTGGCTGAAGAGCTGTAGACGACGAGGCCTTCATAAAGGTCACGTAGGACATTCGCTTCCGAAATGGTCGACGTTTTGTGCTGATCGAGCGTCTCGGGGTCGGCGTCGTTGCCGCGTGTATAAGTGACCTCGGCGCTGGCGCTCGCGGCCATCAATGCTACCGCCGCTGCGCCCAGAACGAACCTGGACAACAATCTGCGCATTCCTGATCCTCCTTGAGAGGGCGGACTTCAAAAGCCCAGCCTAACGTGCGGGGACACTACGCGCGGAATCGATTGTATGGCAACTTGCCGCCACGGAAGCGTCGAAATCCTGTGCGGCGGTGTCCACAGGCCTGTCGCCGCACGCGCAAAGGAGGCGCCCTTATGAGCCCATCGCAGGAGAAGCCTGGTTTCGTCTTCCCGCCGCCGCCCACGGTCGGCGTGCCGATTGCGACAGACGCGGCGACTTTCCCGGTGCGGCGTATCTTCTGCGTCGGTCGCAATTATGCCGACCATGCGCGGGAAATGGGCGCCGAGGTCGATCGCGAGGCACCGTTCTATTTTACCAAGCCCGCCGATGCGGTCGCTTTATCGGGGGCGACGATCGCCTATCCGCCGGGCACGCAGGATTGCCATTACGAAGGAGAGTTCGTGGTGGCGCTCGGCGGTCCTGCCTTTCAAGTTTCGCCGGATGAGGCGATGGGTTGCGTCTTCGGCTATGCCTCCGGCATCGATTTGACGCGGCGCGACCTGCAGGGCGCGGCAAAGACCAAAGGCCGCCCCTGGGATCTCGGCAAGGCGTTCGAGAATTCCGCCCTGATCGCGCCGATCATGCCTGCGTCCGATTTCGGTGCGATCGGCGAGCAGATGCTCACAACGCGCGTCAATGGCGAGGTGCGGCAGCAGGCGAGACTGTCCGATATGGTCTGGAGCGTGCCGGAGCTGATCGTCCATCTGTCACGCTATTATCACCTGAAGCCCGGCGACCTCCTCTATACGGGCACGCCCGCCGGCGTTGGGGCGGTGAAGCCGGGCGACAAATTGTCCGTTCAGATCGAGGGGCTCGAGGAGCTCGCCATCGCGATCGGGCCGGCGGAGTGACCACGCCGCTCAGGCTTGGCCGTAAAAATCCCGGTACCAGGCGATGAAACGGGCGATGCCTTCCTTGATCGGCGTCTTCGGCCGATAGCCGAGATCGTCCGCGAGCGCCTCGATATCGGCATAGGTGGTGGGCACATCGCCAGGCTGCATCGGCAGGAAGATCTTTTCCGCCTCGCGGCCGAGCGCTTCTTCGATGGCGGCGATGAAATCCATGAGCTCGACCGGCTGATTGTTGCCGATGTTGTAGAGCCGGTAGGGTGCCGAGGAGGAGGCAGGATTCGGCGCCGCGCCGTCCCATTGTCCGTCCGGCTCGGCCGCATGATCGAGCACCCGCACCACGCCTTCGACGATGTCGTCGATATAGGTGAAATCGCGGGAATGGCGGCCGTTGTTGAAGACCTCGATCGGTTCGCCGGCGAGGATTTTCCGCGTGAACAGGAAAAGCGACATGTCCGGGCGGCCCCACGGGCCGTAGACGGTGAAGAAGCGTAAGCCCGTCACCGGCAGGCGGTAGAGATGCGCATAGGAATGCGCCATCAGTTCGTTCGCCTTCTTCGTTGCCGCATACAGGCTGAGCGGATGATCGACGTTCTGGGCGACGCTGAACGGCATCGCCGTGTTGGCGCCATAGACGGAGCTCGACGAGGCGAAGGCGAGATGGACGACGCCATTGTGGCGGCAGCCTTCGAGGACGTTGAGGAAGCCGACGAGATTGGCGTCGGCATACGCGTGCGGATTGGTGATGCCGTAACGCACGCCCGCCTGCGCCGCGAGATGGATGACGCGGTCGGGCCGCTCCTCGGCGAAAAGAGCGGCGCTGCCTTCGCGATCGGCGAGATCGAGGCGGTGAAAGTGGAAGCCCGGTACGGATTGAAGGCGGGCAAGCCGCGCTTCTTTCAAGGTCACGTCGTAATAATCGTTGAGATTGTCGACGCCAATCACCGTGTCACCGCGAGCAAGAAGACGCTGCGCCGTGTGGAAGCCGATGAAGCCGGCAGCGCCCGTGACGAGAACTTTCATCGCGCGCGTCCTCTCGTGACGGATGGGAGGGCTTGCGGAACTTTGACAGCGCGGCCTTGGGCCGTGGCACTGGAAAACATGGGACGGGTCTTCGATCGCGGGTGCCAGAGCCCCGGCTCCTAACACCGGGCGTGCGGCAGGCAAAGAGCTACGGCTTCCGAAGATGTCTCGATCCGCGGCGACTTACCGCAAGGATGCGGCGCTTCTGCCTCTCGCGCCGCCGCCGAAACAGTGTCAATTCCGCGCGACAGATACGTGCGACCACGTCCAGGCCGACCTTCAAGTGGGTGCAAGAAAGCCCGCTCTGCGTGTCATTTGATCGACATCAAAGTGAAGTGTCACGCAGACCTTACAATGGAAACTGTCAAGCGACCTCTCCCGGAGACGGAATCGATGCGCATTCTCATGATTCATCCGAACTACCATTCTGGTGGCGCGGAGATCGCAGGTAACTGGCCACCCGCATGGGTTGCTTATCTGGCGGGCGCTCTGAAAACGGCCGGTTTTACCGATATCCGTTTCATTGATGCGATGACCGACCGTATCGAGGATGAGGAGCTCAGACGTATCATCCGCGAGGAGAAGCCGGACGTCGTCGGCGCCACCTCGATCACGCCGTCCATCTATAAGGCCGAGCGTATCCTTCAGATCGCGAAGGAAGAGCATCCGAACGCGTTGACTATCATCGGCGGCGTGCATGCGAGCTTCATGTATCGCCAGGTCCTGACCGAGGCGCCGTGGATCGACGCCATCATCCGGGGCGAGGGCGAGGCCGTCATCGTCAATGTGATGAAGGCGCTCGAGAGCGGCAACTGGACCGAAGCGCGGTCGAACGTTCTCGGCATCGCTTATAGCGACGGCGATCAGGTCGTCGCCACGCCGGCCGAGCCGCCGATTGCCGATGTCGACACGATCAAGCCGGACTGGAGCGTGCTCGACTGGGAAAAGTATATCTATATCCCGCTCAACACGCGCGTCGCCGTGCCGAACTTTGCGCGCGGCTGCCCCTTCACCTGCTCGTTCTGCTCGCAGTGGAAATTCTGGCGCAACTACCGTGTCCGCGACCCGCTCAAGGTGGTCGACGAGATCGAGGATCTGGTGCGCAACCACGGGGTCGGCTTCTTCATCCTGGCCGACGAAGAGCCCACCATTCACCGCAAGAAGTTCATCCGCTTCTGCGAAGAGATGGTGAAGCGCGACCTGCCGGTTCTGTGGGGCATCAACACGCGCGTTACGGACGTCATCCGCGACGAGAAGCTTCTGCCGCTCTATCGCAAGGCCGGCCTCATCCACGTGTCGCTCGGCACGGAAGCCGCTGCGCAGCTGAAGCTCGATCTCTTCAATAAGGAGACCACGGTCGCACAGAACAAGCGTGCCGTTCAGCTTCTCAAGAAGAACGGCATCATGGCGGAGGCGCAGTTCATCGTCGGTCTCGACAACGAGACGCCGGAGACGCTGGAAGAAACCTACCGCATGGTGATCGACTGGGGCGCGGAGATGGCCAACTGGTCCATGTACACGCCGTGGCCGTTTGCCGATCTCTTCCAGGAACTCGGCGATAAGGTCGAGATCTTCGACTACGAGAAGTACAACTTCGTTACGCCGATCGTGAAGCCGGCGGCGATGGATCGGGCGACCCTGCTCGATCGTGTCATGCACAATTATCGTCGCTTCTACATGCGCAAGATGCTGTTCCACTATCCGTGGATCCGTGACAAGACCTTGCGCCGTTACATGATGGGTTGCCTGAAGGCCTTCATGCGGTCGGGTATGCGGCGTGAGTTCTACGATCTCGGTCGTGTGAATTATTGGGGTCCGCAGTCGAAGAAGAAAGTCGATTTCGGTTTCGACGAGACCCGTACGCTCGATCGGCGCCAGCTTGCCGATCTGAAGAGCGCGCCGCCGCCGCGCAAACTGAAGAAGAAGCGGGTTCCTGCAGAGGTCGCCGCCAACGGTGTGAACGGCGCCAATGGTGCCAACGGCCATGCCGAGGAGATCGACGAGGGCGATCAGTACGACGAGGCGGTGATGACGCCGGCCGCCGTCAGCGCTTGCGGTGCTCCGAAGGGGTTGCCGGAGGATGGAGACGATTACGATGAGGCGATCACCTCATCCAATCCCGCTCCGGCCGAGGTGGAGAAGCCGCGGGCGACAGTGCATTAGGGCGCGGCTATGGCCGTGACCGACGAGCCGACGCGAGTCGGGGGGCGAGAGCGGGACGTGAGCGCGGTTTCGACTGCGGATCACGTCCCGTCTCAACCGGCCGCGCGAATTGGACCCAATGCCATCATCCGCATGGATGAGGCATTGAACGCCATTGTGGGGCGAGAGGCCTGCCAGAGCGTGTTCGCTCAGGCGGGCCTTTTGCATTATCTCGACGCTCCGCCGAGCGAAATGGTCGATGAGCGGGAGGTGATGCGCCTCCATGATGCGGCGCTCGCCGTTCTGGCCCCGCAAGAGGCCGAGGACGCCGCCTTCCGCGCCGGAGAATTGACTGCGACCTATCTCCTGGCGCGCCGCATTCCGAAGCCTTTCCAGCGCATCATGCCGTTTCTGCCGCCCTGGCTCAGGGCACGGCTATTCCTGGCGGCGATCCGGCGCCATGCGTGGACCTTCGTCGGCAGCGGTGCCGTCACCTTCGTGCCGAGCCATCCGGTCGTGGTGTCGATCGCAGGCGGGCCGGTGCGGGGAACGCCGACCGACGCCGTACTCCTTGCCTATTACAGTGGCTGTTTCCAGGAGCTTTTCCGCAGCCTCGTCCACCGCGGAACGCGGGCCGTCGTGCGGCGTGAGGGCGAGGGCTTCCAGCCGCGCGTCGTCTTCGACTTGCGCTGGCGCTAAGCCGCCGAGATCACCTCGGGCGGAAAAATCCGATCAGGCAAAATGAAAACGGGCGCCTCCTCGAGGCGCCCGTTTCCGTTCGGCTTTGAAAAGCCGTTTAGGACGGGATCAGCCGCGGGCGCTGCGATCCGACGGAGGCTTCCGCCTCTTCCTCGGAGGCAGGGGCCTCAAGATGAATGACCACATGGCGCAGGCCGTCGGCTTCGGGGCTCGAGACGGCGACGAAGCCAAGCTCCCGACACATCGACAGCATCGTGTGGTTCTCCGGCAGGATGACGCCGTAAAGCCGCTCGATGCCATCGGCTGCCGCATATTCGATGATCTGCTTCATCAACAGCCAGCCGATGCCGCGGCCCTTCATGTCGCTTCGGACGGTCACCGCATATTCGGCCTCGACATGATCGGGATCTGCGGCAAGTCGCGAAACGCCGAGAAGCTCGCCCGATTCCGGATCGAGTGCGACGAAGGCCATGTCGCGCGCATAGTCGATCTGGGTGAGCCGCGCGATCATCTCTTCCGGCAGCGTCTTCAGCGGCGCGAGGAAGCGCATGCGGATGTCCTCGGGCGACAATTTGCCGAGGAATTCCGGGTAGAGATGCACGTCCGTCGGCATCAGAGGCCGCAGGATCACGCTGGCACCGCTGGCGAGGTCCGCCGTGCTGTCCCAGCCGCTCGGATAGGGCCGGATCGCCATGTCGCGGTTGGGCCCGGATTTGTGCACCTGCTTGGGATCGAAGGCGACGCGCGCATCGAGCGCCACCACCCCGTCGCTCGAAGCGAGAAGCGGGTTGATGTCGAGCGACGTGATCGAGGGCAGGTCGACCGCCATCTGCGAGAGGCGGATGAGGCTCAGCTCCAGCGCATTCATGTCGGCGGGGGGAATGTCTCGGTAGCCGTCCAGAAGGCGCGAGATGCGGGTCTGCTCGATGAGATCGCGGGCAAGGTTGCGATCGAGCGGCGGCAGGCCGGTGGCGCTGTCGGCAATGACTTCGACGGCCGTTCCGCCGGCGCCGAAGACGATCGTCGGGCCGAACAACGGGTCGTTGCCGATGCCGACGATCAGCTCATGGGCCGCCGTGCGACGGATCATCGGCTGCACGGTGAAGCCTTCGATATGCGCGTCGGGCCGGCTGCGCTCCACCCGCTTGGTGATAATGCGCACGGCGTTGACGGCTTCTTCGGGCGTCGAAAGGTTGAGAACGACGCCGCCGACATCGGATTTGTGCGTGATCTCGGCAGACAGGAGCTTCACGACGACCGCCTTGTGGTCGCGCAGGAGCTCGCGCGCCGTTTCTTCGACCTCTTCGATCGTGCGGGCGATCACCGTTTTGACGATCGGAATGCCGAAGGCCGCGAGAACCTCCTTGGCTTCCGGCTCGGTCAGGACGCTGCGGCCTTCTTCCGCCGCCTTCACCATGACGGCCCGGGCGCGCTCCGCATCCCAGGTGAAATCATCCGGCAGGCTCGGTGGCGTGCGCATCAACAGGGCCTGAGCCTTGTGCCAGTCGGTCAGGTAGCCGACGCTGCGGATCGCGTCCGAGGGGCTGAGGAAGGTCGCGACACCTGCCGCCCGCAGCCTCTCCCGTGCCTTCATCACCGTCTCACCGCCGAGCCAGCAGGTCAGAACCGGCTTGGGGTAGGGATGGCGGGCACGGTCGGCTTTGACGGTGGAGATGACAGCTTCGGCGGCGCCATCGGCGGAGGAAAGTGCGGTCGGGCAATTGAGCACGAGAAGCGCATCGACGTTCGGGTCGGCCAGCGCTGCTTCCGTCGCCGCCACATAGCGCTCGGGCGGGGCGTCGCCGATCAGGTCCATCGGGTTGGTGCGCGACCAGGTCGGCGGCATCACCTTGTCGAGTTCTTCGATCGTCTCCGGGGACAATTCGGCAAGGACGCCACCCTCATCCATCAGCTGGTCGACGGCGAGCACGCCCACGCCGCCACCATTGGTGACGATAGCGACGCGCCGGCTCTTTGTCGGCTTGAGGCGCGTCAGCGTTTCGGCGGCGTCGAAGAGTTGTTCGATCTGCCCGACCCGCAAAAGACCAGCGCGGCGGAAGGCGGCGTCGGCAACCGCATCGGCGCCGGAGATCGCTCCGGTGTGGGTGAGGGCAGCCTTGGCTGCGGCCGCGTGGCGGCCAGCCTTGACGACGACGATCGGCTTGGCGCGCGAGGCGGCGCGGGCGGCGGACATGAATTTCCGACCGTGCGGGACGGTCTCCAGATACATCAGAATCGCCGTCGTATCGCGGTCCGTCGCAAGCTGGTTGAGGCAGTCGCCGACATCGACGTCGCCCATATTGCCGAGCGTGATGATCTTCGAGAAGCCGATGGCGTGATTGCCCGCCCAGTCGATGATCGAGGAGGCGATGGCGCCTGATTGCGACAATAGAGCAAGGCGACCCGGACGCGGCGAAATGTGCGAGAAGCTGGCGTTGAGCCCGATATGCGGCAGGAAGATGCCGAAGCAGTTCGGGCCGATGATGCGCAGGGTGTAAGGCCGGGCGGCGTCGAGCATGGCCTGCATCAGGCCGTTGCCTTCCTCGATGCCGGCCGTCAGCACGACGGCGGCGCGGGTGCCTTTTTCGCCCAGCTCTCCGATCAAGCCGGGCACGGCTTCCGGCGGCGTGGCGATGATGGCGAGGTCGGGTGCGTCGGGCAGATCCTTGATCGAGGGGAAGCAGCGTTCGCCGTCGATCGAGGGATATTTCGGATTGACGGTCCAGATCGGGCCCTTGAACCCAGCGCTGTGGAGATTGGCGAGCACTTTGGCCCCGACGGAGCCAGGGCGGGGCGTTGCACCGATAAGAGCGACCGAAGTCGGTGCGAAGGCCTTGTCCAGGTTGCGGATGGTCATGGAAATGTTCCTTGCGGATGCGCTGCCGTTCTATGCTCCTAACGAGGCGCGGCTTTGACCGGCGTCAAGCCAGAGAGTGGCAACAACGTGAAATTTACCGCGGTGCAGCATTTTCCACCGGATGGCGGAGGGTGATCATGACGGCGACGATGCGCGCAATGGTTTTGGAGCGGCCCGGCGCTCTTCTCCTCTTAAAGGATCTTGCCCGCCCAAGGCCAGGACCCGGCGAGGTACTGATTGAGATTTCCGCCTGCGGGGTGTGCCGAACCGATCTGCATGTGGTCGATGGGGAGCTCCAAAACCCCAAACTGCCGCTCATTCCCGGTCACGAAATTGTTGGCCGTGTGGCGGCGTGCGGCGGGAGTGTCAGCGGATTCAAAGAGGGCGATCGCGTCGGCGTTCCCTGGCTCGGCCACACCTGCGGAACTTGCAGCTATTGCCGTTCGGGACAGGAGAACCTCTGCGACCGTCCGGGCTTCACCGGCTACACGATCGATGGCGGTTATGCCGAGTTCTGCGTGGCCGATGCGCATTTCGTCTTTCCTCTCGGCGAGTGGGGAGCGGATGCGGAGATGGCGCCGCTTCTCTGCGCCGGGCTCATCGGTCATCGCTGCCTCAGGATGGCGGGAGAGGCCGAACGTCTCGGCCTTTATGGCTTTGGCGCGGCCGCGCATATCGTGGCGCAGGTGGCCCGCCACCAGGGACGCTCGGTCTATGCCTTCACCCGACGCGGGGACCTCAAAGCGCAGGCTTTTGCGCGCGAGTTCGGTGCCGTGTGGGCCGGTGATTCCTCCGATCAGCCCCCGGACGAACTCGATGCGGCCATCATCTTCGCCCCAGTGGGCGCGCTCGTTCCCGCAGCCCTGAAGGCGGTGAAGAAAGGTGGAGTCGTCGTCTGCGGCGGCATCCATATGAGCGACATTCCGAGCTTTCCCTACGAACTCTTGTGGGGCGAGCGTGTCGTCCGCTCGGTCGCCAATCTCACACGCGCCGACGGCGATGAATTCCTGGCGCTGGCGCCCGAGGTGCCGGTGCGAACGACGACGGTTTCCTATCCGTTGGACAGAGCCAATGACGCTCTTACGGACTTACGATCGGGGGCACTCACCGGGGCCGCCGTCCTGATCCCTTGAGCGGCGCGTTATTGATCGGCGGAGAAGCCGAGAGTTTTCAGGGCTTGGGCAAGGGAATCGTCCACGCTTCCTGTTACGGTGAGGCGCGGCCAGGCGATCTCGCCGATCTTGTAGCCCGTCTGGCGGCGGACGATTTCGGCCGTGGCGTCGGAAGCGTCGTTGCTGCGATGGCGGACGCGGTCGATCAGGGTCTCGATGGGTGCCTCGAGCCAAAGGCCCACGAAATCGGCGCCATTTTCCCGAGCGACGATCTCCACCTGTCGCCGCTCCTCCGGTGTCGCGTGGACGGCATCGACGATGACGCTCGCGCCGGCCTTCAAGGCACGCTCCGCCTTGTGCCAGAGCGTGTCGAAGACGCGGGCGGTGAAATCCGACGCATACGCGCTGTCCGGCAGACTCTCCGTCTCGCCCACGCCGGCGAGGCGCTTGCGCTCGATATCGCTTCGAAGATGCACCGCGCCCGGCGCGCGGCCGAATTGCGGCGCGATGCGCGCGGCAAGGGTCGTCTTGCCGGAGCCTGAAAGCCCGCCGATCGCGACGAGGCGTGGTCGTACCGGCTGAAGGAACGCTTCTGCGGCAGCAAAATACCGGCGGGCTTCGGCTGCCTTTGCCGCTTTTTCCTCTCCGTCGAGGTGAGGAAGCGCGGCGGCGATGACCTTCGAGCGGATGGTGGCACGGATGGAGAGAAACAAGGGCAGGGCCGCGAGCCCGTCGATCTCGGACGCATCGCTGCCCCACAGATAGCGGTTCATGACGATGTTCGCTTCGCGGTGGAGGCCGCGCTCCCACAAATCCATGAGGAGGAAGCCGAGGTCGTAGAGGACGTCGCCTGTTGCGATCGCTTCGTCGAATTCGACCGCGTCGAAGATCGTCGGTTTGTCCGCAATCAGGACGATGTTGCGCAGATGCAGATCGCCGTGACAGCGGCGCACGAAGCCGGCCTCTCCGCGTGCCTGGAGGAGCGGCGTGAGCGCGGTGAGAGCCATTTTCGAGGCCTCGGTCAGAGCGGCGGCGCGGTCCTGCGGATAGAGCTCGGGATTTTCGGCGTAGGCCTCGCTGTTCTGCTCGAGATAGGAGGCGAGGGAGGCGATCGCCGGACCGGTGTCGCGCCTGGGCGCGCGCTGATGGGCGGCGAGGATTTCTTTGACGAGAGACTTCAACAGCTCCTGGGGAAGTCCCTGCTTTTCGGCGATGAGATCGAGGGTCTTCGTCTCGTCGAAGCGGCGCATATGGACCGCCCATTCGATGGGCTCGCCGTCGCCTCCGAGCGTCAGCGCGTCGCCATCACGGGTGATTGCCACGATACCGAGATAGATGTCCGGTGCGGCTTCCTTGTTGACGGCGATTTCCCGCTCGCAGGCAGTCTTGCGCAATGCGAGCGTGGAGTAATCCATGAAGGGAAATTTGACGGCGCGCTTCAGCTTGTAGACGTCCTCGCTGGCAAGGAAAACGACCGCACCATGCGTGTCGATGCGCTTGATCTCGTTTTCAAGGCCGTGGGTCGCGGGATCGGCAAGGAAGGCGAAGACGGCGCTTTGATCTTCCACGACATGTGCCGGCAAGTCGCTGTTCTGGTTCATTCCGTTCCCGTTCTTTGCATTCCAGCCGGCGCAGCCCGTCAGGTGCCGATCGTCCCGACCCCTCATATCGCGGGGCTTTCGCAGGGTCATCCTTTTCGCGTCCGACTTTCGTGAGGAACCTATGGCCGTGCCTCGGTCCTGCTGCGGGTGTCGTCTCCTGCGACCATGCGCTATGTCCTCCAAGACAATTTGCGTGATGCTCCGCGCCGATGGGGTTTCTCAGGGGCACGCGTCGACTGGACACACGAGGGGAGAGGTGATGACGAGCGCAAGCTACCGGCCCGCGCCGAACCGCTACGAAGACATGACGTATAGCCGCTGTGGCAAGAGCGGGCTTCTGCTGCCGGCCCTGTCGCTCGGCCTCTGGCACAATTTCGGTGAAGACGCGCGCGAGGACGTAGCGCGGGCGATCTGCCGGACGGCCTTCGATCAGGGAATCACCCATTTCGACCTCGCCAACAATTACGGCCCGCCGCCGGGTGCTGCGGAAGTGTTCTTCGGGCGGATGCTGAAAAGCGATTTCGCCGCGCACCGCCACGAACTCGTCATCTCCACAAAGGCAGGCTACCGCATGTGGCCCGGGCCCTATGGCGAATGGGGAAGCCGCAAATACCTTCTGTCGAGCCTCGATCAGAGCCTGAAGCGTCTCGAGCTCGACTATGTCGATATCTTCTACTCGCACCGTTTCGATCCGGAAACGCCGCTCGAGGAGACGATGGGCGCGCTCGCCTCGGCCGTGCAGCAGGGCAAGGCGCTTTATGTCGGCCTATCGTCTTACAACTCGGAGCGGACGCGCGAGGCGGTCGCCATCCTGCGCGATATGCGCGTGCCCTGCCTCATCCATCAGCCGAGCTACTCGCTCATCAACCGCTGGATCGAGGAGGACGGACTTCTCGATACGCTGCAGGGAGAGGGCATGGGTACGATCGTCTTCTCGCCGCTCGCCCAGGGCATGCTGACCAACAAGTATCTCGGCGGCGTGCCGAAGGAGAGCCGTGCCGCGCAAGACAAGACGCTCTCCTCCGACTTCTTGAGCGACGACAATCTGAGCCGTATCCGGGGCCTCAACGAGATCGCCCAGCGTCGCGGCCAGAGCCTAGCGCAGATGGCGATCTCCTGGGTTTTGCGCGACCCGCGGGTGACGACGGCGCTGATCGGCGCGAGCCGGCCCGAACAGGTGAGCGAGCTCGTCGACGCGCTCGAAAAACGCAAATTCTCTCAGCAGGAGCTCGCCGACATCGACCGCTATGCCGTCGAAGGCGGGGTCAATCTGTGGGCGCGCTCGGCGGAGAGGTGAGCGGCCGCGCTTACGAGCCGGCGACCCCCCGGCCCGAGGCGTTTTCCAGCCAGGCCGGATAATCGGAGACGAGGAGGTGCAACGGCTCCTCGTCCTCCTCGATCGTTGAAAAACGGCTGACGGGATCGCGGAAAATGTTGTCCGTCAGGTCGTCGTTGACGGTGGAGACTTCGCCGATGAGCGTGTCTTTGCCTTCCGCCCAGAAGGCGTGCCACATGCCTGGCCGCAAGGTGACGCTTTCTCCCGGTTGCAGCAGCAATGTTCCGCCCGCCGGCAGGCGGCGCCAGATCCCGTCGGTCGCGACCAGCACTTCGGCTTCCTGGTCGATGTTGCCGTCCGGATCGGAGGCAAACAGCTCGAGTGCCAGCGTGCCGCCGCCGCGGTTGATGATGTCTTCCGCCTTGATCACGTGGCGATGCATCGGAGAGATCTGATCGCGCCGCGAGATCATGATCTTTTCCGCATAGAGCATGCCGCAGCCGCGGGCGAGATCGGCCGTGTCGCCGTTTCTGACGGTGAAGAGGAAAAGCCCGAGCTTATCGAAATCGCCACCGCCGTAATCGGTGATGTCCCAGCCGAGGCGGCCGGAGACGATGCCTTCGATCTCGCTCAGCCGCGCCTGCATTTCCTTCGGGCGCCAATAGGCAAAGGGCGGCAGCAGAAAGCCGAAAGAGCGGATGAAGTCGTCCGACTGCCTGATGATCGTGTTGATGTCTGAGCGTCGCATGGGTGCCTCTGAGGAGTGCTTAGGCTTAAATCACAGGGTGTGCTTTCCGGCACAGGGGCGGCCGGTACGCTGGCGGAAGCCCGGAGTGGCAAGCGAGGTCAGGGTATCCACTGGCGCTCCGCGCATGCGTGCGAGCAGGAAGCTTGCGAGTTCCTTGCCGGCGAGGACCAGGTCTTCGCAAAAGGAATCGATCGGCGGCCAGACGTTGTCGAGGAGATCCGATGTTTCCTTGGCGACCACATCGACATCGCGCCCGACGATGCGCCCCGCATCGTTGAGGCCCGCCATCAGCGCAACCGAGCGGGTTTCGCTGGCGCAGATGAAGCCGTCGAAGGGGTTTTCCGCCTCGCCAAGCCGCATCGCCGCCTTGCGGAATGCCTGCGACCTTGAATCGAGATCGAGCCCCGGCATCAGGTCATGCTGGACTCGGGCGCGATCTGCCGCTTCCCGGAAGCCTTTCAGCATGAACTCCGCATAGGTGAATTCCGGGCGCGGTGTGACGAGCGCAAGCCGCTTGCGGCCGCGCGCGACGAGGTGCTCCACGGCGAGCCGGGCAAAAGTCTCGTTGTCGAAATCATGGAAGGGATGCGGATGGCCGAGCCGAGTCCTGCCGTGCGTGACGAAAGGCATGCCGCGCTCCAAAAGGAGCTTCACGCGCGGATCCTGCGGCCGCGTATGGGTGAAGATCACGCCATCTGCGGCTGCCGTCTCCGCGATATAGGTGATCGGCTCCATCGGGTCGCTGCCCATCACCTGTGGAAAGACGACGAGATGGTAGGGCGTGTCTCGCAAAATCTCCGAAATGCCGAAGATCATGCGGCGGGCGAATTCGGCGATCGCGTCGCTTTGATCGAGGACGAGAGCGATGACGAGGGTCTTGCCGGTGCGCAGCCGAATCCCCGCCCGGTCGGGTCTATAGCCGATCTCCTCAGCCAGAGCGCGCACTCTTGCCTTCGTCTCAACCGAAAGCTCCGGAGCATCCTTCAAGGCGCGCGAAACCGTCGTGACACCAAGCCCAGTCAGTTCCGCCAAAGTGCGCAAAGTGGGGCGCGCAAAGCTGTCTTGTTTCTTGTTATCGCTGATCTTTCGGAACTCGGGCCGCTTTGGCGGCATGTCTTCGCCTCCTGATGGGGGTGGCATCCTATGCCGCGCATTCCTGCTTCTGCAAACGGCTTGTAGCGTTTGACTTGCGGCGATCTGTAACGTTACAGATTGGACTACCGCCGCGGTCGGTTCGAGCAATCGGCCGGAAGCCACACGACGGTGGATTATTCGGGAGGTTTTCCAACTCATGTACAAGAAATTCGTATCGACGTTCGCTGGCCTTGCCACTGGCGCGGCGTTGTTTGTGGGAAGTGCTGCGGCTCAAGAGACCGTGGAAGTGCTGCATTGGTGGACCGCCGGCGGTGAAGCTGCAGCGCTCAGCGTTCTGAAGAAACAGCTCGAAGAAGAAGGCGTCACCTGGGAAGACATGCCTGTGGCCGGCGGCTCGGGCGTCCAGGCGATGACCGTGCTGCGCTCTCGCGTGACTTCGGGCAATGCGCCGACTGCCGTGCAGATGCTTGGCTACGACATCACCGAATGGGCCGACCAGGGCGTGGTCGCCGATCTTTCCGATCTCGCGTCGAAGGAAAACTGGGACAACGTCGTTCCGACCGCTCTGCAGAAATTCTCCAAGAACAGCGAAGGCCAGTGGATCGCCGCGCCGGTCGACGTGCATTCGACGAACTGGATGTGGGCCAACAAGAAGATCTTCGACGAAGTCGGCGTCGAAGGCGACATCAAGGACTGGGATCAGCTGATCCAGGTTCTCGATAAGATCAAGGAAGCTGGATACACGCCGATCGCCTATGGCGGTCAGCCCTGGCAGGACGCGACCGTGTTTGAAGCCGTCGTGCTCGCCACGGGCGGTCCGGATTTCTACCAGAAAGCGCTCAACGATTTCGACGAAGAGGCGCTCGGCTCCGATACGATGAAGCAGGCCTTCGACCGGATGTCGAAGCTTCACGAATATGTCGATCCGAACTTCTCCGGCCGCGACTGGAACCTCGCCACCGCCATGGTCATCAATGGCAAGGCCGCGCTTCAGTTCATGGGTGACTGGGCGAAGGGCGAGTTCCTGCGCGCCGACATGAAGCCGGGCGAGGACTTTGTCTGCCAGCGCTTCCCCGGCACGGAAGGCTCGGTTCTCTTCAACTCCGACCAGTTCGTGATGTTCAAGGTGGGCGAAGACAAGCGCGACGCGCAGCTGAAGCTCGCTTCCGCCGTCATGTCGCCGGAATTCCAGATCGCCTTCAACAAGGTGAAGGGCTCCGTCCCGGCGCGCACCGACATTGCGCCCGACGAGTTCGATGCCTGCGGTCAGAAAGGCATGAAGCAGCTCGCCGAGGCCAATGACAACAACCATCTCTATGGTTCGCTCGCGCATGGCTATGGCGCGCCGTCTGCCGTGAAGAATGCCGTCTTCGACGTCGTCACGGCGCATTTCAACGGCGAGTACACGTCCGAGGAGGCCGTTCAGGCTCTCGTCGACGCCGTTGCGTCGGCCCGCTGACGCTTCTGATGATCTCGCCCCGGCCGCCTCAGGCCGGGGTTTCCCATCATCTTCAGCGTTGAGGGCGCCCCAGTGACTGCGACTTCCACCACCGCCACGGAGCCGCTTGTGCGTCCGCGCCGATCAGGCGCGTTCCGGCGCGGCCTGCAGGACTGGCTGCCGCGCATCGTTCTTGCGCCGAGCTTTGCCGTTATCGTCCTCTTCGTCTACGGCTTCATCATTTTCACCGTCTATCTGTCGATGACGAGCTCGACGCTTCTGCCGCGCTTCGACTTCATCGGCCTCGGCAATTACGTCAAACTCTTCGACCTGCCGAACTGGTGGATCGCGCTCAAGAACCTCGCGATCTTCGGGTCTCTCTACATCGTCATCTGCTGCGTGCTCGGCCTGCTGCTCGCTATTCTTCTCGACCAGAAGATCCGCGGCGAGGGCGTCTTGCGGCCGATCTATCTCTATCCGATGGCGCTCTCCTTCATCGTCACGGGCACGGCGTGGAAATGGTTTCTCGATCCCGGCATCGGGCTCGACCACACCATGCATGCGCTCGGCTGGACGAGTTTCCATTTCGGCTGGATCAAGGACCGCGAAATGGCGATCTACACCGTCGTGATTGCGGCCGTCTGGCAGTCATCGGGCTTCGTCATGGCGATGTTCCTGGCGGGCCTTCGGGGGATCGACACGGAAATCATGCGTGCCGCCCAGATCGACGGGGCGGGGCCCTGGCAGCTCTATCGGCGCATCATCATTCCGATGCTGCGGCCGGCCTTCCTCTCGGCCTTCGTCGTCCTCGCGCACATGGCGATCAAATCCTACGACCTCGTCATCGCGCTCACCAACGGCGGACCAGGGCGTGCGACGGAGCTGCCGGCGACGTTCATGTATTCCTACACCTTCACGCGCAGCCAGATGGCCGTCGGTGCGGCCTCCGCGGTGGTGATGCTGATGATGGTCGCGTCCATCATCGTGCCTTACCTCTATAGCGAGCTGTCGACGGAGCGAGAGCAATGAGCACGGCAACCGAAGGCCCGCAGCTGGGGTCGGGCTCTGTCTTCGGACGGGCGATCCTCTACGCGGTGCTGATCGTCTTTGCGGTCTATTATCTCCTGCCGCTCGTCATCATGCTTTTGAATTCGGTCAAGCCGCTCGATGAGATCCGCTCCGGCAATCTCATCGCGCCGCCGCAGCACTGGACGCTTCAGCCCTGGCTTTCGGCATGGAGCGAGGCGCAGGTGGGCGTGCAGGCGACCGGGCTCAAACCCTATTTCGTCAATTCGTTCCTGATGGTGATCCCGGCCGTTACCATCTCGATGGTTCTCGGTGCGATCAACGGCTACGTCTTGACCAAGTACCGGTTCAAGGGCGATTCCATCGTCTTCGGGCTGATACTTTTCTCCTGCTTCATCCCGTTCCAGATCGTGCTCATTCCGATGGCGAAGGTGCTCGGCACGCTCGGCATCGCCGGCACGGTTCCCGGTCTCGTCCTCGTGCATGTGGTCTACGGGCTCGGCTTCACGACGCTCTTCTTCCGCAATTATTACGCGGCGTTCCCAACGGAGCTCATCCGCTCCGCTCAAGTCGACGGGGCGGGCTTCTTCCGCATCTTCTGGCGCATTCTCCTGCCGAGTTCCGGGCCGATCATCGTCGTTACGATCATCTGGCAGTTCACCAATATCTGGAACGACTTCCTCTTCGGAGCCTCGTTCTCCGACTTCGATTCGCAACCGATGACGGTGGCGCTCAACAACCTCGTCAGCTCGTCCACCGGCGTGAAGGAATACAATGTTCACTTCGCCGGGGCCGTGCTGGCCGCTCTGCCGACGCTTGTCGTCTACATCGTGTCGGGGCGTTATTTCGTGCGCGGGCTGATGGCCGGCGCTGTGAAGGGCTGAACATGGCGTTTCTTGAAATCGACGGTCTCTATAAATCCTTCGGCCAGACCGACGTTCTGAAGGGCATCGATCTCGCCGTTGAGGAGGGGGACTTCCTCGTGCTTGTCGGTCCCTCCGGCTGCGGAAAGTCGACGCTCCTCAATACGATTGCGGGGCTTGAAAGCGTGACGAAGGGCGAGATCCGCATCGCCGGCGAGCGTGTCAACGAGCTCAAACCGTCGGAGCGGGACATCGCCATGGTGTTCCAGTCCTATGCGCTCTACCCGAACATGTCGGTGGCAAAAAATCTTGCCTTCGGCCTGGAAATGCGGGGCGTCCCCAAAGACGAGCGGGACCGGGCGATCCAGGAAGTGGCTGAGATGCTACAGATCGAGAAGCTTCTCAATCGCCGTCCGGGCCAGCTTTCCGGCGGCCAGCGCCAGCGCGTCGCCATGGGGCGGGCGCTGGTGCGCAAACCGCAGGTCTTCCTGTTCGACGAGCCGCTGTCGAACCTCGACGCCAAGCTGCGCGTCGACATGCGCATGGAGATCAAACGGCTCCATGCGACGCTCGGGACCACCATCGTCTACGTGACCCACGATCAGATCGAGGCGATGACACTCGCGAGCACGATTGCAATCCTGAAGGATGGCGTGTTGCAGCAATTCGGCTCGCCGGAAGAGGTCTACAACAATCCGTCCAATCTCTTCGTGGCGGATTTTATGGGGTCGCCGGCGATGAACCTCGTGCCTGCCGAAGTGCAGAAGCAGGATGGGGCGATCGGTGTCTCGTTGAAACAGCGTTCAAACGGCGCGCTTTTCCTGCCCGTGCGGGAAGGCGTGGCCGATCAGCTCGGTGACTGGGTGGGCCGGACCATCACTTTCGGCATCCGTCCGGAAGCGGTGACGGATCCGGATGCTGCCGACCAGAAGGCCGGCCATCTCGTGGAGGCGAGCTGCCGAGCTGAGATGGTGGAGCCGACGGGTGCCGACACCTATGTCGTCACGCATCTCGGCGGCAAGGAATTCACGGCGCGGCTTCGGGCCAACAGCCCGATCGAAGAGGACGGGCAGGTGAAGCTTGCCTTCAACATGACGCGTTCCGTGTTCTTCGATCCGCAGGACGGTACGCGCATCGCCTGACAAGAGGTTGCTTGAGGCGCCGCGCGCCGAAACTCCGATTCATCGGAACTCCGCATGCGTATTGTCTGATCGAGCATTTGCGCCGATCATTGCGGCATGACCCTCGATCAATTGCGCGTCTTCGTGGCCGTCGCCGAGCGGCGGCACGTCACCCGGGCGGCAGCGGCGCTCGGCCTGACGCAGTCGGCTGCTTCCGCGGCGATCGCCGCGTTGGAAAAACGCTACGGCGCCCGCCTGTTCGACCGGGTGGGGCGGGGCATCGAACTGACGGAGACGGGCGAGCGCTTCCTGCCGGAGGCACGCGCCGTCCTCAAGCGGGTCGCCTCGGCGCAGAATGTCCTCGAGGACATCGCAGATCCGGCCCGCGGCAGCGTCGCCATCGCGGCCAGCCAGACGATCGCCAATTACTGGCTGCCGCGGCGCCTGGCCGCCTTTCACGAGGCGTTTCCGGGCGTCGCCCTCGACGTCGTCATCGGCAATACCCGCCAGGTGGAGGATGCCGTCGCCGAAGGGCGGGCGGATCTCGGTCTCGTCGAAGGACCCATCCGACATGCGGAGCTGCTCCGCCGCCTCGTCGATCGGGACAGGCTGGTGCTCGTGGTGGCCGCGGGGCGCGTCCTGCCCGTTGCGAGCGAGGCGGGCGGGGTCGATCTCACATCGCTGTCCTGGGTCATCCGGGAGGCAGGGTCGGGAACGCGTGCCGTGCTTGAAGAACTCGCGTCGCGCGAGGGCATTAAAATCGATGATCTGGCGATCTCGCTCGTTCTGCCCAGCAACGAGGCCGTCCGAGAGGCCGTCGAGGCGGGTGCCGGCGCAACCATCATTTCCGAGCATGTGGTCGCAGCAGCGATCGCCTCCGGGCGGCTTCAATCCGTCCCCGTCGATCTGCCGCGCCGGGATTTTTCCGTGCTGCGCCATCCTGACCGTTATGCCAGCAGCGCGGCGCGGGCGCTGATTGGTCGATTGACCGATCAGAGCCGGGATGTTCTTTTGTCGCACGGTTGAGCAATTTCGGGTGAAAACGTGCGTCTGCCGCGGCGCTGGAGCGACAAACTAACCTTAAGGTCAGCCTCGCCCAAGCCAGATTGCATCAATTTCACCATCTGATACTTGAAATTTGATCAGAAGAATGGCTCATTCCTCCTCGCCTTTGCTGGTGGCTGGGCTTTGTGGCTGCCTTTGCAAAGGCGAATGTGCGTGCAGCCGGTCGTGCGAGACTGCATGAACGGCGCGATGATTGGCCTATGAGGTGCCGATTTCCTGCGGCACGTGTCGGGATTAAGAAGATGAGCGGTGTCACGGTGGATCAACCAAATGGCGACGAAAGTGCAGGAAATGCGCGCGCTTCGTCTGGATCTTCCATCCAGGTCCTGCATCGTTCGCTCGGCATCCTGGAAGTTCTGGCGGCGGCCGAGGGGCCGCTTTCTCTGACGGAAGTCAGTCGGAGCGTCGGTCTGCATAAAAGTACTGTTTTGCGCATTTTGCGCAGTTTGGCGGATGGCGGCTATGCGCTTTGGCGGCCGAAGACGCGCACCTGGAGCATCGGTCCGAGCCTCGCGCGTCTGCAGCCCGGTGCGCAATCGCGCGGCGAGCTGACGAGCCTCGCGCGTCCTATCATGCGCGATTTATGCGCCACCATCGGCCAGACGGTCCAAATTGCGACGCTGGTCGACGGCCAGATCTGCTACCTGGAAAAGGCGGAGCCGCAGGGTCGCCTTCCGTCTCACACGGTAAGCCATCGTCCCGCTCATTGCACGGCGCTCGGCAAGGTGCTCCTCGCCGGCTTGTCGCCGTCTGCCCTCGACGCGCTTCTGGCGCGTGTGGAAATCCGCTCCTTCACGGACAACACCATCACCGACGAGTCGAGATTGCGCCGCGAGATCGCTGCTGTCGCGGTGCAGGGCTATGCCGTCGACGACCGCGAATTTCGCCCGGCAACGGTGTGCACGGCCGCGCCGATCCGCGATGCGAGCGGCAATGTGCTTGGCGGGCTCGGCGTTTCGGTCGCCGGCATGGATGCACGCGGTGCCGCGTTCGCCGCCATCATCCAGCGCAACATGGCGGCTGCCCGGCAAATTTCGAGTCAGCTCGGCTGGAATTTGACGAGCGAGGCCGCCTGAGGGGCGCCGGTCAAAACCCAATTTCGATCGCACGCGTGCGGATCCTTTCACCTGTCATCGCCTTGCCATGGAGGCGTCATATCGCTTCTCCTCATTTGAGCGAGGGGCTTCTCCATGGGTATGCGGGCATTTCAGGCGCCGGGCCGTTTCTGGCGCGGCAATCTTCACACACATTCTAATCGCTCGGACGGGGGGCTTCCGCCTGAGGCGGTCTGCGCCCATTACCGCGACGCCGGCTACGATTTTCTCTGCCTGTCGGATCATTTTCTCAGCCGTTTCGATTTTCCGGTCACGGATACGCGGCCGTTTCGCCGCGGTGGTTTCACGACGCTTCTCGGTGCCGAACTTCATGCCGATGCAACCAGCCATGGCGAGCTGTGGCATATCTTGGCCGCCGGGTTGCCTGAAGATTTCGAGCCGACTGGCAAGGATGAAGACGGGCTCGCGCTCGCGAAGCGGGCCCGCGAGGCGGGCGCCTTCCTCGGGATCGCCCATCCGCAATGGTCCGGTCTCACGATCGAAGACGGCCGCGCGATGGCGGCGCATGCCCATTCCGTCGAGATCTACAATTACACCTGCGATCTCGAAACCGCGCGTGCAGACGGGACCTATCTTCTCGATGAGCTTCTGAACGAAGGTTATGCGCTCTCCGCCTATGCGGCCGACGATACGCATTTCAAATATGAGGAAGGGCTCGCAGCCTGGGTGATGGTGAAGGCTGCGGAGAACACGCCTGAAGCGCTCTTGGAGGCACTGAAGGACGGCCTTTTCTACTCCAGCCAGGGTCCTGTGATCGAAGGGTTTTCCATCGCTGACGGCGAGGTCGCGGTGGAATGCTCGCCCGCGGTCAATGTCGCCCTTGTCGGTCGCGGCGCGAAATCGGAGAACCAATGGGGGCGGGACCTGACGCGTGTACGCCTGTCGAGCGAGCGTTTCGAAGGTGATTGGTTCCGCCTCATCGTTGCCGATGCGGCCGGGCGCCTTGCCTGGTCGAATCCGGTCCGGTTCGACTGAGGCTCTCTGAGGCTCGGGCTCAATCTCCGGTGTAGCCGTTCGGGTTCTCGCTCTGCCACCGCCAGTGATCGCGGCACATGGCGTCGAGGTCCAGATCGGCCTGCCAGCCGAGAAGTTCGGCTGCGAGCTTCGGGTCGGCGTAGCATGTGGCGATGTCGCCGGCGCGGCGCTCCACGATCTCGTAAGGGATCGACCGGTTGGTGGCTCGCCGCCAGGCCTTCACGGTGTCGAGGACGCTGTAGCCCCGGCCGGTGCCGAGATTGATCGGCCGGTGCGTGCCGGGCGCCACCCCGCCGGAAAGAAGCGCTTCCGTCGCCTTCACATGAGCCCGGGCGAGATCGACGACATGGATGTAATCGCGCACGCCGGTGCCGTCGTGGGTCGGATAATCGCCGCCGAAGACGCGCAGATGTTCCCGCCGCCCGACCGCGACCTGGGCGATATAGGGAAAGAGATTGTTCGGAATGCCCATCGGATCTTCGCCGATGAGTGCGCTCTCATGGGCGCCGACGGGATTGAAATAACGCAGGCTGATCGCCTGCCAGGCCATGTCGGCGGCGACCGTATCGGTGATGATCTCCTCGATCATCATCTTGGTTCGACCATACGGGTTGGTGACCCCACCCACTGGAAAGCTCTCGTCGATGGGCACTGTCTGCGGTTCCCCATAGACGGTGGCCGAGGACGAAAAGACGAGCCGTGTCGCCGCGTGGCGGGCCATCGCCTCAAACAGCGAGACGGCACCGCCGACATTCACATCGTAGTAGGCGAGCGGCTTCTCCACGGATTCGCCCACGGCCTTGAGGCCCGCGAGATGGATGACGACGTCGATCGCGTTCTCAATGAAAACCCGGTCGAGAAAGGCGGCGTCGCGAATGTCACCGACGAGGAGCGGGATCTCCGACCCGGCGATCTGGCCGACACGGCGCGCAGCCTCGGGATGCGAATTGGCGAGATTGTCGACGATGACGGGCCGGTAGCCCGCCCGTGCCAGCTCGACCACGACATGGCTGCCGATATAGCCGTTGCCGCCAGCGACCAGAACGGTGGCCTGCATGCGCCCTCCCTCCGAAGCGTGTTCTTACGGCGCTTTCTCTAGCAGCAAACGCTTAGAATTGTATTTCGTCTCTCAACGCTTGCCGTGCGCAGCGCGCATAGTGGCCGCATGTCGAAATCGGGCCTCGTGCGGCCGTCCGAGACCGGGCATAGCCGTTGATCGGCAGGAAGCGGTTGTCAGGCGGCCCTGTCACCGCCTCGACGAGAGCATCCGTCCGATGAACCAGCCGAGTGCTCCCGCGGCGGCGATGCCCGCCCCCTTGCCGATCGCCTCGCGGTGCTCCGTTGCCCAGAGGGCTGGTGCCGTGTTCTGGGCCTTGACGTCGAAGCGGCCATGCGCGGCATAGGAGCCGGCGACGGGCTCGAAGAGATTGTCCGGCCGCTCGATCTCTGCCTCGGCGGCCATCTGCCCGTCATAGGCTCTTTCAGCCATCATCTTGTCGAGAAGGCCGGGCGCGACCCTCTGGCCCAGGATCGCCTGATAGGCGGAGCGGCCGACCCAGAGTTCGCGGCGCGGATGATGGGCGGCGAAATAAATGCCGTCTGCGGCCACTTCGGGCTGGAAAATTGGCGGTAGCGGCTGGGCTCGACGCGGCATCTTGTTGCGCGCCCAGTCGAATTGCGGCGTGTTCAAACCGGGCAGATGCACAACCGTGAGCTTGATCGCGGAATTGTCGTGGATGAGCTCGCAGCGCAGCGAATCCGTGAAGCCGACGATTGCGTGCTTGGCGGCGCAATAAGGCGCCTGCAATGGGATCGAGCGATAGGCGAGGGCAGAGCCCGTCTGGACGATCGTGCCGTGATTGCGCGGCTGCATGCGCTTCAGGGCGGCCAGTGTGCCATGCACGCAGCCCAGATAGGTGACTTCGGTGACGCGGCGGAATTCTTCGGGTGTCGTCTTTGCGACCGGTGCCATAACCGTCACCATCGCCACGTTGATCCAGATATCGATCGGGCCGAAGCGCTGCTCGACCTCTTCGGCGGCGATGTCGACCTTCTCGGCATCCGCTACGTCGATTGGAAAGATCATCGCCTCGCCGCCGAGGACACGGACTTCTTCCGCGGTCTCTTCCAGCCGACGACGATCGCGCGCGATGAGCCCGAGCCGCGCGCCATCTCGTGCGAAACGCCGCGTCAGGGCGCGGCCGACACCGGCCGAGGCGCCCGTGATGACGACAGTCTTCTCGGTTCTGGCCAACTTTCTTTCCTCGTTGTCGTGATTGGTCCCGCACCTTCAACACGTCGCGAGAAAAAAGGTTCGACGCGGGAACTGGCCTCCGTTCCGGGTGATCTTCGTGACGGGGCATGTCCGCATCGAAGAAATTCTCTTCTCGGCGCCCCCAGAGTGACGGCGGGACGGATCACCGCGCAATGCGGGGCCGGACCGCGCGACGTGGTCAAATAAAAAGGGGCTGTGCTTGATGCAGTCTGGGGGATCTTCCGCGACTTTCTTCAGCGGCTGCGGTTGCATTGTTTCCGCAGCCCGGGTCAGTCTGAGCTGATCCATGGCCCAGATTTTCCGCCGTCGCAGCAACGCCATCGTCAAGGTCGCGCTTGTCGCTGTCGTTTTCGTGCCTGTCGCCGCTCTTGTCTTTGCAGGGGTGATGGCACGCTCGCGTTATACCAACGACATCGGTCTCACTCCCGACCAGCCAGTGCCGTTCAGCCACCAGCATCATGTCGGCGGTCTCGGTCTCGATTGCCGCTACTGCCACACGGGGGTGGAAGAGGCGGCCTTCGCCGGCGTCCCGCCGACGCACACCTGCATGACCTGCCATTCGCAGCTCTGGACCAATGCCGAGATGCTCCGCCCTGTCCGCGAGAGCCTCGCCAGGGATGAGCCGATTGCCTGGAACCGCGTCACCAACCTGCCGGACTATGTCTATTTCAACCATTCCGTTCATGTCGAAAACGGCGTCGGCTGCACCACCTGCCACGGTCCCGTCGACAAGATGCCGCTCATGCAGAAGGCCGAGCCGATGACCATGCAATGGTGCCTCGACTGCCACCGCGATCCGGCAAAGAACCTGCGCGCACCCGAGGATGTCTTCGCCACCAATTGGAACTCCGCCGATGGCAAGATCCATGGCCATGAGCGGCTGAAGCGATACGGCATCGATCCTGCAAAACTGACCGATTGCTCCACATGTCATCGCTGAAACCGCCTCAGGATTCTGGATGTTGCGGCGGCAACTGCGGGAGTAGCGGCGGGCCTGAGCGCTTGTGGCGCTCGCTCTCCGCGCGCGATCGCTCCTCGCCAGCGGGGGCGGCTAAAGAGCGAAGGTCCGGAGACCGGGCGGCGGAGACCACGAAAGAATTTCCGGATGGCATCCGTATGGGCCCGGTCAATCGGCGCACCGCCCTGAAGCTTATGGCGGCGAGCGCGGCCCTCTCGGCGGGTGCCTGCGGCCGTCAGCCGGAGACGATCGTTCCCTATGTGAACATGCCGGAGCGGCTGGTGCCGGGCGAGCCGCTGGCCTTTGCGACCGCAGTGACGCTTGCCGGCATCGCCCAGCCGGTGATCGGCCAGACATTTGACGGAAGGCCGACCAAGCTCGAGCCGAACGTCGACCATCCGGCCGCGGCGGGCAGCGACGCCTTCACCCAGGCTGCGATCCTGTCGCTTTATGATCCGGATCGCTCGAAGGCGGTGCGCAAGGGGGCCGACACCGCCTCGTGGGACGGATTTGCCGCCGAATTCCTGCCGCGCATCGAGGGCCATCGCGCCAAGCGGGGAGAGGGGCTCAGGATCCTGACCGGCCCTAGTACCTCGCCGACCTTTTTCGACCAGATCTCGACGCTGCTCGATCGCTTTCCGGAGGCGCGCTGGCATCAATGGGATCCGCTCGGCGAGGAGAATGTCCTGGCCGGCACCGAGCTCGCCTTCGGGCGGCGCTTGAAACCCGTCTATCGCTTCGATCGCGCCCGGTGCGTCCTGTCGCTCGATGCCGATTTTCTCGGCGCCGGCCCCGAACAGACGCTCAACGCGGCGCGCTTCGGCGCGGCGCGGCGGGTCTGGGGTGATAAGCCGGAGGGCTTCCTTCGGCTTCATGTCATCGAGCCGGTTCTGAGCCTCACTGGCTCCAATGCGGACCATCGGCTCGCCGTGCGACGCGGGCGGGTCGCAGAGCTTGCGCAGATGATCGCCGCTCGGTTTGGCGCGGACAACCTGCCGGAGGGCAGGGTCGATGAAAATGCCCGGGTCTTCGTCGAGCGCCTGGTGCAGGAGCTTTCGGCCCATCGCGGCCAGGCGCTCGTCGTCGCCGGGGCTGCACAGCCGGCGGAGGTGCATGCGCTTGCCCATTGGCTCAACGCACAGCATGGTGGTCTTGGCGAGACGGTCGAGTTTCTGCCTGTCGACAATGAGGCGCCGTCTCACCTGGGCTTGCGTGAGCTTGTCGAAGAGATCGATGCGGGCAACGTCGAAACCCTCCTGATTTCCGGCACCAATCCCGTCTACAGCGCGCCTGGGGATTTCGATCTCGCCGACCTCCTCGGCAAGGTGCCATTCTCGGTGCATCACGGGCTTTACCGCAACGAGACGGCGGCGCGCACGACCTGGCATCTGCCGGCGCTGCACGACCTCGAATCCTGGAGCGATGCGCGCGCCGCCGACGGCACCGTCACGTTGCTCCAGCCGCTGATCACGCCGTTGTTTCGCGGTCGCTCGCTCTTTTCTGTGCTCGGCGCCTTCTTCGGCGAACTCGATGCGGATGATCGCGAGGTGCTGCGCGCGCATTGGCGGCGCGCGAGCGGTGCCGGCGATTTCGAGACCTGGTGGCGAAAGAGCCTGCGTGCTGGCTTCGTGGAAGGCTCGGCGCCGCAGAGCTTCCGGCCGAGCGCTGTGGCTGTGCCCAAACCTGTTGCACCGGCGGTGGAGGACGATGGTTATGAACTCGTCTTCCGCCCCGACACGAAACTCTGGGACGGCGATTTTGCCAACAATGCCTGGCTGCAGGAATTGCCCGATCCCGTGACCAAGCTCGTCTGGGGCAATGCGGCACTCGTCTCACCGCGCGATGCGCTCAATCTCGGGATTGAAGACGGAAACCTTCTGGACATCAGCCTCGGCGAGAGCCGGCTGATGCTGGCGGCGATGGTGGCCGTCGGCCAGGCGGAGGGGTCGATCGGGCTCGCGCTCGGCTACGGGCGGCCGGAGGCCGGGGTCATCGGTTCCGCGGTCGGCGTCGACGTCAATCCGCTGCGTCGCCTCGATGCGTTGTGGCATGCGACCGGGGCTCAGCTTCGCGCGATGAGCGATACGGGTCGTCTCATCCGCACACAGGAGCATTCCGATATGGAAGGGCGCGAGATCATCCGCGATCTCAGCTTCGCCGATTTCCTGCATGGCGCGGAGGAGAAAAACGAGGAGGTGCCGCCCTCGCTCTATCCCGATTGGGACTATCCCGATGCAGCCTGGGGCATGGTGATCGACCAGTCAGTGTGCATCGGCTGCAGCGCCTGCGTGACCGCCTGTCAGTCGGAGAACAACATCCCCGTCGTCGGGCCGGAGGAGGTGGAGCGCGGCCGCGAGATGCACTGGATCAGGATCGATCGCTATTTCCGTGGCGAGCCGGACGCGGCGGAAGTCCTCTTCCAGCCTGTGCCATGCATGCATTGTGAGAAGGCGCCCTGCGAACCGGTCTGCCCGGTCGAGGCCTCGGTTCATGATCGCGAAGGCCTCAATGTCCAGGTCTACAATCGCTGCATCGGCACCCGCTTCTGCCAGGCCAACTGCCCCTACAAGGTTCGCCGTTTCAACTTCTATGGTTATGGCGATGAGCAGGCCTACGAGAACCTCGACGACCCGCTCTATCACGCGGCCGCCAATCCGGACGTGTCGGTCAGGAGCCGTGGCGTCATGGAAAAATGCACCTATTGCGTGCAGCGCATCAGCCGGGCGCAGCAGCGCGCCGACCGAGAGGGGCGGGAGCTCGAGGAGGGCGAGGTGCGCACCGCCTGCCAGAATGCCTGCCCGACGCAGGCGATCGCCTTCGGCGATATCAATCGCAAGGACAGTCTCGTCTCGCAGCTGAAGGGCGCCCGGCACGAATATGACCTTCTCGGCGAGCTCGGGACGAGGCCGCGCACCTCCTATCTGGCGCGCATCCGCGCCGAGGCGGCAAGCACCGGATCCGGGCGGGGAGAGGGCGCATGAGCGCCAGCGCCTCCACGACGCCGGAGACGGCCGAAGCGCGGCAAGAACCCTTGCGTGGCCCAGCGCAATACCTGCCGGAGCCGATGAGCTATGAGGCGATCACCAGCGAGGTCATGAACCCGCTGTTGATGACACGGGTCGGGCGCATCTGGTGGATCTCGCTCCTCGTCAGTCTGGCGCTGACGGTGATGATGGTCGTGTCGATCCTCTGGCTCTTCGCCAACGGGATCGGGGTGTGGGGCCTCAACCAGTCGAACATCTGGGGCTTCGCGATCGCCAATTACGTCTGGTGGATCGGCATCGGCAATGCCGGCACGCTCATCTCCTCGATGCTGCTTTTGACGCGGCAGCGATGGCGCGCCTCCGTCAACCGTTTCGCCGAGGCAATGACCTTGTTCGCCGCCGCTATTGCCGGGCTCTACCCGATCCTGCATCTCGGACGGCCGTGGTTCTTCTACTGGCTCATGCCCTATCCCAATACGATGGGCGTCTGGCCGCAATGGCGCAGCCCGCTCGTCTGGGACTTCTTCGCCATTGCGAGCTACCTGATCTTTTCGCTGCTCTTCTGGTACACCGGCCTCATCCCCGATCTCGCGACCGCGCGCGACAGGGCCGCTCCGGGACTCCGGCGGGCGCTCTACGGCTTCATGTCCTTTGGCTGGACTGGCTCCGCCTCCGACTGGCTGCGGCTCGAGAGCTTTTACAAGACGGCGGCGGCGATGGCCGTGCCGCTCGTCTTCTCCGTCCATTCCGTCGTCGGGCTCGACTTCGCGGCCGGTCTCGCACCCGGCTGGGCGGAGACGATCTTCCCGCCTTATTTCGTCTTTGGTGCGGCCTATTCAGGCTTTGCCATGGTGGTGACGCTCGCGATCCCGATCCGCTGGGCCTTCAACCTGCAGGGGCTCGTCACCCGAAGCCATCTCAACGTGATGGGCAAGATGCTCCTCTTCCTATCGCTCATCATGTCCATCTCCTACGCCACGGAATGGTTCATGGCCTGGTATGCGGGCTCGGAGGCGGAGCGCGATCTGATCCTCTTCAAGTTCTTCGGCGCCTACGCGCCCTATTACTGGCTGATGCTCGCCTGCAATTGCGTCATCCCGCTCGCCCTCTGGGTTCCCGCGGTGCGGCGCACGCCGAAGCTCATCCTGGCGGTGGCGCTCGCCATCAATCTCGGGATGTGGCTTGAACGCATCTTGATCACCACGACGACGCCCTCGCACGGGCACCTGCCGTCGAGCTGGCAGATCTACACGCCGACCATCTGGGACTGGACCTTGTGGTTCGGCACGCTCGGCTTCTTCACGCTTCTCTTCCTCATCTTCGTGCGGCTCGTTCCTTTCATCTCGCTGCATGAGGTGAAGCAGTTCGACTGGCAGAGGAGGCGCGCATGAGCGGGCATCACCTCCTAGCCGGTTTCGCCGAACCCGGTGAACTGATGGGGGCAATTGAGAAGGCGCGGGAGGCGGGCTTCTCTGATCTCGAGGCGTATTCGCCCTTTGCGATCGAGGGCGTTGCGGAAGCGATCGGCCATCGTCCGACGCGCATCCGTATCGTCATGGCCGTTGCCGGCGTGATCGGCGCTGCCTGCGGCTTCGGCCTGCAGGCGTGGAGCGCCATGGTCGCTTACCCGATCAATTCCGGCGGCCGGCCTTTGTTCTCCTGGCCGGCTTTCATGCTTGTGACCTTCGAGCTCACAGTTCTTTTCGCGGTCGTTGCAGGCTTCGTGGCCTTCATCCTGCGCTCCGGGCTGACAAAGCTGCACCAGCCGCTCTTCGCGGCGCCGAATTTCCATCGTGCCTCGCATGATCTCTTCTTTCTGCGCGTGACGGTGGATGGCGACGCCAATGCGGCGCGCGAACTCCTTAAGGGGCTGTCGCCGATCGTCATCGACGAGGTGCCGGCATGAGGTGGCTCGCCATCCTCCCCGCTCTTCTCCTGCTTGCCGGCTGTCAGGAACAGGAGATGGCGAAGCAGCCGAAGCTGAAGACTTATGCCTTCGCCGAAGCTTTTGCGGGTCAAAGCGCCGCCAGGCCGCTGCCGGAGGGCGTCGTGGCGCGCTCCGATCCGGTCGATGCGCAACAGGCTTTGGCGCCGCCGAAGCCGACGCTGGCGCTCGTTCAGCGGGGGCGCGAGCGCTTCGAGATCTTCTGCGCGCCGTGCCACGGCTATGCCGGCTATGGCGACGGCATGATCGTCGCACGCGGTTTCCCGCAGCCGCCATCATTTCATTCGGATCGGCTCCGGGCGACGTCGGCGCAGCACATCTTCGATGTCATCACCAATGGCTACGGCGTCATGTATTCCTATGGCGACCGCGTGCCGCCCAAGGATCGCTGGGCGATTGCGCTTTATCTACGCGCCTTGCAGCTCTCGCAGATGCAGGAAGGAGTCGGGCAATGACAGCTCCCGCGCTCGCTCTGCGCCCGCAGGGTTGGCGGATGTCGCTTCTTCTCCTCGCGGTGATCGTGTTGGTGGCGCTCGTTGTCGCGGCCGTTTTCCTGACGCCGCCGGGGCTTTCAGGTGCCTGGCTTATTGCCTGGCTCTTCCTGCTCGGCTTTCCGTCCGGAAGTCTCGTCCTTCTTCTCGCGCACGGCCTGACGGGCGGTGATTGGGGATTTGTTGCGCGGCCCTTCCTGGCGGCGATGGCGCTCACGATGCCGCTCCTTGCCGTCGCCTTCGTGCCCATCTCATTGTCGCTGCCGGATATCTATGTCTGGGCCGGCCATGCGGAGGCCGTGCGGCACGAGGCGGTGGCAGAGTTTTATCTCAACGCTCCCGCCTTCCTCCTGCGCAGCATCGTCATTCTGGCGATCTGGTCGGTGCTTGGCGTCCTTGCGGCGCTCGTCCCGCTCGGGCCGGTTGTGTCAGCGGTCGGCATCCTCCTTTACGGCCTCAGCATCAGTTTCGGCAGCATCGACTGGCTGATGTCGCTCGACCCGAAATGGTTCTCCACCGCCTATCCGGCGCTCCTCAGCGTCTCGGAGATAGGATCGGCGCTCGCGCTTGTTGCGGTCCTGCGTGCGGTCTTCGGTCAGGAGGTTCGGAACGGCGATTTTGCCGGTCTCCTCATCGCCGCCATTCTCGGCGTCACCTACCTTGCCTTCATCCAGTATCTCGTCATGTGGTCCGGCAATCTGCCGGAGAAGGTCGGATGGTATGTGGCACGGCTTACGCCCTCCGGCACCGCGCTTGTCGCCGCCACCTTCATCGTCGGCTCGGTTCTGCCCTTTTCGATGCTTCTCTTCTCCGCGGTGCGGAAGAGTGCGCGCTGGACAGGGGTCGCCGGCCTCTTTTGTCTCATCGGTCTTTATCTGCACCTGACCTGGCTCGTCGGGCTCGCGCCGGCAGTGGCGTGGCTTGCGCTTTTGCTGACGATCCTTCTCGGCGGCGCCTGGCTCGCCATCGTCGTGTCACTCCTTGGCGCACGTCACGAAGGGGAGGAGCGTCATGCCTGAACAAAGCTGGCGTGCCCACGAAGCGGCCGAGGTCCCGGGGACGAGGGTGTTTCTGGCGGGCGCAGCGCTTCTCGGTCTCATGGTCTTCACGCTCGCGCTCGTCGCATTCCTCTTCACCTTCGTCGGCCAGCCGATCGAGCAGACCCTGCCGCGGCCGATGCGGCCGGCGGGGCCTGCTCTCCAGGTCGATCCGGTCGGGGATCTGCAGGCCTATCGGGTGCGCGAAGGAAAGCGCCTCAACGACGCCGTGGCGATGCCCATCGACGAGGCGATGAAGACCGTTGCCGCCCGACCCGACCCCTATGCGCCGCTCCTGCCGCCACAATCGGAGGAGGTCCGATGAGATCGCTCGTCCTTGCTCTTTTCCTGTGTTTCGCCGCCATGCCAGGCGTTGCTCTTGCGGGGCTCGCGAAATCCGAGATCGACACGGTTGGCGTCACCAAGCGCATCGGCGCGCCGCTCAAGGCCGATCATCTCGTCGATCTTGAAGGAGAGCCCGCGCCGCTGCCGGCTTCCGGCGACAAACCCGATCTCGTCCTCTTCGTCGATTTTACCTGCGAAACGTCCTGCGGTGTCTCTGCCGACGCGCTCCTGTCGCGGCTCTCGGGGCTGACGCTGAAGCCTGGTGACGATTTCGATCTTTCCATCATCGGGCTCGACCCTAAGGACGGGCAGGCGGAGGCGAAGACCTTTGCCGAGGAGCATATCCCGAAGACGGAGCGCTGGCAGGCGGTGCGCGTTCTGCGCGGCGACAAGAGCGAGATCGCCCATCTCCTCGATACGGCCGGCATCCGTATTTCCTACGACAAGGAGCGTGATCAGTTCGCGCATCCGACCGCCGCCGTCCTGCTCGACAAATCCGGCGAGATCCGCCGTTATGTCGATCCATTCGCCTCGGAACCTCTCGATTTCCGTCTCGCCCTGACGGATGCCGGCGACGGCAGTGTCGGATCGCTCGGCGACCGGTTGTTCCTGCTCTGCTATGGCTGGAATCCTGCGACCGGCACCTATTCTCCGCTGATTGCGCGCATCCTGACGATCTCTGCCGCCTTGAGCGTGGCCGCGATCGCAGCGCTCGTCCTAACGCTTCTGTGGCGTGAGCGGCGTGGCAAGGGCCGGGAGAGCACGGCATGAGCGGTCTCTCCAGTTTTATCTCTGCGGCGTCGGAACGGGCGCGTCAGACCGATCTCCTCTTCTTCTCGGCGACCGCGCTCTCCGCCTTCATCATCCTTCTCGTCGCTGGCCTGATCATCGGGCTTTCGATCCGTTATCGGAAGAATTCCACCGCCGACCGATCGGAATTGCCATCGCTGCTGCAGCGGGAGTTCGAGACCGGCTGGACGCTCGCCACCGTGCTTCTCTTCGTGACGATCTTTGGCTGGGCGTCGGCACAAGGTTTTGGGGCTATGACGCCAGCGGGCGAGCCGCTGCAGATCAACGTCGTTGCCAAGCAATGGATGTGGAAGAGCGAACATCCAGGCGGCGAGCGCGAGATCAACGAGCTGCATGTGCCGGCGGACCGGGCGATCCTGCTGTCGATGAATTCGCAGGACGTGATCCACTCGTTTTTCGTGCCGGCGTTGCGCATCAAGCAGGATGTGGTGCCGGGCCACACGGAAGCCCTGTCCTTCATCGCCGACAAACCCGGGACCTATGCGCTTCTCTGCGCGGAATATTGCGGCACCCAGCATTCCAAGATGACCGGCAAAGTCATCGTCATGGAAGAAGAGGATTACGCTGACTGGCTTTCCCACCAGGAGGCCGACAATTCTCTCGCGGCGCAGGGCGAACGGCTGTTCACGACGCTCGGATGTTCGGGGTGTCACGGCAACAGCGCCAATGTCCGCGCGCCGCCCCTCGAATATGTCTACGGCTCTCCGGTGGCACTCGCCGACGGGCGGATCGTGGAGGCGGATGACGCTTATCTGCGCGATTCCATCCTGCAGCCGAAGCGCGATGTCGTCGCCGGTTTCAAGCCGATCATGCCGAGCTTTGCCGGACGCGTCTCGGAGGCGAACCTTCTGGCGCTCCTCGCCTATTTGAAGAAGAAGCCACAGCAAGAGGCCCGCGATGACTGACACGATCGCACATAGCGGTGCCGTAGAGACGGCCGAAACCACAGAGGAGGCGCTCGGGCGCTCCTATCTCAACGAATCCGGGGCGACGCTCTCCTCGTGGCTTTTCACCATCGATCACAAGCGGATCGCCATCCTCTATGCGATCTCGACGACCGTCTTCTTCTTCATCGGCGGGGCCGCAGCGACGCTTATCCGCTTGGAGCTTCTGACGCCGGCCGGCGATCTCGTCGCCGACGACACCTACAACAAGCTCTTTACCCTGCACGGGATCACCATGATCTGGTTCTTCCTCGTGCCGGTGATCCCGACGACGCTCGGCAATTTCCTCGTGCCCTTGATGCTCGGCGCGCGTGATCTCGCCTTTCCGCGCCTCAATCTCTTTTCCTGGTATCTCAATATCGGCGGCGGTGTTCTGGCGCTTGCAGCCATCATCCTCGGCGGTGTCGATACCGGCTGGACCTTCTATACTCCGTTCTCGAGCTTCTATTCCAATTCCTATGTCTCGATCGCCGCTATCGGGGTCTTCCTGACCGGCTTTTCCTCGATCGCGACCGGGCTCAATTTCATCGTCACAACGCATACGATGCGCTGCCCGGGGCTCACCTGGTTCCGTCTGCCGCTCTTCATCTGGGCGAATTATGCAACGAGCCTGATCATGCTGTTGGCGACGCCGGTTCTCGCCATGGCGCTTCTGCTGATCGTGGCGGAACGCTGGTTCGGGCTTGCCATCTTCGATCCGACGCGGGGTGGCGATCCGCTCCTCTTCCAGCATCTCTTCTGGTTCTATTCACATCCGGCCGTCTACATCATGATCCTGCCGGGCATGGGCGTCGTCTCGGAGATCATCACCTGCTTCGCGCGGCGCCGGGTCTTCGGCTACACGGCGATGGTCTTCGCGATCCTCGCGATCGCCGTCATCGGCTTCTTCGTCTGGGGCCACCACATGTTCGTTTCGGGCCAGTCGTCCTATGCGAACCTCGTCTTCTCGTTCCTCTCCTTCATGGTGGCGGTGCCCTCGGCGATCAAAGTCTTCAACTGGACCGCGACCTTGTTCCGCGGTCGCATCACCTTTGAGGCGCCGATGCTCTATGCGCTCGGCTTCGTCGGCCTCTTCACCATGGGCGGGCTGACCGGGCTCTTTCTCGCCTCCGTGCCGATCGATCTCCATGTGCACGACACCTACTTCGTCGTGGCCCACTTCCACTACATCATGGTGGGGGGGATGGTTTCGGCCTTCTTCGGAGGCTTGCATTTCTGGTGGCCGAAGATCACCGGCCGGCTTTATCCGGAACGCTGGGCGCAGGCGGCGGCGATCATGATGTTCGTCGGCTTCAACACCACTTTCTTCCCGCAATACATTCTCGGCTATCTCGGTATGCCGCGGCGCTACCATGCCTATGCGCCGGAGTTTCAGATGTTCCACGTCGCCTCGACGCTCGGCGCCGTGCTTCTGGCCGTCGCCTATCTGATGCCGCTCTTTTATCTCGGCTGGTCGCTTTTCTTCGGGCGCGTTGCCTCGGCCAATCCCTGGGAGGCGACTGGGCTCGAATGGACGACGGCTTCTCCGCCGCCCCAGCACAATTTCTTTTCGACGCCGGTCGTCCGCGAGGATCCCTACAATTACCACCCTGAGGGGACACCGAAGGATGCGTGAGATCAGCCCCTTCGCTGGGATAGTCCCCGAACAGTTCGACGACCGCGGCCAGCAGCGGCAGGCGGCCGAGTTCGGCATGTGGATCTTCCTCGGCACCGAGGTCTTGTTCTTCGGCGCGATCTTTCTCGGCTATACGCTTTATCGCATGGCCTATCCGGCCGCGTTCGAGGAGGCCGGACGCGAGACTCTCGTCCTCATCGGCAGTGCCAATACCGCCATTCTCCTGATTTCGAGCCTGACGGCGGCGCTTGCCGTGAAGGCCGCGGAATTCGGCAGTTCGCGCCTCGTCGTCAGGCTGATTGCGGCGACGATTGCGCTCGGCCTCCTCTTTCTGGCGCTCAAGGGCTACGAATACCACCACGACATCAAGAGCCATTTCGTGCCCGGTGATCCGCTCTTCCGCCTGTCGGAACACGCGGTGATCTTCGTGTCGTTTTACTGGGCGATGACCGGTATCCACGCCATCCATATGGCGATCGGGCTTGGTGCCTGGGCGGTCGTCGCAATCCTCGTCCGTCGCGGGCGCGTCGTGCCCGACAAGACCAACACGATCGAGGTCGTGGGGCTCTACTGGCACTTCGTCGACACGATCTGGATCTTTCTTTACCCACTTCTCTATCTCGTGGGGCGATCATGACGGCGTCGGAGCCAAAAGAGCGGCGTGAGCCTGATCTTCGGCAGCTTCTCTTCCCGGAGTTTTCCGTCTGGGCGGCGCTGATGGTGCTCTTCCTCGCCTCCTGGTGGGTCGCCTATTGGCCGATCGGCATCTGGAAGGTGGTCGTCAATCTTGCGGTCGCCGTCGTGATGGCGGGCCTTTCCTCAGTGGTCTTTATGCATCTGGCGCGATCCGGGGCGCTGTTGCGCCTTGCCGCGGGCGCTTCCGGGCTGTGGCTCACCGCGCTCTTCGTCCTGACCTTCAGCGATTATCTCACCCGCTGACGCCGGGCCCCTTCTTCCTGCGATGCTTCATCTTCCCGTCATCCGCGCGACATTCCGTGTTTGCGCCGTGCGTCTATGCGAGGCTTCGGCCTTGTGCCGTCCGTTGCGCTATCGCGTTCTGCCATCGAGGAAGGTTTAGCCCATGAAGCACGTTCTCGTACGTTCGGCCTTTGCCGCCGGCACCCTTTTGGGTGCGGCCTGCGGCTTTGCAGCCGATGCGCTCGCCCAGGATTCCCTCCCGCAGGATAACCGTCCGCAGGCGCAGCTCGGCCCGCGGCCCTTCTATCTCGTCAACGACATGGACGAGGGCGAGCTCAAGGATGCGCTCAAGGCCTGCGAGACCGGACCGTTCTATCGCACGGCGTTTTCCATCGGCCATCGCGGCGCGCCGATGCAGTTTCCAGAACACACCCGCCAGTCCTATCAGGCGGCGGCCGTGATGGGGGCCGGCATCATCGAATGTGACGTCGCCTTCACCAAGGATCGCGAGCTCGTCTGCCGGCATTCACAATGCGATCTCGCCACGACGACCGATATTCTCGCCCACGACGATCTCGCCGCGAAATGCACGACCCCGTTCAGCCCGGCCTCCGGCGACAAGAAGGCGGAGGTGAAATGCTGCACGTCGGATCTGACACTTGCGGAGTTCAAGTCGCTCAAGGGCAAAATGGATGCGGGCAATCCGGATGCGACGAGCGTTGCCGAATTCATGGATGCGACGCCATCCTGGCGCACCGACCTCTACGCCACGAACGGCGAGTTGATGTCCCACAAGGAATCGATCGCGCTCTTCAAGGATCTCGGGGTGAAGTTCACGCCCGAGCTCAAGGCGCCGAGCGTGGAGATGCCGTTCGAAGGCGATTACACCCAGGACGATTACGCGCAGCAGATGATCGACGAATACGAGGAGGCGGGCGTCGATCCGAGCGACGTCTATCCGCAATCCTTTCAGCTCCGCGATATTCTCTACTGGATCAAGAACGATCCGGAGTTCGGCAAACAGGGTGTCTTCCTCGATGATCGTGACGAGACGCTCGAAGGCTTCGATGCCAACAATCCGGAGACGTTCGAGCCGTCCATGCAGGAGCTTGCCGACGAGGGCGTGAAGATCATCGCGCCGCCGAGCCATATGCTCCTCACCCTCGACGAGGCGGGAGAGATCGTGCCGTCCGCCTATGCGAAGGCTGCGAAGGAGGCGGGTCTCCAGATCATCACCTGGTCGCTCGAGCGCTCCGGCACGCTGACCGATGGTGGCGGCTACTACTATCAATCGGTCAAGGATGCGATCTCGCATCCGGGCGACGAATACGAGGTGATCGACGTGCTCGCCAAGGATGTCGGCGTTATCGGCATGTTCTCCGACTGGCCGGCGACCGTCACCTATTATGCCAATTGCATGGATCTGAAGTAGCCCCCCAACCTCGGGGGCGAACACGGAAAGGGCGCCGTCAGAGGCGCCCTTTGTCGTTGCCGTCCTCTTCGATGACGATTTCCATGCGCTCCGCCGCAAAGCTCGTCAGCGACAGATGCAGGGGCGAGCCGTCCGGTTCGACATTGAGCGATTCCGTTACGAGGACGGTCGCCCCGCGCGGCAGAGCGAGTTTCTCGTTTTCGGCGGGCTCTGCAGATCGCGCACGCACCTTGGTCCAGCGGCGGACATAATCTTCGACCCCGTGATGGGCGAGTGCCCGGGTGATCGATCCGGTCTCGGCGTAGATCGGCACGAGATCGGGAAACCGTTCGGCGGAAAACCAGCTCCTTGCCGTTGAGATCGGTACTCCATCGGCGACGCTCAGGGTTTCGAGGGTGATGAGCGGCGTGCCCTGCGCGAGCTTCAGATGGTCGGCGAGCCAGACGGGTGCGGGCTCGATGCGGCTTGCGATCAGGCGGCCGCCGGGTGCGCGCGCCTGACGGCTGACGATTTCCGAAAAGCGCGTGCGCCGCGAAATCGGATAGGCGAGACGCTCCGAGGTGACGAAGGTGCCGCGGCCCTGGTCGGAGCGCACCAACCCTTCCGCAGCAAGAGCCGAGAGCGCGCGGCGCAGCGTGTGGCGGTTGACGCCAAAACGCTCCGACAAGGCGCTTTCGGAGGGCAGGGCCGTGTCGGCCGGCCAGCGGCCCGACAGTACCTCGCCGCGCAACAGATCGGCGATCTGGCGCCACAACGAGACGCCGGCTCCGCGATGCACATTCTCCATCGTCGTTTTTGTCCCCCGAGCGTCGGACCGTCATCGTTGTGTCAAGCTTGTCTGCCTATTGTATGCTTGTATATAACAATAGACAAGTTCGAAGCTCGAGGTTCCGAAATGGCAGACACCGCCAGCGCAACTCGCGACCGGAACGCGGCCGCGCCCGAGGACTCGGACCTCGCGACGGAAACACTCGAGCGGCGCCGGGAGGTGCTTTCCGTCCTCGTGCGTGCCCGTGCTGATGAGCTCGCCGGGGCTTTGAGAGCGCTTAGCCCTTCGCCGGAATTCGAGGTGCTGCGCGCTCCGGAATTTGGTCTCGCCATGACGCGCGGGCGCATCGGCGGTGGTGGCGCTCCCTTCAATCTCGGCGAGGTGACGGTGACGCGGACGGTGGTTCGGCTTGCAAGCGGCGAGGTGGGCTACGGCCATATTCTCGGGCGCGACCGCGAGCGGGCGCATCTCGTCGCCGTCTTTGACGCGCTTTGGCAAAACGAGGCGACGCGCGCCTTCGTGGAAGATCGCGTGGTGGCTCCGGTCGCGGCACGAACCACCGAGGAGGACGGTCAGGTGCGCGTGAAAACAGCGGCGACCCGGGTGAATTTCTTCACCATGGTGCGGGGAGAAGACTGATGGCAGACGCGCTTGGCGGTGGTTTCAAGGATCCGGTCTTCTCTTCGCAGGCGGTGTTTCGGCGGCTGCTCGATGCTCTGTCGCGACCTGGCCGTGTCGTCGACATGCCTCGGCTTGTGGCGCCTCCGCCTCCCTTAAAGCCGGCGGCGGCCGCCGTTCTCGCAGCCCTTGCCGATGCGGATACGCCGGTCTTTCTCGACAAGGCGTTGAACGCCAGCGGCGAGGTGCGTGGATGGGTCGGCTTTCACATCGGCGCGCCAATCGTGGTGGTGCCGGCGCGGGCATCGTTTGCCGTGATCGCCGATCCGGCCGCGATGCCGCCGCTGTCGGAGTTTGGCCTCGGCACAGAGCAATATCCCGATCGCTCGACAACGCTCGTCGTGCAGGTCGCGGGTTTTTCCCGCGGACTTAATCTCTGGCTCTCCGGCCCCGGCATCGAAGACGTGGCGGGCGTGCAGGTCGAAGGCCTTCCGGCAAGGCTCGTCGAAGAGTTCCGCGCCAACCGGACGCTCTTTCCTCGCGGCGTCGATCTCGTGCTTGCCGCCCCCTCGGCGATCCTCGGGCTGCCGCGCTCAACCCGTATCATGGGAGAGGCCTGATGTATGTCGCGGTAAAGGGCGGCGAGGCGGCGATCGCCAATGCGCATCGTCTCTTGGCCGAGAAGCGGCGCGGCGACAGGAACGTCCCGTCGCTGACGGTCACGCAGATCCTGGAGCAGCTGTCGCTCGCCGTGGACCGGGTGATGAGCGAGGGCTCGCTCTATGATCGCCGGCTTGCGGCGCTCGCGATCAAGCAGGCGCGGGGCGATCTCGTCGAAGCGATCTTTCTTGTCCGCGCCTATCGCACGACTTTGCCGCGCTTCGGCGCGTCTCGGCCGATCGAAACGGGGGGGATGCTCGTCGAGCGGCGCATCTCGGCGACCTTCAAGGATCTGCCGGGCGGGCAGCTTCTCGGACCGACCTTCGACTACACGCATCGGCTTCTCGATCCGGCCCTTGAGGAGGACGACGCGGTGGAGGCGGCGGCGAGCACCGAGGATCCGGGAACGGAGGCGATGCCGCGCGTCACCGACCTCCTCGGTCAGGCCGGGCTGATCGAGCCTGATCCGGAGGGCGAAGACGAGCCTGCCGATCTCACGCGCGAGCCCTTGTCGTTTCCGGCCGGCCGCGATCTCCGCCTGCAGGCGCTTGCCCGCGGTGATGAAGGTTTTCTCCTGGCGCTCGGCTATTCGACACAGCGGGGCTTTGCCCGCTCGCACCCTTTCGCTGCCGAAATCCGCATGGGTGAGGTCGATGTCGAGATCGAGGTGCCGGGTCTCGATTTTCCGGTCCCTCTCGGGTGCATCAAGGTGACGGAGTGCCAGATGGTCAATCAGTTCAAGGGCAGTGCTGAAGCGCCGCCGCAATTCACCCGCGGCTACGGCCTCGTCTTCGGACATGCGGAGCGCAAGGCGATGGCGATGGCGCTTTGCGACCGGGCGCTTCGGGCGCGCGAACTCGGCGAAGATCAGACGGCGGCGGCGCAGGACGAGGAATTCGTGCTGTCGCATGCCGACAATGTCCAGGCGACAGGCTTCGTGGAACATCTGAAGCTGCCGCATTACGTCGACTTCCAGGCCGAACTGGAGCTGATCCGGCGGCTGCGAGCGGAGTTTGAAGCCGGTCGTGGCCCGGCCAAAGACGGGCAGGAAGATCAGGAGGCTGCGGAATGAACGCCACGGCTGAAACGCCCTACAACTTCGCTTATCTCGACGAGCAGACGAAAAGGATGATCCGCCGCGCCATTCTGAAGGCGGTGGCGATCCCGGGCTATCAGGTGCCGTTTGCGAGCCGCGAAATGCCGATGCCCTACGGCTGGGGCACGGGCGGAGTGCAGGTGACGGCCTCGGTCCTCGGCCCCGACGATGTCTTGAAAGTCATCGATCAGGGCGCCGACGACACCACCAACGCCGTCTCCATCCGCGCCTTTTTCGCCAAGGTCGCGGGCGTCGCCACCACCACACACACGGCCGATGCGACCATCATCCAGACCCGCCACCGCGTTCCTGAAACGCCGCTCGAAGCCGGGCAGATCCTCGTTTTCCAGGTGCCGATCCCGGAACCGTTGCGCTTTCTCGAACCCCGCGAGACGGAAACGCGCGTCATGCATGCGCTGGAAGAATACGGCCTCATGCACGTCAAGCTCTACGAGGACATAGCCCGCCACGGCCATATCGCCACGACCTATGCCTATCCGGTGAAGGTGGAGGATCGCTACGTCATGGACCCGTCGCCCATTCCGAAATTCGATAATCCCAAACTGACGAATTCACCGGCCCTGCAGCTCTACGGCGCCGGGCGGGAGAAGCGCATCTATGCGATCCCGCCCTTCACGCAGGTCGAAAGCCTCGATTTCGAGGACCACCCCTTCGAGGTGCAGCATTTCTCCGAGCCCTGCGGACTGTGCGGTGCGGAGGGCGTCTATCTCGACGAGGTGATTTTGGACGACAAAGGCGGGCGCATGTTCGTCTGCTCCGACACCGACTTCTGTGAGGGACGGCGGGAGGAAGGGCATCGGGGTCACCTCGCTGCGGCCATGGAGGAGGGCGCATGAGCGTGCTGTTGGATGATGCGCCGCTTCTTTCCGTCGATGGGCTGACGCGGTTTTATGGGCCGCGCATCGGCTGCCGCGACGTCTCCTTCGACCTTTATCCGGGCGAGGTGCTCGCCGTCGTCGGCGAATCCGGCTCCGGCAAGACAACATTGTTGAACTGTGTCTCCGGCCGGATGCCGCTCTCATCGGGCACCGTCTCCTACCGCATGCGCGACGGTGTGGTGCGCGATCTTGCTGCGCTCGGCGAGGCGGAGCGGCGCTTTCTGATGCGCACCGATTGGGGCTTCGTGCACCAGAACCCGGCCGACGGGCTCAGGATGAACGTCTCGGCGGGTGCCAATGTCGGCGAGCGGCTGATGGCGATCGGCGACCGGCATTACGGCAAGATCCGCGGTTCGGCGCTCTCCTGGCTTGAGCGTGTGGAGGTGCCCGCCGACCGCATCGACGACGATCCGCGCGGCTTTTCTGGCGGCATGCGCCAGCGCCTGCAGATCGCCCGCAACCTTGTGACCGCGCCCCGCCTCGTCTTCATGGACGAGCCGACGGGTGGGCTCGACGTCTCCGTGCAGGCGCGTCTTCTCGATCTTATCCGTGCGCTCGTCGCCGATCTCGGCATGGCGGCGCTCGTCGTCACGCACGACCTCGCCGTCGCCCGGCTCCTCTCCCACCGTATCATGGTGATGAAGGCGGGGGAGGTGGTCGAGGAGGGGCTGACGGACCGTGTCCTCGACGATCCGCATGCGCCCTATACGCAGCTTCTCGTCTCTTCGATCCTGCAGGTGTGAGCGATGCAGCCCCGTCTTGAACTCGCCGATGTCGCCAAGAGCTTCACCATGCATCTGCGTGGTGGCATCCACATTCCGGTCGTCGAAAACGTCTCCTTCACGCTCATGCCCGGCGAATGCGTCGTGCTCGGCGGGCCGTCCGGTGCCGGCAAGAGCTCGATCCTCAAGATGATCTATGGCAATTATTCAACCGATCGCGGCGCGATCCGTGTCGCGGGCAAGGGGGATGTGATCGATATCGCCACGGCCGATCCGCGGCGTGTGCTGGAGGTTCGTCGCGACACGCTTGGCTATGTCAGCCAATTCCTGCGCGTCGTGCCGCGCGTCGCCTCGCGCGATCTCGTCGCCGAGCCGCTCGTGGAGCGGGGCTGTTCCCGCGAGGAGGCGCTCGCCAAGGCCGACGCGCTTCTTGCCCGCCTCAACCTGCCGGAACGGCTCTGGCACCTGCCGCCCGCCACCTTTTCCGGCGGTGAGCAGCAGCGCGTGAACATCGCCCGCGGCTTCATCGCCGGCCATCCGCTCCTGCTTCTCGACGAGCCGACGGCCTCGCTCGATGCCAAAAACCGGGATGTGGTGATTGCCTTGATCGAAGAGGGAAAAGCTGCGGGCCGCAGCTTCCTCGGGATCTTTCATGACGCGGAGATGCGCGCCGCCGTGGCCGACCGAGAGGTCGATGTGACCGCGTTTGCCCCGAAAGCCGCTGCATGACGAAGCTTTCAGAGACGCCGCTCGTTGCGCCGGACGCGGTGGTGACCGACAGCCGGCTCGGGCGCTATACGGCGATCGGTGCGCGCACGCAGTTCCAGAACTCGTCCCTTGGCGATTATTCCTACATCACCGAGGACGGCAACGTGGCGCGCGCGACGATCGGCAAGTTCTGCTCAATTGCCCAGAACGTGCGGATCAACGCCTCCAACCATCCGATGTGGCGGGCGGGCCAGCACCATTTCACTTATCGCTCGAACGACTACTTCGACGATGCGGAAGCCGATGAGGGGCTTTTCGCCTGGCGCGAGGCGAACGCCGTCACGATCGGCAACGATGTCTGGATCGGCCACGGCGCAATCCTCTTGCCGGGCGTGACGGTCGGCGATGGGGCGGTCGTTGCGGCCGGCGCTGTCGTCTCCCGTTCTGTCGGCGCCTACGAGATCACCGGTGGCGTGCCGGCGCGGGTCATCAAGCGGCGATTTCCCGAGGAGGTTGCGGCCCGCCTTCAGACGCTCTGCTGGTGGGACTGGCCGCATGCCTGCCTTCGCGCGGCGCTGGCGGATTTCCGGGCGCTTTCGGTCGAGGAGTTTCTCGCAAAGTACGAAGAAAAGGCCGTCTGATCAGTTGCTTGGGAGACCTCTCCCGAGGCTTTTCCGGCGACTTCGAAATGTCATGAAAGCGAAATCGAAGCGATAAGGTCGGCTGTTAGGGAACGGTTATCGATAAGCCCGGCAGGCCGGGCAGGTGAGGCCGATGCCCGTAACCGCTCCTTCGAATGTTCCTGCAGTTCGTGTCGAAAAGCTGTCGAAGCGCTATGGCAAGACGCTCGCCTTGCGCAATGTCAGTGTCGATGTCGCGCCGGGCGAGATGGTGGCGCTGATCGGCGCCTCCGGCTCCGGCAAATCGACGCTCATCCGCCATATCGCCGGTCTGGAGCGCGGCAGCGGCGATGAATGCCGCGTGACGGTGCTCGACCGCATCATGCAGGTGGACGGCCGTCTGTCGCACGATGCGCGCCGCATCCGGCGTGAGATCGGCGTCATCTTTCAGCAGTTCAATCTGGTCGGGCGCCTGTCGGTCCTGACCAATGTGCTCGTCGGCTGCCTCGGCAGCGTGCCGTCCTGGCGTGGAACGCTCGGCCTTTTCACGCGGGGCGAGCAGGAGAAGGCGATGCAGGCGCTTTCCCGTGTCGGCATTGCCGAGACGGTGCGGCAACGCTCGTCGACGCTCTCCGGCGGGCAGCAGCAGCGTGCGGCGATCGCGCGCGCGCTCGTACAGGGGGCCAAGGTCATCCTTGCCGACGAGCCAATCGCCTCGCTCGACCCGTCATCCGCACGGCGGGTGATGGAGGCGCTCGGCGAGATCAACCGTGCGGACGGCATCACCGTCATCGTCTCCCTGCATCAGGTGGAATATGCGCGCCTTTATTGTCCGCGCACCCTGGCTTTGCGCGATGGCGAGGTCGCTTTCGACGGCCCCTCCGCAGCCCTGACCGACAATTTCCTGCGCGAAATTTACGGCGATGCGAGCGAGGAGCTCGTGCTTCCGGGCGCGCCGGCCGAGCAGCCGCAGCCAGTGAAACGCCCCGAGCCCGCCGTCGCCAAGATGGCCCGCCAATTGGCCGTGACTTGATCCGCCACGAGGCGGTGAACTCCCGCCCCCGCGGCGGAGCAATCGAGGAGTGAGACATGAACCGACTGACGAAAGGTATTGCCGCCGCCGCCCTCCTGGCTGCGTTCGGCACCTCCGGCGCCTTTGCGCAGGATCAGCAGGAACTGAACTTCGGCATCATCTCGACGGAATCGAGCCAGAACCTGAAGACGGTCTGGGATCCGTTCCTTGAGCAGATGTCCGAGCAGACGGGCCTCAAGGTGAACGCCTTCTTCGCCTCCGATTACGCCGGCGTCATCGAAGGCATGCGTTTCGGCAAGGTCGATGTCGCCTGGTACGGCAACAAGTCCGCGATGGAGGCCGTCGATCGCGCCAATGGCGAGATCTTCGCGCAGACCGTCGATGTGGAAGGCAATCCCGGCTACTGGTCGGTGCTGATCACGCAGGCCGACAACGACAAGATCAATTCGCTCGACGACGTCTTGAAATGCGACAAGTCGCTGGATTTCGGCATCGGCGATCCGAACTCCACCTCCGGCTTCCTCGTGCCGACCACGTTCATCTTCGCCAAGAACAGCGTGACGCCGCAGGATTGCTTCAAGACGGTGCGCAACGCCAATCATGAGGCGAACGCGATGGCGACGGCCAACGGTCAGGTCGACGTCGCCGCCAACAACACGGAAAATCTCCGCCGCCTGGAAGTGACGGCGCCTGAAGCGCGCAAGAAGATCAAGGTCATCTGGCAGTCGCCGCTGATCCCGTCCGACCCGCTCGTCTGGCGCAAGGATCTCGACGAGGAGACCAAGCGCAAAGTCTACACCTTCATCATGAGCTACGGCCGCCTCGGCACGCCCGAAGAGGTCGCCGGAGCGCGTGAAGTCCTCGAGGGTCTCGGCTGGGCGCCGTTCAAGCCGTCTTCCGATGCGCAGCTCTATCCGATCCGCATCATGGAAATCACCAAGCAGGAAGCGAAGATCGAAGCGGCCGACACGATGTCGGATGATGAGAAGAAGAGCGAACTCGAAAAGCTCGATTCCGAGAAGGCCGAGATCGAAAAGCTGATGGACAAGGTCCCGCAGGCCTGAGGCTGAAACCTTTGTTGATCTGGCGCCGGACCCTGGGTCCGGCGCTTTTCACTGGAGAGACGAATGGCGATAGCCACACAGGCTGAGAAGACGGTCTCGGTCCCCCCGCGCAGTTTCACCGACCGGCTCTACAGCTATCTCGTCTGGGGCGGCATCGCGCTGGTGCTGATCTGGAGCTGGGGGCCGGCCGAGATGGTGCGCTTCCTCAACCTCTTCACCGATGCCGGCAATATGGCCGACTACGCGGGCGGCTTTCTCTCACCGAACTTCCGTGACTGGCATTATTACGTCGAGGAGATGATCCTCACCGTGCAGATCGCTGTCTGGGGCACGGTGCTGGCGATCGTCTTCGGCATTCCCTTCGCACTTCTGTCGTCCTCGAACATCGCGCCGATCTGGATCGTGCAGCCGGTGCGCCGTCTGATGGATGCGACCCGTGCGATCAACGAGCTCGTCTTCGCCGTCCTCTTCGTCACAGCGGTCGGGCTCGGCCCCTTTGCCGGGGTGATGGCGCTTTTCGTGCATAATACAGGTATTATCGCGAAGCTCTTCTCAGAGGCCGTGGAGGCGATCGATCCAAGGCCTGTCGAAGGCATCCGCGCCACCGGCGCGACACGCCTGCAGGAGATCGTCTTCGGCGTTGTTCCGCAAGTCGCCCCTTTGTGGATTTCGTTTTCGCTCTATCGCTTCGAGACGAATGTGCGCCAGGCGACGGTTCTCGGCATCGTCGGCGCGGGTGGTATCGGGCAGGTGCTGTTTGAATCGATCCGCTCTTTCCTCTACGCCGAGACAGCGGCGATCATCCTGATCGTCATCGTCACCGTCTCCATCGTGGACATCCTTTCGGCACAATTGCGCAAAGTGGTGATCTGAGGAGACACCAACGAAAGATCCCCATGCGCGTCGCCATCTATTTCACTCCAGCCGTTGACCATCCGATCACCCAGGCCGCCAATGACTGGATCGGCCGTGATCTTTCCGATGGTCCGGTCCAGCAAAAGGCTGTGGGTGCCTTGAGTGCCGAGGAAGTGCGCGCCATCACCGAGGCGCCGCGGCGTTACGGCTTCCACGCCACGTTGAAGCCGCCGTTCGCCCTCGTCGACGGCGCGTCGGAGGAGGATGTGGATCAGGCGTTGCGCAACTTCTGCGCTGAGCATGGTGTCATCGAACTCGGGCCGCTCGAGATCCGCGCCATCGGGCCCTTCTTTGCGCTCGTGCCGCAGAATGACGTGCCCGAGGTTCGGGCGCTCGCGGACGCGGCGGTGGAGGCGTTTGAGCCGTTTCGCGCGCCCCTGAGCGATGAAGATCGTGCACGCCGCAGGCCGGAGGAGCTCACCGAACGCCAGCGCGACTATCTCGATCGCTGGGGCTATCCTTATGTCTTCGATGAATTCCGCTTCCACATGACACTGACTGGCCCGGTCTCAGGCGAGCGACGCTCGATCGTCGAGGGTGCGCTTCACCAGCATTTCGGTTCCGTCATCGAAACCTCGCTCGCGCTCGACGGCGTCTCGCTTCTCACCGAGCCGGAGCGTGGAGCCTTTTTTCAAGTTCACGCCCGCTGCAATCTGCGCGGGCCCAGCGAAAGAAAACCCAACACATGAGCGAAATCGTTTTTCGCAACGCCCGCATGGTCCTTGCCGATTCGGTTGAATGCGGCGATCTCGTGGTCGCCGGAGAGATGATCCGCGAGGTCGCCGATCCTGGGACCGGGTCGGGTGGTATCGATCTTGAGGGTGACTGGCTGCTGCCGGGGCTTGTGGAGCTCCACACCGATCATCTCGAGGGCCATTTCGCACCGCGTCCTGGTGTCCGGTGGAATCCGGCCGTTGCCGTGCAGGCGCATGATGCACAGGTCGCGACCTCCGGCATCACGACGGTGCTGGATGCGCTTCGGGTCGGCGCCGACGAGGATGCGCGCGTGCAGGTCCAGGAAATGCGCGGGCTCGCCGATGCGATCGAGGAGAGCCAGGACAAGGGCCGGCTCAGAGCCGAGCATTTCGTGCATCTCAGATGCGAAGTCTCTGCTTCCGACGTGATGGACGGTTTCGCGCTTTTCGAGAACGATCCACGGCTCAAGCTCGTCTCGCTGATGGATCACACGCCCGGACAGCGGCAGTTTGCGAGCTTCGACGCTTACAAGATCTATTATCAGGGCAAGACGGGTATGGACGACGAAGCTTTTCAGAGCTTCGTCGATCGCCGAATGGCGGAGGGGGGACGCTGGTCTGCCCAACACCGCAAGCTCATTTCCGATCTCTGTCGTGAGCGCGGTATCCGGCTGGCAAGCCATGACGATGCGACTGAGGCCCATGTCGCCGAGGCTATCGAGTTCGGTGTGCATGTGGCGGAGTTTCCGACGACCGTCGCGGCGGCTCGCGCTTCCAAAGAGGCGGGTATGCAGGTTTTGATGGGGGCGCCCAACATCGTGCGCGGCGGTTCGCATTCCGGCAATGTCGCCGCAGCCGAACTCGCCGCGGAGAACCTCCTCGACGTGCTTTCTTCGGATTACGTGCCTTTCAGCCTCATCCAGGCGGTGTTCGCGATATCGGAGATCGTCGAGGGTGTGGATCTGCCGCAAGCCGTCGCCATGGTCTCGGCCAATCCGGCAAAAGCGGTCGGGCTCGGCGACCGCGGCGTGATTGCGCCCGGCAAGCGCGCCGATTTCGTTCAGGTGCGTTTCGACGACGGCGTGCCTGTGGTGCGGTCGGTCTGGCGCCAGGGGCGTCGCGTCGCGTGAATGATCCACAGCCTTTTCGCACCGGCACCTTGGTGCTGGTCGTCGGTCCGAGCGGGGCCGGCAAGGACAGTCTGATCGACTATGCGCGGCAGAGGCTTTTGGATGTGCCTTACGTGGTTTTCCCGCGTCGCACGGTGACGCGGAGCGAAAGTGATTTCGAAGACAATCTCACCATGAGCGAAACGGAGTTTGATGACGCGGCGGCGGCGGGGGCCTTCGCTCTCTCCTGGGAGGCGCATGGGCTCGCCTATGGCATCCCGAAGGCGATCGAGGCGGATCTCGCCGGCGGGTCCTCGGTCGTCGTCAACGTCTCGCGCATGGCGATTGAGCCGGCGCGCGCGAAATACCGGCCATTGCGCGTCGTCGTGGTGAGTGCACGTCGGGATGTTCTTTTTGAAAGGCTCAATGCGCGCGGGCGCGAGAGCTCGGAGGAAATCGCGCGCCGTCTCGATCGGGCCGATCTCGTCTCGGTCACCGGCAAGGACGTCACCGTCATCGACAATTCAGGCCCGATCGATGTGGCGGGGGAGGCGTTTGTGTCGCTCTTGCAAGGCTGTATCCGAGGCAGGCAAGAGCGTTAGACAAGTGTCACATGGCTCTGTTAGCCGGTGGCGGATTCTCCGCCTCTACCTCAAAAGGACGTCCAACATGATGAAGCCAATCCTCGGGCTTGTGGCTGCGGCCTTTGCCCTCGGCATGGCCGGCAGCGCTGCCGCAGAGCCCTCGGGCACGCTCACCGTCTACACCTCGCAGCCGAGCGAGCAGATGCAGAGCGTGATTGCGGCGTTCAACAAGGATTATCCGGACGTTCAGGTAGAGCTCTTCCGCTCCGGGACGACCGAGGTGATGAACAAGCTGCTCGCGGAGTTTGCCGCAGGTTCCTCGCCCGCCGATGTTGTGCTCATCGCCGATGCCGTCGCCATGACGCAGCTCAAAAATGACGGTCGGCTGATGACCTATGACGATGCGCCGATCGCCGATATTCCCGACGCGCTCATCGATCCCGACCACACCTTCTTCGGCACCAAGCTCATCACCACCGGCATCGTTTACAACACCAATCTCGTCGATAAGGCGCCGACCTCCTGGGCGGACCTGAAGGCCGAAGACGTCGCTTCCAAGACGACCATGCCGTCGCCGCTTTATTCAGGTGCCGCCGTCATCCATGTCGGCACCATGGTGCAGCAGCCCGAGTTCGGCTGGGATTATTATGAGGCGCTTGCCGACAACGGCGCCATCGCCGGGCAGGGCAATGGCTCCGTCATCGAGGCCGTCGCCCGCGGCGAGAAGGCCTATGGCATCATGATCGAATACATGGCCTTCAACGCCAAGAAGAAGGGCTCACCGGTCGAGTTCGTGTTTCCGCAAGAGGGCGTGACCGCGATCTCGCAACCCGTGGCGATCCTGAAGTCGACCGACAATGCGGAAGCCGCCAAAGCCTTCGTCGATTGGCAGCTTTCCAGGAAAGCGCAGGAACAGTCCGTGGCTCAGGGCTATTTCCCGATCTTCGACGATGTGACGCCGCCCGAAGGATATCCGAAGGTCGGCAGCCTCAAGATCCTGCCGACAGACGCCGAGACGCTTCTTGAAAACGACCAGGCCAACAAGGAGAATTTCGCTGAGCTCTTCGGCGGTTGATGTCGGTACGGCGGGCGCGGCCTCCTCGCGCCTGCCTCTCTTGCGCTTGCTTGAGCGCCATTTCCTCCTCGTTCTCGTTGCCCTCTATCTTGCGGCCTTCGCTTTGTGGCCGCTTGGACAACTCTTCGCCGAGGCACTGGCGGCCAACAAAGAGGGCGTGCTTTTCGGCACGTTCCTCGATCAATGGGAAAGCCGCTCCGCGATCCGCGCCCTGAGCCATACGCTCGAGGCGTCGTTTCTCTCCACGCTCGTCTCCGTCGTGATCGGGGCCGTTGCCGCCGTGCTCCTCGTCCTCACCGATATGCGGTGGAAGGGCGCGATCGTCTTCATGCTGCTTTTGCCGCTCCTGATCCCGTCGCAGATCATGGCACTCGCCTGGATCGAGCTCACCGGTCCGACGAGCCTGATCCTGGCGCCGCTCGGGCTTGCACCCGAACCCGGCATGACCAACCCGCTTTACTCCAAATGGGGCATCGTGATCGTCATGGGCGTCGAGCATGCGGCTCTCGTCTTTTTGACGGTGCGCGCGGCGCTTTCTTCATTGCCCATGGATATCGTCGAAGCGGCGCAGCTCGCCGGCGCCCGGCCTCTTCGTATCGTCATGCGCATCTTGATGCCTCTCGCCTTTCCCTCCGTCCTGAGCGGGGCTGCGCTCGCTTTCGTCGCTTCGATCGGCAATTTCGGCGTGCCGGCACTTCTCGGTATCCCGGGGCGCTACACGATGCTGACGACGCTCATCTATCAGCGCCTGCAAGGTTTTGGGCCGCAGGTGCTTGGTCAGGTCGCGGCCCTTGCCGTCATTCTGACTCTGATCGCCGCTGCTGGCCTTCTCATTCGCAGCCTCGTCGCGCGGCGTTTCGGAGCTGCCGTGGAACGCACCAGTGCGCCGCTCGTGCCGTTCCCGCTCGGCCGCGCGCGTTTGCCGGTCGAGGGTGTGTTTCTCGCCTTTCTGGCCGTCATTGCCATCCTGCCGCTCTTCGCCCTCGTCGGCACGTCGCTGTTGCCAGCGCTTGGCGTGCCACTGTCGTTCGAAACTCTGACGCTGGAGAATTATCGCTTCGTGCTTTTCGGCTACGAGGCGGCGCAGCGTGCCTTTATCAACAGTTTCGCTCTCGCGCTTTCGGCCGCGATGATCAGTGCGGCGGTGGCCCTGCCGCTCGCCTATCTTTCGGTGATCGAGCGGCGTCCGCTTGCGCGCCTTCTCGACCTTTTCGCCGATGCGCCCTATGCCATTCCCGGCACGGTGCTCGCCATCGCCATTATCGTCGTCTTCCTGCCGCCGCTTCCTGGTCTCGGCGTCAGCCTCTACAATACCGGCTGGATCATCTTGGTCGCCTATCTCGCCCGTTTTCTCGCCCTCGTTCTGCGCCCGACGGTCGCTGCCATGGAAAGCCTCGATCCGGGCATGGACGAGGCGGCGCGCGCTGCCGGTGCCGGCATGCTCACACGCCTCAAGGCCGTCGTCGCGCCGCTTCTCGCGCCGACGCTCGCGGCCGGTGGGCTTCTCATTTTCATGCAGGCTTTCAATGAGCTCACCGTTTCGGCGCTTCTTTGGTCGAGCGGATGGGAGACGCTCGGGGTCATGGTCTTTTTCCTGCATCGGGAAGGAAACACGACGGCGGCCGCGGCGCTTGCGACGCTCGCCTTGATCGCGGCACTCGGGCTTGCCGGCGTCGCGGCCCTCTTTGTGCGAAAGCTGCCTTCCGGAGTTGTGCCATGGCGGGGATGAGAGCCTCTGGTCTCGGCAAGCGTTTCGGCGAGACGGACGCCCTGCGTGCGGTCGACCTTGCCATCGAAAACGGAGAGTTCCTGGCGCTTCTCGGGCCTTCCGGTTGCGGCAAGACCACGCTGTTGCGCTTGATCGCCGGCTTTGAAGTGCCGGATGCGGGCGAATTGCACCTCGGTGACGCGGTGGTGGCGCGGGCGGGCTGGGCGTTGCCGCCGGAAGAGCGCAATGTTGGCATGGTGTTTCAATCCTATGCGCTCTGGCCGCACATGTCGGTCGCCGACAATGTCGGCTTTGCACTCAAGGTGCGCGGTCTCGACGCCAGCGAATGCCGCCGGCGGATCGAGGATGCGCTCGAACTCGTGGGGCTTGGCGGCCTCGCCAGGCGCAGGCCGGCGGAGCTGTCGGGCGGGCAGAAACAGCGTGTCGCGCTTGCCCGCTGTCTCGCCATGCAGCCCTCTGTCGTTCTTCTCGATGAACCGCTCGCCAATCTCGACGCGCATCTGCGTGAGGCGATGCAGATCGAGTTTCGCCGCTTTCACCGTGAGATCGGTGCCACCTTCGTCTACGTGACGCATGACCAGAGCGAGGCGATGGCGCTTGCCGATCGGGTCGCGGTGATGGATCGCGGCGCTTTGCAACAGGTCGCGGCGCCGCGGGAGCTCTACGCGGAGCCCGAAACCGAGATGGTGGCACGTTTCGTTGGACGCGGCATGGTCCTGCCGGTGACGGTTCTCGGGCATGAGAACGGCTTCATCGTCGCGGAGGCTTTTGGTGCGCAGATGAGGGTGAGGGGGCATGCGACGGCTGGAGAAGAGCGCCTTCTCTGCGTCCGACCTGCCGACCTCGCGCTGGATGGTGCCGGGATGGAAGCGCGCGTCACCGCAGCGGCTTTCCAAGGGGCGGCGACCATCGTGTCGGCGCAAATCGAACAAGGAGAACATGTTTTGAGGCTCGAATGCCATGGTCTGCCGCCTGAGGAAGGCGCGGCTGTCAGAATTTCCGTGCGTGATGGCTGGTTGCTGCCGGCGGGACGCGCGTGATGGCGTTGACGTTCAAGGCGCTGTCAGGGCTCGGCCCGAAACAGCCGGCGACCTTTCTCGTCGAGGCGGAGGGGCGGCGCATCATCTTCGATCTTGGAGAGGAGAAGGCGACCGGCCGACGTGCCGATCTTTCAAATCTCGGCAAAGTCGACGCCGTCGTCATCAGCCATGGGCATTTCGACCATATCGGTGCGCTCGATAGCCTGGAGACGCTCGGCCATCCGGCACTTTATGCGAGCGGATCGGTGCTTGCGCGTATCGACCGGCCGGCCAACGCGCGGGAACTCCCTGCGCAGGGCGAGACGGAAATCGCCGGCCTTCGCGCGAAGACCGGGCGCAACGGGCATGCGATCGGCGGGGTTTGGACCTTCCTCGATGTCGCGGGTGGATTTATCTATATGGGCGACCACACGGATGAATCGAACGTCTTCGCCTTCGATCCGCCGCCTGAAGCCGCGACCATCGTTCTCGATGCTTCCTACGGCGATGCGGACGAGCCGCGGTCGGCGCAAATCGGTGATGTGCTGCAGCTCACGGCAAGCGGACGTGTGCTCATCCCGGTCCCTCCGGATGGGCGCGGAATCGAGATGGCGCTGATTGCCGACGAGGCTGGGCGCAAGATTGCGATCGACGAGAACGTGCGAACATATCTTCGGCGCATCGCCGGTCCCGATCGCGAATTTGCCGCGCCGGGCGTGGCGGAACGCGCCGGGCGCCTTGCCGAACGCGCAGATGATGCGGCCGATCCCGGGGCCAAGGCTGACGTCTTTCTCGCCGCCGATGCCGATGGGGATTTCGGCGTGAGCGGGGAGATTATCGATCGCCAAATGCGCGACCTCTCCGTCGTCTTTACCGGTCATCTGCACAAATCGACGCGCGGGTACAAAATGGTGCAGGAAGGGAACGCCGTTTTCCGCCGCTACAACGTGCATCCGACATTGCCGCAGAACGTACGTCTGGCGCGTGCCGTGAACGCCTCAACGGTGGTTCCGGCCTTTGCCGATCCGGCGCATCTCAGCGCGTTCGAGACCGCTTTCGCGCCTGCCCGTGTTGATCTCTCCGGTGCATTCGCGATCGGCTGAAGCTCACGCCATTTCCGTGATCGTCTTGCGAAAGCGGGTCAGCGCCAGGGTGAAGAGGACCGCTCCGATCGCTGCGATTGCGAGGAATTGCGGCCACACGACACTGAAGCCTGCGCCGCGATAAAGGATCGCCTGCGCCAGCGAGACGAAATGCGTGTTCGGTGCCGCGAGCATGATCGTCTGGACGATATCGGGCATGCTTTCGCGCGGCGTCATACCGCCTGAGAGCATCTCGAGCGGCAGAAGGACGAGGATCAGCAGAAGCCCGAATTGCGGCATCGATCGCGCCAGCGTCGCCAGGAAGATGCCGATCGATGTCGAGGCGAAGACATGCAGCGCGGTGCCCGCCAGGAAAAGCGCGATCGACCCTTCGATCGGCACCGAAAGAAGCCCCTCGATGACGACGGTGAGCGACAGGAAGCAGGATACGACGACGACGAGGCCCATCGCCCATATCTTGGCTGCCATGATCTCGAACGGCGTCACCGGCATGACGAGAAGATGCTCCACTGTGCCATGCTCGCGCTCGCGGATGAGGGCGGCTCCCGTCAGCACGATCGACAGGAGCGTGATGTTGTTGATCACCTCCATGATGGAGCCGAACCAGGCGCGGTCGAGGAGCGGATTGAAGCGGGCTCGCAGCTCCAATTCGACCGGGAGCTGATCGACGGCACGGTAGTGGCGGGCGAAATCCTCAACCTCTCCCAGAACGATCGACTGGATATAGCCTGATCCCGTGAAGGCCTGGGTGACGAGCGTTGCATCGACATTGAGCTGCAAAGTCGGCGTGCGCCCGGCGAGCATGTCGCGTTGGAAATCGGGCGGAATGACCAGCGCGAACGTGTCGAGGCCGGCATCCATCCGCTGGTCCATTTCCGAAGCGGTGATCATCTTCGGAGGCACGAAATAGGGTGGGTAGAAGTCCGAGACGATGCGGGTCGAGAGCGGTGATCGGTCCTCGTCGACGATGCCGATGGTGGCGCGGTTGAGGCTTTCCGGCATCGAGGTGGCCGCCGCATAGACGCCAAGCGTGAAGGCATAGACGATGAGGATGAGCATCATCGGATCGCGCACCAGGCTGCGCAGTTCCTTCACCCCGAGATTGCCGATATTGGCGAGCCGCATGTCACCGCTCCTGTTTTTTGAGGAGGAGCGCGGTGGCGGCAAGGAGCACCGGGGTCGCGAGCGCCAGCGGCAGGAAAGCTCCGCTCAGCTCCGAGAATCCGAGGCTCTTTGAGAAGGTGCCGCGTGCGATCGTGAGAAAATGCGCCGTCGGATAGATCTCTCCGACCAATCTGCCGATGCCTTCGAGTGCGGAGACCGGATCCGTCAGTCCGGAAAAGTTGACGGCCGGAAGGATCGTCAGGATCGCAACGCCGAAGATCGAGGCGATCTGGCTTTTCATGAAAGTCGACATGAAGAGGCCGAGAGCGGTTGCCGAGCACACGTAAAGGAAGGCCGCCGTTGCAAGCGCGAGAAAACTGCCTTTGAAGGGGACTGCGAAAACCGTCACGGCTAGCGCCGTCAAAAGCAAGAAGCTCAGCCAACCGAGAATGACATAGGGGATCTGCTTGCCGAGCAGAAATTCCAGCTTCGTCGTCGGCGTCACGTAGAAATTGACGATGGAGCCGAGTTCCTTTTCGCGCACGACGCTCAAAGCCGCCAGCATCGCGGGGATCAGCATCAAGAGGATCGGGATCACGGCAGGTACCATGGCGACGATACTCTTCACGTCCGGATTGTAGCGGAAGCGGGTTTCCAGATCGACGAGACCGGCAAGGCCGGTCGAGCGGCCGGTTTCCTTCGCCTTGGCGAGCAGCCACTGGGTGTGCATCCCTTGCACGTAGCTTTTGATCGTCTCCGCCCGTGTCGGCATGGCGCCATCGATCCAGGCGCCGATCTCGACATTGTCGCCGCGCGCGACATCGCGGGCGAAGCCCGGCGGGATTTCGATCGCCAGACCGATTTTTCCCGCGCGCATGCGCTGGTCGAGATCTTCGTAACTCGTGATCGGCGGTTTCTCGATGAAGTAGCGTGAACCGGCGATGTTGAAGGCATAATCGTGCGACAGGCCGGTCTGGTCTCGGTCGAGGACGGCGAAGCTCAAATCCTCCACGTCGAGACTGATGCCGTAGCCCATGATGAACATCAAAATCACGCTGCCGACGATGGCGAGCGTCAGGCGGATCGGGTCGCGGCGCACCTCCTGGCTTTCGCGGCGCGAATAGCTCGCCACGCGGCGCAGATCGAAGAAGCGGCGTGCGGGTCGCGTCTCAGGCGCCGGATCCTGGGTGACGAGGGCCGTTCCCTTCGGCGCCTGTTCCTCATCCGCCCCCGCCTCTTCCAGATAGGAGATGAAGGCATCTTCGAGAGAGGCAGCTCCGCGCTTTTCGACCAGGTCTTTCGGCCTGTCGGTCACCAGCACCTTGCCGGCATGCATGAGCGAAATGCGGTCGCAGCGTGCCGCCTCGTTCATGAAGTGCGTCGAGATGAAGATTGTCACCCCGTCGCGTCGCGACAGCTCGACGATCATCCGCCAGAACGCGTCTCGCGCGACGAGATCGACGCCGGAGGTGGGCTCGTCGAGGATGAGCATCTCCGGCTTGTGGATCATGGCGACCGCGAGCGAGAGACGTTGACGGTGCCCCAGCGGCAGGGAATCGGGGAAATCGTCGAGGATTTCGGCGAGGTCGAAACGTTCCACCATCTCGCGGATGCGCGCCGGAATGTCTGCCTCCGGCACCCGAAAGAGACGGGCATGGAGCTCGAGGTTCTGTTTCACCGACAGCTCGGTGTAGAGCGAGAAGGCTTGCGACATGTATCCCACCCGCTCTCGGGTGGTGAGGTCGCGCGGATCGACCTCTTCGCCGAAGAGAAAGGCCCTGCCTTCTGAGGGGGCGAGCAGGCCGGTCAGCATCTTCATCGTCGTGGTTTTGCCGCAGCCATTGGAGCCGAGGAAGCCGAAGATCTCGCCGCGCGGGATACGAAAGCTCACATGGTCGACGGCGGTGAAGGCGCCGAAGCGCATGGTCAACCCTTCCGCCTCAATGGCGGGGACGCCGTTGTTCTCTTGTGCCTGCGGCGGGATGACGACAGGCTGATAACCGGCCTGCTTTTCCTCGGGTAGGAGCGCGATGAAGGCGGCCTCGAGCGTCTGCGTTCCGGTTTTTGCCAGAAGCTCGTCCGCGGTTCCCGTCGCGAGCACCTGCCCGCCATCCATGGCGATGAGCCAGTCGAAACGTGCAGCCTCTTCCATATAGGCGGTGGCGACCACGACGCTCATGGTCGGTCGTCCGGCCCGGATCTGGTCGATCAGTTCCCAGAATTGACGGCGGGAGAGGGGATCGACGCCGGTCGTCGGCTCGTCGAGGAGAAGGAGGTCGGGATCATGAATGAGCGCGCAGCAAAGTCCGAGCTTCTGCTTCATGCCGCCTGATAGCTTTCCCGCCGGCCGCGTCAGGAAGGGTCCAAGGCCGGTGGCTTCGGTCAGCTCGTGAATGCGGCGTTCGCGCTCCGCCTTTCCGTTGCCAAAGAGGCGGGCAAAGAAATCGAGGTTTTCAGACACCGACAGTGTCGGATAGAGGTTCTTGCCGAGCCCTTGCGGCATATAGGCGATGCGCGGGCAGACGGCGGCGCGGTGGCCGGAATCCTTCATGCTGCCGCCGAGCACCTGCACTTCACCCTTCTGGATGCGGCGGGCGCCGGAGATGAGGGAAAAGAGGCTCGATTTGCCGACGCCGTCGGGGCCGATGAGCGCCACGGCGCGCCCGGCCGGAATGTCGAGGGTGATATCGTCGAGCGCCTGCGTGGCACCAAAGCGCAGCCCCACATGCGCGAGGGTTGCGACGGGCGGGGGCGTCTCGCGGTCGGAAGGGACGGTCGGGAGGGGCGGCTTCATTCTGCGCCCGTCATCGCGCCCCCGGGCTCAGGCTCGGGCGCGCCCTTTTGCGGCAGATTGACCTTGAGGTTATCCGGCCACTCAGCGCTGCCGTCGATCTTCACATAGGCCATCCCCGGCAGCCCCGTTTTCACGTAGCGGATATGTTCCTTCAGAAGGTCGGTGGGGATTTGGGCCTTGATGCGGAACATCAGTTTCTGCCGCTCTTCGGCGGTTTCCACCGTCTTCGGCGTGAATTGAGCGACATCGGCGACGTAGGAAATGGTCGCCGGGATCACATATTGCGGGGCGGCGTCGAGGACTATGCGGGCTTCGGCACCGAGCGCCACGCGACCTGCCTGAAGTGTCGGCAGGAAGAACGTCATGTAGACATCCGACAGATCGACGAGGTTCAAAATCGCGCTGCCGGCATTTACGACTTCGCCAGGCTCGGCGATGCGGTACTGCACGCGCCCGATCCGCGGCGATGTGAGGGTGCTGTCGTCGAGATCTGTCTTGATCCGCTCGACCGTGGCACGCATCGCGTCCACCTGTGCCTCCGCCGTCACGACGCCCGAGCGTGCATAGCCGAGAGCCGCATCGGCGGCTGCCACTTTGGCCTTTGCCGCGGCAAGGGCGGCCTTGGCGCCTTCGAAAGCGGCCTTGTCGTCGTCGTATTGTTGCACGGAACCGGTGCCGCGTTCCTGCAAGGTCTGGCTGCGGGTAAGACGTTTTTCCGCGGCTTCGAGCGTCGCCTCTTGCTGTGCAACGGTGGCTTCGGCGGCTTCTTTTTCCGCCTGGCGCTGCGTGACCTGGCTGTTTGCCGTTTCGATGCCGATCTCGGCAGAGCGCAATTGTGCCTCGGCTTCGCGCAACTGCGCCTCAAGCGTAGCGGTATCCATCTTGGCGAGTTTTTCGCCGGCGGCGACATAGTCGCCTTCTCGCACATAGACGTCCTGCAGGCGGCCGGCCGTCTTGCTTGCGATGTCGATCTCGACCGCTTCGATCCGGCCGTTGCTCGAGGCGAGGGCTGCGTTCTCGTTCTCGCCGGTCACCATGGCCCTGATTTCGGGCCAATAGGAATAACCGACGCCGAGGATGAGAGCCGCGACGATGAGGACGAGGAGAAGCTTTCTTGTCATGGAGGCGGGCCGGTCTTCGCTGGCGGCGTGGGAGCCGCGGCAGGCGCCGCCACTTCGCTGCCGCTTCGCCTAAAAGGTACTCCGGCGGACCTATCCTGGCAAGCCGAAGCTTGAGCCGATCATGGGTCCCTCATGTTTATAGACCAGCCGATGCGCGGTGGCATGCCCGCGAAAGAAATAGCCGCTCCGCAAGGCTGCGGAGCGGCTTTTGATCAGGCCGCGACGACGGCCGATTGGCTTGCTGCCAGCCCGTAGAGGTTGCGCTGCCCGGGGACGAGCGTGAACTTGCTGCTCACACCAACGACCGTCTCGGCGCCGCCGAGCACGAGATAGCCGTCCGGCCGCAAATTGCGGGAGACCCGATCGAGGATGTCACCCTTCGTGGTCGCGTCGAAGTAGATCAGCACATTGCGGCAGAAGACGATGTCGAGCATGCCGAGGGTCGTGAAGGAGTGCAGCAGGTTGAGATTTCTGAACGTCACCATGCGCCGGATATCGTCGGAAATCTGCCAGTTTTCTCCACTCTTCTTGAAATATTTGAGGAGGAGCTGAACCGGCAGGCCGCGCTGAACCTCAAACTGCGTGTAGATGCCGGCGCTCGCCCGTTTCAGCATGTCGTCGGAAATGTCGGTCGCGATGATCTCGACCTTGCGACCGCCGACCATGCCTACTTTCTCGCGAAGGATCATGGCGAGAGAGTAGGGCTCCTGGCCGGAGGAGGCTGCCGCGCACCAGATGCGCAAAGGCTGCGTCACGGGGCGATTGCGCAACAGTGTCGGCAGCATCACGTCGCTGAACAGGTCGAACGGCGTTTTGTCTCGGAAGAAAAAGGACTCGTTGGTCGTCATCGCATCGACGACCGCCTTGCCGATTTCCATGGAACCCTGCCGCAACTTTGCGGCAAGTGCTGCGATGCTCGGCAGCCCGAAATGCGTCGCTACCGGAAGCAGACGGGACTCGAGCAGGTAGGTTTTCCCCTCCTGCAGCACGAGACCCGATTGCGCCTTCAGATATCTCTGGAAGAACTCGTAGTCCGCAGGTGTGATCATGAGCGTCCCCCTGAGATTCGCCGAACCACGCGGGGTCCGATTTCCGTTATCGGTAGAATTTCGGAGCAGGCTCCGACCTCTGCGGTTGCGCCTGGCATGCCCCAGACCACGCTCGAAGCTTCGTCCTGCGCGATGACGGCGCCGCCGCCGTCGGCGATGATGGTCGCGCCCTTGGCACCGTCGGAGCCCATGCCGGTGAGAACGAGAGCAAGGGTCGCGCTGCCGTAGACGTCGGCGATCGATTGAAACATTGGATCCACTGCCGGCTTGCAGAAGTTGACGGGCGGTGCATCCGAGAGCTTGATCACCGTGGTGCCGTTCGATTTTGCCACCAGCATGTGCTTGCCACCCGGAGCCACGTAGATGTGACCGGGACGGACGGGCTCGCCATCGATCCCCTCGGCGGCCGGACGACCCGACGCCTTGGCGATGTGCTCGGCCAGGATCGTGGTGAAGGTCGGCGGCATGTGCTGTGTCACGAACACCGGGATGGTTGTCAGCGCACTGCCGGCATCGGTGAAGAAGCGCGTCAGTGCCTGCGGACCGCCAGTAGAGCTGCCGATCGCCAGGGCACGCACCGCGCTCATTGATGCGGGGCGCAGACGGACCTTAGGCTTGGCCGCGGCGGGGATGACAGCCGCACGTGCGGCTGCCGGCGCCGATGCCCCCGGCGTCTGCCGGGCGGTGGCCGGAGCCGGCGTGCGGAAGCTCTTGCCGCGACGAACCCCGGCACCAAGGCTGCGTACCTTGGAAATCAGGTCGTGGCGGAAGTCGGCCGCGGCCAGCAGGCCGTTGGTGGAATCGGGTTTGGGGACGTAATCGGCTGCTCCCAAGGTCAGAGCACGAATGCTGACCTCGGCGCCACGGCGCGTGAGCGTCGAGGCCATGATGACGGCCGTGCCCGGTCGCTTTTCGAGAATGAGGGGCAGAGCCTGCAGCCCGTCCATCTCCGGCATCTCGATGTCGAGAATGGCGACATCGGGCTGGGACCGGACGACGTCATCCACCGCCCGCCGCCCGTTGGGATGGGAGGCGATGAGAGTGAGGTCCGGCTCCTCGGAGATCCAGCGGGAGAGGATGCCGCGAATGAACGCGGAATCATCGACCACCATGACACGGATAGGCTCGTCGCTCTTCGGGCGGACCGCAGCGGGGCGGGCGCCAGGCGGAGGTGCGGCGATCGCGTTCATGTTGCCCTCGCCAGAATGCCGACGGATTCCAGCTTCTCGCGCAGGATGTCGGCGTCATAGGGCTTCATGATGTATTCGTCGGCACCGTCCTCGATGGCGCGCGCGATGTGATCGAGATCATTCTCGGTCGTGCAGAAGATCACCCGCGGAGCCTCACCGTCCGGCCGCTGGCGCAGAGCCCGGAGGAAATGCGGACCGTCGGTGACCGGCATGTTCCAATCCAGAAGGATCGCATCCGGCATTGCTTCCTGGCACCGCTCCATCGCGGTCTCGCCATTGTCGGCTTCGCGCACCTGGAAGCTCATCTCTTCCAGCATGCGTCGGGCCACCTTTCGAACAACGGAGGAATCATCCACCACAAGGCAGGTTTTCATCGCGGGCTCCTTGGAATGCTGCTTGTGTCAGGCAGCAAGAGCGACAGTTACGCGGGCGAGGGCTGCTTCGACGTCGAGGATCAACATCAATTCGCCCGAGACGTGATAGACACCCTTGACGATCTCCGCCCAGCGCGGGTCGAGGTTCGGGGGGCAGGGCTCGAGCGCCTCTTCCAGGTGCATGACCTCGCCGACCTCATCGATGATGAGGCCGAAAGATTCGCTCTTGTACTCGATGCCGACGGCCATCTTTTCTTTCGCATCGCTCGGCGGGAAGCCGAGCAACTGGCGAAGATCGATGGTGGTGACGATGCGTCCACGCAGATTGAGGACGCCTTCCACTTCTTTCGGAGCGAGAGGAACGCGCGTCACCTGTTCAGGGACGAACACCTCGTGGACCGCTGCGATCGGGAGGCCGAAGCGCTGGCCACCGATGCGGACGGTGACGTACTGATTGGCGGCCGACGTCCGCACGTCGTGGACGTTATGCTGGCTCATGCTGCTTCTCCATAGATCGGGGCGCATTGCTTGATCGCCGCGATGAGTTCGCTGCGATCGACCTTCGTTGCGATGCGATCGAAGCCAATGAGGTTTTCCTCACCCGGGCGCACCCGAGACTTGGGGCTGCCGAGTGCCATCAAGGGGACATGCTGCATGTCCGCCTGGCTGCGAACGGCGGCCGCGAAGGCGGCCGGGTCCATCGCCGGAGTGTCGAGGTCGGTGACCACGAGGTCGAAGCGGTGCCCTTCCGTAATCTGAGCAAGTGCATCTTCCGCGTTCGAGGCCAGCGACACCCGATATCCGGCACTGCGCAGGATCGGCTCCACCATGTTGCGGTAGAAGACGTTGCCGCCGACGAAGAGGAGCTTCTTGCCCTTGCGTTCGGCCTGTTCGGGCGCGTCGCGGAAGGCAATCTCGAGGAAGTGCGAAATGTCGACGATGTCCGTCGCCTTGCCGCCGAGCACAGCGCTGCCGAGAAGCCCCGGTGTCTCGGAGGGAAGCTCGATATTGAGCGGCTCCTGGACGATGTCGACGATTTCGTCGACCACGAGACCCATCGTATTGCCGTTGTCGGAGAAGACGAGCATCGGCTGGGTTCCCGTCGTGCGCTGTTCCACCTCATGGTTGACGTAGACGAGCGGGATGAGCGCACCGCGGTAGTTGAGGATCGGCTGACCGCCGGCCCATTCGACTTTTTCGGTCTCGAATTCCTCGAGACGCGTGACGAGCGACAGTGGCACTGCTTTCGGCTCGCGACCGCCCGCCCGGAAGACGAGCATGGAAACGGCGTCGTTGGTTTCCTCCTGCTCTTCGGCGTCGGCGGTGGCCGCGGCGATCGTCTGATCGATGCTGCTTGCGGCCTGCTGGGCGACACCGTTCGGATCGACGATCATGATCACGCGTCCGTCGCCGAGGATCGTCGAGCCTGAGAACATGCCGATGTGGCGCAGCATGGACGACATCGGCTTCACCACGATTTCTTCGGTGTGGAAGACCGCGTCGACGATGACACCAAAGATCTGATTGCCGACCTGCATGACGGCAATGAAGCCGCTCTCCTGGTCTGCGACCTCGTCTTTGACGCTGCCGAGAAGCGCACCGAGATGAACGATCGGCAGGAGCTTGTCACGCAGCCTAAGGACGGGCGCGTCCTTGAGACGCTCGATCTTGTGCTCGGAATCCGGCTGGATACGGACGAGCTCGACCACGGCCAGCTGCGGCACCGCGAAACGTTCGCCGGCAACTTCCACGATCAGAGCCGGCACGATCGCCAGGGTGAGCGGGATCTTGATGACGAAGGTCGAGCCTTTGCCCTGCGTCGAGCGCACGTCGACATTGCCACCGATGATCTCGATGTTGGAACGCACGACGTCCATGCCGACGCCACGGCCCGACACGCTCGTCACCTTTTCCGCCGTCGAGAAGCCGGCGTGGAAGATGAAGCGATGGATCTGAGCATCCGACATCTTGGCGAGTTCGGCTTCCGTCGCCAGACGGTTTTCCAGCGCTTTCTCGCGGATGCGGTCGGTGTTGAGGCCGCGACCGTCATCGGTGATCTCGATGATGATGTGGCCGCCTTCGTGGAAGGCGGACAGCCGCACCAGCCCCTTCTCGGGCTTGCCGGCGAGGCGCCGCTCTTCCGTCGTCTCCAGACCGTGGTCGGCGGAGTTGCGCACCATGTGGGTGAGCGGATCTTTGATCAGGTCGAGGACCTGGCGGTCGAGCTCGGTATCCGCGCCCACCATCTCCAGCTCGATCTGCTTGCCCAGATCCTGCGCAAGGTCGCGCACGATGCGGGGCAGCTTCTGCCACGCATGGCCAATCGGCTGCATGCGCGTGCGCATGACGCCTTCCTGAAGCTCGGCCGTCACCGTAGACAGACGTTGCAGCGACACCTTGAAGTCGGAATCTTCCTGACGGCGCGCGATCTCCATGAGCTGATTGCGGGTCAGAACCAGCTCAGAGACCATCGTCATCAAATGCTCGAGGGCATCGAGATTGACGCGGATCGACTGTGAAGAGACGCTCGAGCTGTTGTTGTTCGCGGCAGGCTGCTCTTCACCCGGCTTTTTGGCCGGAGTTTCGGGCGCCTTGGCGACCGGTGCCTTCGTCTCTGGCTCTTCCTTTTTTGCAGGCGCCGCTGCGGGAGGAGCCTTTTCTTTGGCTTTGGCCGGAGCCTTCTTCGCCTTCGTTTTCCCCTTGGCAGCGGGGTTTTCCACTTCCGTCTCGCGGAAGATCCGCTCCAATTCGTCGAGCGGGATTTCGCCCGGCATCAGCGGACGTTCCAGCACCTGGTCGACGAGGGTGCCGACGGTCACCTCGGCCTCTTCGACGACCTCCTCTGAAACGGTTTCCCCCGCCGCCATCTTTTCCAGAAGTTCGATGAGGTCTGCGTCGCTTCCTTCAGGCTCCTGCCCGCCGTTCTCTTCGAGCTTCGCCAGGATATCCTTGATCCTGTCGATGGTCTTGAGGACCAGGCTCACCGCTGCCGGCGTGACGGGCACGCCTTCGCGGAACTTGTCCATCAACGTCTCTGCGGCATGGGCAAGCTTCGCGAGGCGAGGCAGACCGATGAAACCGCAGGTGCCCTTGATGGTGTGCACGAGACGGAAGATGTTGTTGAGAATGGCGGCGTTGTTCGGTTCCTGTTCGAACTTCACGAGCTCGACGTCGGCGACGTCCAGGCTCTCGTTCGTCTCAGTCAGGAACTCGCGAAGCAGTTCATCCATTGCGGGGGCTCCGATTGGCTTTCGGGAGGGAGGGGCCTAAGCGGCCCGCACCCGTTCGATGAAGATGTCGACCTGCTGACGCAGGCTTGCAGCCTGGGTGTCGAGGTCGGTGGCGGCGTGGACGATCTCGCTTGAGACGCGCCCGGTGTCGTTGGCGGCACTCGTGACGGCGACGATGTTGGAGGAAACCTCCTGAGTGCCCTGCGCGGCCTGCTGGACGTTCTGGGCGATCTCGCCGGTGGCAGAGCCCTGCTCCTCGACCGAGGAGGCGATCGTCGAAGAGATCTCGTCGATCTGCTTGATCGTGCCGGTGATCGACTCGATCGCCTTGACGACCTCGTTGGTTGCTTCCTGCACGGCAGTGATCTGCTGAGAGATCTCGCCGGTGGCCTTGGATGTCTGCTCGGCGAGCGTCTTCACTTCCATGGCGACGACTGCAAAACCCTTCCCGGCTTCACCGGCGCGGGCCGCTTCGATGGTGGCGTTCAGGGCCAGCAGATTGGTCTGTGAGGCGATGTCGGTGATCAAGTTGACGACCTGGCCGATGCGCTGGGCGCTGGCGGCAAGACCGCGGACCACTTCGCCGGTGTTCGACGCCTGACCGTTCGCCTGCCCGGCGACGTTGGCGGCCATCGACACCTGCTGACCGATTTCACGGACGGAGGCGGCAAGTTCCTCGGCTGCGGAGGCGACCGTCTGGACGTTGGTCGTCGCCTGTTCGGCGGCGGCCGCGACAACGGTCGACTGGCGATTGGTCTCCTCTGCGGATGAACTCATCGTGGAGGCCGACTGCTTCAGCTGGGTGACGGCGGAGACCACCGTGCGCACGATGCTCGAGACTTCCCGATCGAAATCGTCGGCGAGTGCGTGCATGGCCTTGCGCTTGTCTTCTTCGGCGCGCGCAGCGAGCTCTTCCTGTTCGCCGCGCAGACGCTCGGCCTCGGCGAGACCGTCGCGGAAGATCGCGATCGCCTTCGACATTTCGCCAATCTCGTTCTGCTTGTCGGCATACGGGATTTCGGTGTCGAGCTTGCCGGCGCTCAAATCGGTCATGACGCCGGTGATGCGGCCGATCGGGCGGATCACGCCGGTGGAGACGTAGACCATCGCGGCGCCTGCAATGATGACGCCGAAGGCGATGGCGATGAAGAGCTGCAGCCGCGCGGAATTGTAGGCCGAGACCGACTTCTCGTAGTCGCTTGCGGCGCCCTCGTTGTTGATCTGGACGGCGCTCATCAGGTCGTTGGAGAAGGAATCGAAGATCCGCTTCATCTGACCCGTGAGCAGGTCGTTGGCTTCCGCGGTCTGTCCGGCTTCGATGAAGCGGGCGACCTGCGGCTCGAGGCTGAGGTACTCGGTGAACTTGGCGGAGAAGTCCTGATAGAGCTTGCGCTCCTCATCGGAGGAAATCAGCGGCTCGTACTTGGCGCGAAGCGTGGCGATTTTCTCGATGTTAGCGGCAATCGCAGTTTTCAATGTCTGCTTGGCCTCGGGGTCCGTCGCCATGAGATTGGCGATTTGCGCAATGCGCAGGTCGGAGGTGGTCGTGTTGATCTTGTTGATCGTGTCGATGCTCGGAACCCAGTTGGTCGCCTCATTCTCGACGTTCGCCTGGATCTGAGCGAGTTTGCTTACGGACGTCCAGCCGAGGGCGACCATAAGGACGACCAGGACGCCGAAAATCGCCGTCAGCGTTGATTTCAAATTCAGCTTCATCACGTTCTCCGTTCCGAGCCTGCCCAGCATCTAGCTTTCAAAGCTTGCTCGTAGCTGGCAGTTGATGGCTCGCCTGCCGGGGTAATTGTCTGCTGCACGTGCAGTGTCGGGTGTCAGATCGTCCGACATGCATTTGGACGGACCTGTCCGTCGTCTGCTCGCAGCCGACGGCTTGACGGACTGACGGACTGACGGACTGACCGGGCGGCCAAACAGGCCGCATTTCTTGTGCCTGTGGGATACGCCCTCCGATGCCCCGTGGCATTGCAGCGGTGATTTGCGTGCAAGTGAAGTGTGCTGAAGACGCTGAAATCTCAGACGATTCGCGGACCTCGTCTCGCCTCGCAGACAGGACAAAACCACTCAAGACTTGCGTGTAGCTTGTCGAAATATCTCTTTCTGGATGTATTCTGCGGGTGATTTTGGATGGGCCCGAGCGCCGTATTCTTTGGGCCACAGACGCAAACAGGCCCCCCTTTCGGCGGGCCTGTCGGAGCGTTAAATAGGTCGGTGATCCGGCTAAGCCGGTCCCGTAATCTGCGAGTTAAGCGGCACGCACTCGGCCGATGAACGCGTCGACCTGCGCACGGAGATTCTCCGCCTGGCTGTCAAGATCGCCTGCCGCTTGCACGATCTCTCCGGAAACCCGCCCGGTTTCGTTGGCCGCACGCGACACAGAGACGATGCTCGTCGACACCTCCTGGGTGCCCTGCGCAGCCTGCTGGACGTTCTGGGCGATCTCGCCGGTGGCAGAGCCCTGCTCCTCGACCGAGGAGGCGATCGTCGAAGAAATCTCGTCGATCTGCTTGATCGTGCCGGTGATCGATTCGATGGCCTTGACGACCTCGTGGGTGGCTTCCTGCACGGCCGTGATCTGCTGCGAGATCTCGCCGGTTGCCTTGGACGTCTGTTCTGCGAGCGTCTTCACTTCCATGGCGACGACGGCAAAACCCTTGCCGGCCTCGCCGGCCCGTGCCGCCTCGATGGTGGCGTTGAGGGCCAACAGATTGGTCTGCGAGGCAATATCGGTGATCAGATTGACGACCTGGCCGATGCGCTGCGCGCTGGAGGCAAGACCGCGAACCACTTCACTGGTATTGGAGGCCTGACCGTTCGCCTGGTCGGCGACGCTCGCGGCCATCGACACCTGCTGACCGATCTCACGGACCGAGGCGGCAAGCTCTTCGGCGGCCGATGCGACCGTCTGGACGTTGGTCGTCGCCTGTTCGGCGGCGGCCGCAACCACGGTCGACTGCTGGTTTGTTTCCTGCGCCGAGGCCCCCATGGTGGAGGCGGATTGTTTAAGCTGTGCTGCCGCCGAAACGACCGAGCGGACGACGCCTGAGACCTCGCGTTCGAAATCGTCTGCGAGCGCGTTCATCATCTGGCGCTTCTTCTCTTCCGCCTGCGCTCCTGCCTGCTGCTGTTCGGCGCGCAGCCGTTCGTTCTCGCGCAACTCCTGAAGGAAGTGCTCCGTGGTGCCCCACAGCTCTCCGATCTCGTCGGAGGAACGGTTCTGTTCGATTGTCACGTCGAGATCGCCGGCCGCCATGCGCTTCAGCGTACCGCTGACGCGGGTGAGGGGGCGACTGATCTGACGCGTACCGATCCACACGGCAATGGTAGCGCCGGCTGCGAGCCCGATCAGCATCGTTGCCACGATCAGAAGCGTCATGCGCTCTCCAAGGGTGGACATCTCGGCAAGGATCGGCTTCAGCTCGTGCTGGAGATCGGCTCTCACGGCGTCGACGTCGGTTTGCAGAGCCTTGCGGTTCGCCCGGTTTTCGTCGGTGTTGCCTTGTGCATTGGCTGCAGCTGGCGAGACCTCGAGGCCGAGGCGGACGGTCTCGGTGCGGTAGTCGCGAAACTCGGCGATTCCTGCGAGAACCCTGTCGAAGGCTTTGGCTCTCTCCGGCGTCCTGACGAAACTCCGCGCTTCGGCGGCAGCGGCGTCGAGTTCGTCGAGGCTCTGCATGAGGCCTGCGGCGAACGCCTTCGTCTTTTCCGGTGTCTTGCTCACATAGATGCCGCGTGAATCCATCACGACTTTGGAGATAAGGCCGTTGACCCGTTCCATGCGGATCGTCATTTCCGCGTTGCGGGCGTAGCGTTCGGCCAAATTCTCGCTACGCTTCAAAGCATAAAGACCCATTCCCCCGACAAAGATGCTTGCGACGCCTAGCACGCCCAGCATCATATATATTTTATGACTTATTTTCATTTTCCGAACTCCTGCAAGGGTCGCGCCGGCCCGGCGGGCCGACGCAAATCAAAAGACGAGCATTGTGATGCTCTGTTATTAGGCAGCCCGTACGCGGCCGATGAAGGCATCGACCTGGCTGCGCAAGTTCTCGGCCTGGCTGTCGAGGTCGCCGGCAGCCTGCACGATTTCGCTTGAGACGCGTCCGGTCTCGTTGGCCGCCCGCGACACCGAGACGATGCTCGTCGACACTTCCTGGGTCCCTTCGGCGGCCTGCTGGACGTTCTGGGC